>JANQOA010000127.1 GCA_028279305.1 Pseudomonadales bacterium
CAGCGCCCACTGGATCGCCGACCGGCAGAGCGGCCCGCTGTTGCTGCGTTACGGCAGCGAAGCCCAGAAGCAGGCTTATCTGCCGCAGATTACCCAGGGGCAGGCTTTTTTCTCCATCGGCATGAGTGAACCGGATACCGGCTCCGATCTGGCTTCGGTGCGCACCACGGCCATCCGCGAAGGTGACCAGTACCGGGTCAACGGCACCAAGATCTGGACCACGGACGCCCACCGCAACCATTTCATTATCTGCCTGGTGCGCACGGAGCCCGCGTCCGACAATCGTCATGCGGGTTTGTCCCAGGTGATTGTAGATCTGCAGAACGACGGCGCCCAGGTGCGCCCCATAGCCAATATGGCGGGCGGCGAAGATTTTAACGAGGTGGTTTTTGAAGACGTCATGATCCCGGCGGACCGGGTGGTGGGTGAGCCGGGCAACGGCTGGGAACAGGTGACCTCGGAGCTGGCCTACGAGCGCAGCGGCCCCGAGCGGTTTCTGTCGGCGTTCCGTGTATTTGTCGAACTGGTGCGGGTCTGCGGTGCAGAACCGGCCCCTCATCAGGCGGCCGCCATCGGCCGTATCGCCAGCCACATCATGACCATGCGGCGCATGTCCATATCGGTGGCCGGCATGCTGCAGCAGGACAAGGATGTGGCAGTGGAAGCGGCGCTGGTTAAAGAGCTGGGTAACAATTTTGAAAAGGTGCTGCCCGAGATTGCCAGACTGGCCGCCCCCGAGGGCAACAGCGCCGCCGTGCAGGCGTTCCGCCGGACCTTTGAAGAGACCCTGCTGCTGTCGCCCTCGTTTACCCTGCGCGGCGGCACGCGGGAGATCCTGCGCGGGGTGATTGCCCGCGGTCTGGGTTTGCGTTAACAGGAGTTCAGCAGATGTCCGATACCGATTTAGAAGTGCGCCAGCTGATCCTCGACAGCGCGGCGAAAATTTTCACCGACCACTGTGACAAGAACCTGTTGGATGCGGCGGAAACCGGGACCTTCGCCCGCCAGCTGTGGCAGCAGGTGGTTGAAAACGGCTTTGATCAGCTGGGTAATCAGGCCAGCGGAACCAGCGCCGCGGACATGTTTGCTTTTATCCAGGTGTGCGGTGAATTTGCCGTGCCGCTGCCGATTGCGGATACGCTGCTGGTTAATGCCTGGCACGCCGGCCAGGGGGTGGCCGGTATCGGTGAACTGGACGGCACGCTGGCGGCCGGCGTGGCCTGGGGCCGGGGCTGTGAGCGGATCGCGGCGGTCAGCCGCGGCAGTCATGAGGTCATCCTCAGCAGCACGCCCCGGGTTGACGCGGAGCGGGTTAACCTGGCTGGGGAACCGCGTGATGACGTGCAGCTGGGTGACGGCGTGGAAACGCTGACTCTGGAGCAGGATCCTTATGCCCAGGTTGCCCTCAGCCGTATCTGTCTGCTCGCCGGAGGCTTGCAGGCGGTGCTGGATCTGGGTTTGCAGTTCGCCTCCGAACGGGTTCAGTTCGGCCGCGCCATCAGCAAATTTCAGGCCATACAGCACAGTCTGGCGGTGGTGGCCGCGGAGGTCGCAGCCGCCAAACGGGCGGCCCTTTCCGCCGTGGACGCGCTGCAGGACAGCCGTTTTGTGTTTGAGGTTGCCGCCAGCAAAGCCCGGGTCGGCGAAGCCGCCGGGGTAGTTGCGGAACAGGTGCACCAGATCCACGGCGCCATGGGATTTACCCACGAACACCGTCTGCATCATTACTCGCGGCGGGTCTGGGCCTGGCGTGACGAGTGGGGCAATGAATTTTACTGGCAGGCGCTGCTGGGCGCCCATCTGGCTGAGCTGGGCGCTGACCGCGCCTGGCCGTTTATCGCCACGCGGGGCTGAGCTTGGACTTTCCGCCGCGGCCGGAAGCGCCGTTGCCGGTGGGCATCAGTCAATGTCTGCTGGGTGACGAAGTGCGTTACGACGGCAGCGGCGCGCGTTCTTCCATGCCCCACAACCATTTGCAGGGCCTGTTCACGTATACGCCTTTTTGCCCCGAGGTTGCCATCGGCATGACGGTGCCGCGTGAACCCATCCGTCTGGTCGGCGATGAGCAGGCGTACCGGGTGGTGGGGGTCAAAGACGCCGCTATTGACAAGACTGACGAGCTGGCGGGTTATGCTGAAGCTGAGCTCAGCCGCATAAGCCGGTTGTCGGGTTATGTGTTCATGCACAACTCGCCAAGCTGCGGCCTGTACCGGGTCAAACTGTATCCGCCCCATCCTGATGCGCCGGCGCGGCGGGTCGGCCGCGGGGCTTTTGCCGCCGCTGTGGTGCGCGGCCTGCCGCATCTGCCGGTGGAAGATGCCGGCCGCCTGTTTGACGACGTGTTACGCGAGAACTTTGTCACCCGGGTGTTTGCCTACGCGCACTGGCAGGCGACGGTGGCCTGGTCCCGGGCCCGGCATGCAGGCGGATCTATCAGCGCCGCTGATCTGGTGGCGTTTCACAGCCGCTACAAGTACCTGCTGATGGCGCACAGCATCAGCGCCTACAAGCAGGCCGGGCGCCTGTTGAGCGACCTGCGGCAGGACATCCCGGCCAAGGCGGAAAGGTACATCGGCCTGTTGATGGAAGGCTTAGGCGAGCCGGCCACAGCAAAAGGTCACGCCAATGTGCTGTCACACCTGCAGGGTTATCTGAAACGCCACCTGGACAACCCCAGCCGCCGTGAGCTGGCGGCATTAATTGATGCCTACCGGCGCGGCGAACAGCCTCTGTTGGCGCCGCTGGCGCTGCTGCGGCATCATTTTAAACGTTTTCCCGACGAGTACGTGCTGCAGCAGAGTTACCTGGATCCTCATCCCAGCAACGCCGGCCTGCGGCGCAGCCTGTGAAGCGCTGCAAATAGCGCTGGGCCGGGTTAAGTATTATGGTGTAGGTCCACTCAGCAAGGTGTGGAGAAGCGCCATGCAACCGCAAAACCCTACCGACCATATTGCCCTGCTTGCCCTGATGATTACCGGCGTTCTGATCAGACGCCTGAGTGCTCTGGGACACCTGGACGATGAAACATCCCGGCACTTGCACCATCTGGTCCTGAGTGTGCGCACGCATGCCAAGGCCGGTGATATCCGCGAACTCAATACGCTGCTGGATAACATCGACAAGTCGCTGGAGGCCGCCGCGGCAGGCTGACCCGTCAGACAGGGCTGCCGCGCCGGCGGCAACCCGCCGGCATCCTGCAGGCGGCTCCGTCACGGCGGCACCGTCAGGCGGCACCGCCAGACGGTATTTGTCAGGTGGCAAATGACTCCGCGCTGGATTGCTGCAGGCTCTGCTGCCGGTACAGCTCGTAGTAGTGGCCCCCCTGCGCCATCAACTGCTGGTGGCTGCCCTGTTCGCGGATGCGGCCGTCCGCTATAACCACAATCCGTGTGGCATTGCGGATGGTGGACAGCCGGTGGGCAATCACAAACGCGATGCGCCCGGCGAGGACCCGTTGCATGCCTTGCTGGATGCGGGTTTCGGTTTCGGTATCCACGGAAGAGGTGGCTTCGTCCATAACCAGGATCTGCGGATCCGCGAGGATTGCCCGCGCAAAAGACACCAGCTGTTTCTGCCCGGCTGACAGGCGGCTGCCCGATTCACCGGCGTCAGCTTGGTAGCCGCCGGGCTCAGCCATGATAAATTCGTGGGCGCCGGCGATGCGGGCCGCTTCAATCACCTGGGCATCGCTGGCCTGCAGATTACCGTAGCGGATATTCTCCAGAATCGAGCCGGAAAACACGTGGGCGTTCTGCAGCACCATGCCGATGTTGGACTGCAGCCAGTGCAGGCCGTACTGGCGGTAGTCCAGGCCGTCCAGCAGCACCTGCCCCGCGGTTGGTTCGTAAAACCGGCAGATCAGGTTGACCAGGGTGGACTTGCCGCCGCCCGTGGGGCCGACAACGGCGATGGTTTCACCCTGCTGCACGCTCAAATTGATGTCCTGCAGCACCGGCTTGCCGCTGCCGTAAGCAAAGTTAACGCGCTGCAGGTCGATGCGGCGGATCGGCTGCGGCTGGTTGCCGGGTGCGGCGGCCAGGGCTGCCGCCACCTGGGGTGAATCTTCAATTTCCGGCCGCGCTTCGATCAGGCTCAGGATGCGCTCCGCGGATGCCTGGGCCATCTGCATTTCGGCAAACCAGTGCCCCAGTTCTTCGATGGGGTCGAAGAAGTGCCGGGTGTAAGCCATGAACGCAATCAGCGTGCTGACCGGAATAATGCCCGCCAGCATATCCATGCCGCCTACCGCCAGGGCAATACCCGTGGCCACGCTGGCCATGGTAATCACCAGCGGCAGGTACACTGCCGCCTGGGTCAGGTTGGTGACCGAGACCCCGTACATGCGTTGCGTGAGGCTCTGAAAGTCTTGCTGGTTGGCGTCCTCGCGGACAAAAGACTTGCTGGTCAGCACTCCCATGATGGCTTCGTTGAAGCTGGCGGTGATGCGGGAATTGGTCGCCCGCACCGCCCGTGCGCTGCCGAGAATGTGCCGCTGGAACTTGCCTGAGACCCAGGCCAGCAGCGGCAGTACCGAGAACACCAGCAGGGCCAGCTTCCAGTTCATGACAAACATGGCAATGGCTATGCCGGACATCATGGTCAGGCCCCATACCAGGTCGAGAAATCCCCAGGCCAGAATATTCGACAGACGTTCCGAATCCGAGGTCATGCGCGCCATCAGCCAGCCCACCGGACGATGGTCGTAAAAGCTGAAGGACAAACGCTGCAGATTGGCAAATCCGTCCTCGCGGATATCGTGGGCAATGTGGGTGCGGATTTTTCCCGCCATCCAGATAAAACCGCCGATCGACAGGCAGATGACCACCGTGCAGGCCAGATAGGCCAGTCCCCAGAACCAGAGATCCGGCTCCGCGCCGCCTTTGACAAAGGCATCCACCTCGTCGATGACACCCTTGGTCAGCAGCGGGTAAGCCACCTCCATCAGCGCGGTGGTAAAGCCGAATGCCGCCAGCCAGCGCAGTTCGTTTGGGTAACGGCGGGCGTAACCGAACAGTTTTTTCCACAAGCCGGTGTTCAGGCTTGCCGCCAGCGCCGCCTCATCAAAACCGTCATCAAAATTTTCGTCGTCGTACATGCTTAAATCCTGTCAGTCCAGGCGCTGGTCAGCGGCGCGCATGTCAGCGGCAATCTGCTGGTCCAGGGCACCCTGAATCTCGCACAGACGCTGGTAGGTGCCGGGCTGCGCCGCCAGGGTTTCGTGGTTGCCCAGTTGCACGCAGCGGCCGTGCTCCAGCACCATGATGCGGTCCGCATGGCGCACAGTGCTGAGCCGGTGCGCCACAATCAGAGTGGTCTGGCGCCCCTTGCGGCGTTGCAGGGCGGCCAGGATCAGCTGCTCGGTCTGGGTGTCCACCGCGGAGAGCGCATCGTCCAGCACCAGCACCGGTGGATCTTTGAGCAGGGCCCTGGCCAGCGCCAGCCGCTGGCGCTGACCGCCGGACAGGGTCACCCCGCGTTCGCCGACCATTTCATCAAACCCCTCGGGGAAGCCGTTAATGGCGTCCAGGATGGCGGCTTCCCGGCACGCCTCTTCAATAGCCTGTTGGGGTGCATGGGGCCTTCCTACCGCCAGGTTGGCGGCAATGCTGCGGGAATACAGGAATGGGTCCTGCAATACCACGCCGATCTGCGCGCGCAGCCACAAACGGTCGAGCCCGGAAACCTCCATGCCGTCCAGTTGCAGGCTGCCGCGCTGATATGGGTACAGGCGCAGCAGGGTGCGGATGAAACTGGTCTTACCGCTGCCCGGCGGGCCGACAATGGCCAGGGTTTCACCGGCACTGATATCGATACTCAGATCTTCGAGCACGGCTGCTGCTGCGCCGTTGTCAACTTCAGTGCCGTCGCCGGGGCTGTTGCCGGGATAGTGCATGGTAAGCCCGCGGGCGCGGATTGCACCCGCGGCGCGGCCCCGGGGCGGCGTCCATTGCGCGCTTTCCTCTTCCGCGTGCAGGATATGATTAACCCGCCCCAGCGAGATCACCGCTTTACCGGTGTCGGTCAGCACCCGTCCGAGCTGGCGCACCGGCCAGATGACAATGGATTCGCAGGTCATGAATATAAACAGATCACCGATGGTTAAACTGCCCTGCATGGCAAAGTGCGCACCGGCAAGCAACACAATGCCCAGTTGCGTCATGCAGAAAAAATCCGAAACGCTCCAGTAATAGCCCATCAGCTGGATCAGCCGGTTGTTATGGTTGCGGAAGTTGGCATTCTTCTCCGCAAATTTGGCAATTTCGTAGTCCTGACGCGCAAACGCGCGCACCACGCGGATGCCGGTGAGGTTTTCCTGCAGGGTGGCGGTCATGGCCCCTTCGGACTCGTCGGTGAGCTGGAACGCGGATTTGACCTGACGGAAGAAAATATAGGCGCCCGCGGTGAGCAGCGGCATCATCACCAGCGACAGCCAGGCCAACGGCGCGTGGATGGCAAATAGAATCGGCACCACGCACACCACCAGCATGATGGCGCGGCCGATTTCAATGACATCGGAGACCAGGAATACACGCAGGGTTTCCACGTCGGAACTGCAGCGCTGCACCAGATCGCCGGTGTCGGCGGTGTCGTAAAATTCCGCCCGCACATGATGCAGGCGCTGGTACAGGCGCTCCCGCAGCCGGCGCGCAATCTGCTCCGACGCCTGCGCGGCGAGCCGGCCGCGGGCGTATAGAAACACCCCGCCCACCGCGGTGGCCAACAGGCTGGCCAACGCGGCCACCCAAAGATAGGCGGTATACGTCAGGTTGCCGCTGAGGAAACGGGTGGCGCTGAGCAGAATGTCCGCCGCGTGACTGAAATCTTCACGGGTCACCACATCGATGGCGTTGCCGCCGATAATCGGCGCGGCAAACATACACAGATTGGTCAGCGCCATGGCAAAAATGGCGGCCAGGTAACGGTAGCGCTGGCCTTCAGTGAGATGCCATAAATCGGCGTGGCGGGTTGCGGCCTGCTCTTCACTTAACTCTTTACTTAAAGAGGTCTGGGTACTGGTATTCATATCGCTCAACAAATTTCACAAAAAAAGCACAGCAGTGCGCCTCGGTACGGGGCCCGCCTTGTGCTGGAAATTTTGTGGGTGCGGCCGTCAGGCCGCGTCAATGGCTGCTAACGCAAACGTTGACGGTAGGAATATCCGGCACAGAGGTTTTGCAGGGACCCGTGACGATGACTCGGCTGGTTAGCTGGGATCATTGAATTCATCGCGGAACCTCCTCTGTGTGTTGTTGGCCGCCTGCGCTCTGTACACGCTTGCAGCCGGAAGCTGTGATTTGTCTGGCCGCAGCGCGGCCAGGGGCGGGTATGCTAGGCACCCCGCGGCAATTTGGCAAGCTTATTCGTTAGATATTGTGATTTCCTGGGCGGTTATGAATTCCAGCAGCGCCGGTTGGCCGTTTTGTGTGGCCTCAATGCCCCGTTGCAACGCAGCAACAATATCGTTGGGATCGGTGACCCGCTCGCCGTAGCCGCCGAAGGCCACCGCCATGTCGGCATAGTGGCCGGAGATTTCAATGGCGCCGTATTTTTCCTGGGACACCGGCATGATGGGAATCTCGATAGCCATGGAAAAGTTGTTAAACAGAATGGACAGAATCGGGATGCGCTCCCGGACCGCGGTTTCAAAGTCCATGCCGGTAAAGCCGATGGCCGCATCACCCCACACGTTAATGCACAGTTTGCCGGGCTCCGCCAGCTTGGCGCCCATGGCCAGGCCCAGGCCGTAACCCAACTGGGTGGTTTTGCCCCAGCCGATATAGGATAGCGGCGTGACCGCCTCCCAGAACGGTGTCGTCTGGTCGCGGGGACTGCCGGCGTCGTGGGTGATAACAGTCTTGCTTTTGTCCACCAGATTGTTCAATTCCCACAACACCCGGTAGGGATTGATCGGCGTGTCGTTACTGGTCAGCTTGGGCTGCCATTCGCCCAGCCATGCCTCACGCAGACCCGCAATACGCTGCGCTTCGTTGCTGCGCGCGTCAGCGCTACCCCGTTCCAGCCCCTGCATGTGATCCAGCAGCCCGGCCAGGGTCAGTTTGGCGTCGCCGATCAGACCGTACTGGGCGGGTACGTCCTTGTTCAGGTCCATGGGGTCGACAGTGGCGTGAATGATGGTTTTGCCTCTGGGCATCTGCACGCCGAACCCGGTCAGGGCAAAAGAGCAACCCACGCCCAGAATCACATCCGCTTCTTCCAGGAAACGTTTTACCGGCCGCGGGTTGGCGCGCCCGCCGCTGCCCAGGGACAACGGGTGATTTTCGGGGAAGGCGCTTTTGCCTTCGATGCTGGTGGTCACCGGGATGTTCCAGGCTTCCGCCAGCGCCCGCAGTTCGTCCCAGGCCTGGGCGTAGTGCACCCCCTGGCCGGCGTAGATCACCGGATGCTCAGCCGCCGCCAGCACCGCCGCCGCCTGCCGCAGATCCGCCGGATCCGGGGCGCTGCGGGCGGAAAATGCCGGCGTATAGGTCCAGTTATCCGGCACCTCATCTTCAAAAACGTCCATGGGGACCTCCAGCAACACGGGTCCCGGGCGGCCGTTGCGCAACTGGAAAAACGCCCGGCGCAGGATTTCCGGCATCGCCCGGCCCATGGTCACCGGTTCCGCCCATTTGGTGATGTGCTGCATATTCAGGGTGGAGTTGAAGTTCGGATAGTAGTGGGCCAGGCGCCGCGGATAGCCGGCGGGCACCACCAGAATGGGTACCGATTCAGAATAAGCCTGGGCGACGCCGCCAAAAGCGTTTTCCGCGCCGGGGCCGTGCTGCATGCAGAACACGCCGATTTTCCTGCCGCTGGACAGGCGCGAGTAAGCGTCCGCCATGTGCAGGCCAATCCGCTCCTGGCGCACGATAACGGTGCGGATATCCACTTTGGCGGCAGCTTCGATGAGCGGATTAACCGGATAAGCGAACAGGATATCTACCCCTTCAGCTTTCATGGCGTGGGCAATGGCGTCGACTACTTTCATGGTGCGTCCCTGTGCTTGAGGTGAGGTGGGGGAGGTTAGAGCCCTGGTTACCAGCTTACCGCCGGTTCGATGTCCGCGTTGCGCCAGGCGTGGGCGCGCCGGGCTGCCGCCTCAGCGGAGTCCGCGCCCAGGCCGGATTGCGCCAGCTCGGTGCCGTATAACGACCAGGGGTTTTTCGGGAAGTGTTGCAGATCTTCAGCAAAGGTCTGCAGCGCCAGCGCGTGTTCGCCGCTGCGCAGTTGAGCTTCGCCCAGCGCCTGCCGCACCGGGTAATGCCACAGCGGCGGTTCGGTATACGGCAGTTTATCCTGGTAGGCCACTGCATCAGCCAGGGCATTTAACTCCGCGGCGGACTTGCCGTCGGCGCGGTGGATGCGCGCCTCAACCAGCGCCCGGGCAATACCCAGCAGGTCGGCGGTGACGTGGGGCCGGCGCATGACCATGTTCTGCAACGCCTCGCTGGCCGCCAGCGCCTGCAGCGCCTGCAGTTCAGACTCAGCCTGCTGGCGCCGGCCGAGGGCGGCGTGAGCCAGGCCGCGGCCGTAATGCTGCATGGCGGCGGCAAACGGCACGCCGTCGGGCATGTCCGGCAGCGCCAGCACTTCATCCCACATGCCGAACCTGACATAGGTGTACACGGGTACCGCAAGGTAGCTCTGCAGCGCGCCCATCTGCCGCGCCACTTCCACAGGTACTTTTTCCGCCAGCTTCAGAGCGCTGCTGATGGCCAGCGCGCGGCGGCCTTCCATCATCGCGGAATACCACAGAAAGTGAATGTTGTGCGGGTAATAGGCCGCCGGGTACAGCCCCTGGGCATTACATTGCGCAATGTAGTCTTCGTCCGCGCCCGCGGCCAGGGTGTTGGCCTCCACCGCGTCAGCGTAGCGGCCGACGCGCAGGTAGATATGTGAAGGCATGTGCACCAGGTGACCCGCCACCGGCACCAGCGGGCCCAGGGTGTCCGCCGCCTGCACGGCCTTTTCCGGTTGGAAGCGTTCCATCACATGGATATACAGGTGCAGGGCACCGGGATGCTGCGGATCTTCAGCAATCACGTGTTCCAGTTCGCTGACCAGGGTGTTGGTGTGGTGGTTGGCCGGGCTGCCGTCATCCTGCCAGTATTCCCAGGGCATCAGGTCCATCAGCGCTTCTGCGTGCAGGGTGCGGATGTGCAGATCATCGGCAAACTGTTGCGCCAGGCCGCCCATGGCACCGGCGTAAACCAGATCCAGGGTGGCGCGGTTGCCGCCGTCTTCAGCATAGCGGCTGGCGATGGCGTCAATCAGGGCCTGCTCTTTGCGGTTTTCAAACTTGCGCAGTTGCAAGGCCTGTTGGGTTGCCTGCCAGGCGGGAGTAACCGCTTCCTCACTCATGGGGGCGTTGATGTTCGGTCCCAGCGCCAGGGCTGCGCCCGCCCAGCAGACCCCGCAGGTGGGATCGCGACGCGCGGCTTCTTTGAATGAACGCACCGCTTCCGCATGGTTGAAGCCAAATGCCAGGGTCAGCGCCTGGTTGAAGTAGCGCTGGGTCAACGGATCTTCTGTACTGATGGCAAAGTGCAGCGGACCGATACCCTCCAGCAACGGCGCGGTGGCGCCGTCTGCGGCTACGGGCGCGGCCTCCTGCACAGGCGGCGAGCCGGGCAGGGCGGCGGAATCTTCCACGGGAGCGGGGCTGGTGCGGGTCTGGCTGCAGGCGGCCAGCAGCAGCGGCCCGAGTAAGCACATCACCCAGGCGGATATTGCGCTGCGGGCGGGCCGGCTGGTCTGGTTGTCTTGCATGTTTGCTCCCTGTTGTAGTCTGTTGTCAGCTTGTTGTGTTGACCACCCGCGTGCCGGCAGCCGGGGGTTCTTCCGGCGGCCCGGCAAAACACTGGGCTATTTCCATCCAGGCGCGGGCGTTGTCGCCTTCCACCTGCAGCCGGGTGTCGGCGATGTTGCGCACCTGGGTGACCACCTGGCAGAACTCCACCGCGTCACCGCTGATGCGGTGTGCTGAATCAGCATCGTTAAAGGTCCAGAGTTCACCGGAGGGGGCGGTCAGGGCTACATAGGGGACCTGTTCAGGCACTTCCAGCTTGCGGTTGGTAAAGGTCCAGCCGTAGGTGCGCACGCCTATGGTGACAATATTGCGCAGCCGGTCCGAGTGTTGCCGCGGCAGATTCATCAGATCGTAAATTTCCCAGCCATGGGCCCAGGTTTCCATCTGCCGGGCGGTGGCGAACATGCGCGCCTTCATCCCCGGGCCCACCCAGGCGAACCGCTCCGCCGGGTCAGCCTCGCGCAGCGCTTTGCAGAGCTGGAGAAAAACCTGCCGCCAGCGCTCCAGCAGGTCCGGGCCGGTGATCGAGTGGCCGTCCACGGTTAACCATTGATTGGTGAATTTGCGCGCTGACTTGACCGCCATGACCTCCTGCAGGAGCTTGCGGAAACCTGCTTCACCGGACAGCGACGTCAGCGCCATGTGGTCGGAGAAGTGCAGGTGGGCAATCACATCCCAGACGGTCCATTGTTTGAAAGTCGATGTCTGGGTCCAGAACCCCGTGTCACTGTCTTTCAGCAGCGCGTACAACTCATCGCCTTCCGCCTGCAGGTCGTCCACCACCGCCTGCAGCGACGCCTGTGCATCTTGTTCGGTCATGTGAAACATTCCCCCTGGTCCGGCTGCCGAATTTACCAGGGACCGGGGTTGCTGGCGAGTCCCGGCACCTGGCGCTGAAGGCTGCGTCAGCACATAATGCCGCTGGAGAGAGGAGATCAAGGGAGAGCTATGACGGCCATTGCACGCTCAGTGGGATCGTTGGTGCTGGTGGCTGCCGCCGCGGTGTTGTTGTGGCTGTACAGGCCGGATGCGGAGGGGGGTTACGGTGCGTGGTCGATACTGCCGGCGGCGCTGACGGTGGCGGTCTGTTTTATTACCCGCAACGTCATCATAGCCCTGTTGTTGGGGATATTCGCCGGCGGCCTGATCATCGGGCGGGTGAATATCCTGGACGCCTTTCTGATCCCCAGCCTGGGCTCGGAAAACTATGCGCAGATCCTGCTGGTCTACCTGTGGGCGCTGGGCGGTTTGCTGGGCATGTGGAACCGCAACGGCGGTGCCCGGCACTTTGCAGAAACCCTGGCACGGCGCTTTGTCAACTCCCGCACCAGCGCAAAACTGTTTGCCTGGTTCCTGGGGGTGCTGTTTCATCAGGGCGGCACCATCTCCACGGTGTTGGCGGGCACAACGGTTAAACCCATCTCCGACAAGCACGGCGTGGCCCATGAGGAGCTGGCGTATGTTGTGGACTCCACCGCCTCACCCATTGCCACCATTATTCCCTTTAACGTCTGGCCGGTGTACGTGGCCGGCCTGATTGTCATCGAGCCGCTGGCGGCGGTGGTGACGGATACCGAAAGCGCGGTAGCTCTATTCATGCAGGCGATTGCGTTCAACTTCTATGCCTGGATAGCCGTCACCATGACCCTGTTGTTTGCGCTGGACAAGCTGCCCCTGCTGGGTACCCCCATGGCCGGGGTGCTGCGCCGGGTGCGGGAGGAGGGTACCCTGGACCGCGAGGGCGCGCGGCCGGTGATGAGTGAAGAGCTTACCGCCGCCAACGTGCAAGCGGACTATCAACCCTGGCTGCTGGATTTTGCCGCCCCCATAGGTACGCTGTTGGGGTTCTGTATTGTGCCCTGGCTGGCCGGCGGTTCGCCGCTGGTATTTGAAGGCTTTGCCCTGGCGGTGGTCATGGCGGTGGTGGTCAGCGTGATTCGCGGCATGTCGCTGGCCCAGGCGGTGGATGCCATCATCACCGGCATCAAAGGGGTCACCATCGGTGCGGTCATACTGGCGCTGGCGGTGACCTTGGCTGTGGTTTCCGAACAGTTGGGAACATCGGATTATGTGGTTGCGCTGACCCGCGGACTGCTTGCCGAGGCGCCTTATATCCTGCCCGCGGTGCTGATGCTGTTGTGTATGGTGGTGGCCTTTTCCATCGGCTCCTCCTGGGGCACCTATGCGGTGGTGTTCCCCATTGCGCTGCCGTTGGCGTTGAGCCTGTCGGCGGACCCCACCTTCCTGCTGCTGAACTTCGGCGCCATCATGGGCGGCGCGGTGTTTGGCGACCAGTGTTCGCCTATATCGGATACCACCATCCTGTCGTCACTGGCCTGCGGCTCTGACCTGATGGATCACGTCACCACCCAGATGCCGCTGGCGCTGATTGCCGCCGGCATCAGCGCGGTACTTTACGTGGTACTGGCGCTGCTGGTGGTGGGTTAGGCGCCGGGCGGAGGTTGTTCGCGCAGTATGCGCACCAGCATGGCGCTGCAGTAGCACAGCGCGGCGGCAAAAGTGATCTCAGCAAAGCCGAACAGGCGCAGCGCGGGTTCAAAAGCCAGCAGCACGCCGTGGATAAAATACAGCAATGAACCCATGCACAGCGCAAAGGTGCTGTTTATACCCAGGCGCAATAGCCCGGGCAGCGGCACCAGCAGCGGCAGCATCTGCATGATGAACCAGGCCAGGTTGACGCCGGGATCGCTTAACGGGGCGACAAAAAACTGTCTCAGGCCGATAATGCCGGTGAGGCTTCCCATCAGGGGCAAACAGAGAAACAGCCAGCCGCGCGCGGAACCCTGCATGGTGCTAATTCTCTTCCAGCAATTTATTTTCCGGCAATTTCTTTTCCAGCAATTTTAGGGCGGTGGCGGCCAGGCGCCTGCCCGCCGCTGCCGCCAGCGCGGTTTCATGGCTGGACAGGTGGCCGCCCTCTTTGCCCAGATGGGTCACGCCGTAAGGGGTTCCGCCGGTGGCGGTCTCATTCAGGGCCGGCTCGGCATACGGCAGGCCCTGAATGATCATGCCGTGATGGAACAACGGCACCATCATGGTCAGCAGGGTAGTTTCCTGGCCGCCGTGGATGGAATTGGTGGAGCAGAACACGCTGGCGGGTTTGCCCACCAGCGTGTTCTGCATCCACATATCCGCTGTGGTATCCAGGAAATACTTCATGGGGGCTGCCATGTTGCCGAAACGGGTGGCGCTGCCCAGGGCCAGGCCGGCGCAGTCTGCCAGATCTCCTTTGCTGCAGTAGACGGCCCCTTCGTCAGGCACCGGCGGGGCGGTGCGTTCCACCGCGGTGCTGAGTTCAGGCACGGTGCGGATGCGCGGGGTAATGCCGGCCACGCTGTCCACCCCTCTGGCTATATGCAACGCCAGGTTTTTTGTACCTTCGGTGCGCGAGTAGTAAAGGATCAGGATGTAGGGCTGACCGGCTTCGTCTGCTGCTGATGCTGATGGCTCTGCTGCCACTTCTTTTGCCACTAAAGCAGCTCCAGGACGTTCTCCGGCGGCCGGCCGATGGCGGCTTTACCGTCACGCACGACAATCGGCCGTTCCAGCAGGATCGGGTGGTTGGTGATGGCGGCGCGTAACTCATCGTCACTGAGGCTTTCATCCCCCAGGTTCTGTTCCTTATACACATCTTCTTTGCGGCGCATGAATTCCCGCGGCGCCATGCCCAGCATGTCGCCCAGCGACGTCAGCGTGGCGGCGTCCGGCGGGGTCTGCAGGTACTCGACAATCTGCGGTTCAATACCGTGTTCCTGTAACAGCGCCAGGGTCTGACGGGACTTCGAGCAGCGCGGGTTGTGATAAAGAATAGTGTCGGACATCGTCTTCTCGGTCGGCTAAGTGGTGTAAATTATAGGGCCAAAATAGTACCGTAGCGCGCTTGAGCACCAGCAAACAGACAGCCCCGCAGAATCTCCAGGAACGCCTGCATTATGCCTGGCAGGTGGTCCGCTGGCACGGCCTGCAGATGTGGCAGCAGTTTTTTGAGCACAACTGCATGGCGTCGGCCGGGGCGTTAACGTATACCACCCTGTTTGCGGTGGTACCGATGATGACCGTGGCGTACACCATTTTTTCCCTCATGCCCGACTATGCCGAGGTGGGCGATACGGTGCAGGCCTTCATCTTTCAGAATTTTGTCCCCGGCAGTTCGGACGTGATTCAGGAAAAGCTCAACGAATTTGCCGACCGTGCGCGGGGCTTAACCACCATCGGTCTGGCGATTCTGTTTGCCACCGCCTTTATGATGCTGGTGACCATCGAAAAAACCTTTAATACCATCTGGCATGTGGCGGAACCGCGCCGGGGACTGCAGCGTTTCCTGCTGTACTGGGGGGTGCTGTCGCTGGGCCCGGTGAGCGTGATTGCCGGCATTGTCTCCAGCCTGTACCTGTTCAGCCTGCCGCTGGTTTCCGACCTGGATGCGTTTGGCCTGCGGGAAATTCTGCTTGGCTACCTGCCGTCTCTGATCAGTGCCGGGGGTTTTACCGTACTTTACTATGCGGTTCCGAACTGCCACGTGCCGTTGCGCCATGCGGTTCTGGGCGGGCTCGTGACCATGCTGGTCTTTCAAACCGCACTGTCGATTTTTGCGCAGATGTCCAGGGGTTTTTCCTACGACGCGGTATACGGCACCTTTGCCGCGATGCCGGTGTTTCTGGTCTGGCTTTATCTGGTCTGGGTCATTGTTCTGTGCGGCGCAATCTTTGTCCGCTCGCTGTCCCTGTCCAGGGATGACGACGAAACCCGCGAACCCATCATGATCAAGGCCGCCCGGGTGCTGCGCCTGCTGCATGAGGCGCATATGCAGGGAGAATCGGTGACGGACAAGGACATCAACGCGACCGTGCTGCTCAATCAGGCTGAGCATGACCGGGTATTTGGTGTTTTTCAGGACCTGAAGCTGCTGGGCCAGACGGAAGATGAGCGCTGGATCCTGGGCCGCAATCTGAAAGGTGTCACGTTATGGGATTTATACCGGCTGCTGCCGGAAGGATTGGAACTGGAGCGCCTCAACCGGGTGGATGATATGCCGCAGGTGGTTCAGCCGCTGATTGCGATCACCCAATTCGGTTCCAATGAAATGTCGGTCAGCCTGGATGTGGTGTTTTCAACGTGAAGAAGTTTGTGTTTATGGTGCTGGTGCTGCTGGCGGGGTGTTCAACGGATGAACAGGTGTTGTTTGCTGACGGCACGCATACCCAGGCGTCCCATTGGCAGGGACGCTGGCTGGTGATCAATTACTGGGCGGAGTGGTGCGGCCCCTGCCGGCACGAAATTCCCGAGTTTAATGCCCTGCACGACGAGCGGGTGGCCAACGGCCTGGTCATGCTGGGCGTCAACTATGACAACCTGCAGGGTCAGAAGTTGCTGGAGGTGATCGAACGCATGGACATTCAGTTTCCGGTATTGGCGGCGGACCCGCAGAGCCGTTACGGCTACGAACGGGCCACCACGCTGCCCATGACGGTTATCATCAGTCCGGCGGGGCAAGTTCACCAGGTATTGATCGGTCCGCAAACCAGGGCCAGCGTGAAAGCGGCGCTGGCCGGATAGCCCTGACTGTACAAGGTCACCGGTAGCGGCAGGCTTTCAGCCCGTAGTGGGCGCAGCTATGCACCAACTGCGGCAGCTCGTCAGCGGTTTTGTTGCGCCAGCGCGTGCGCCAGGCGGTAATTACTTTGTCCGGATACTTCAGTTTGCCGCGGCTGCCGTTGTAGCGGCCCAGGGCATCCACCAGGTCATCGTTGGCCTTTTTGATGTAATGGGCAAGAATCACCGTGCCGTAACGGATATTTGTTTCCACTTCCGTCAGATTATCCTGGGGACGGCCGATTTCCAGGCGCCAGAAAGGCATGACCTGCATTAAGCCCTGGGCGCCTACCCGGGATATGGCAAAACGGTTAAATGCACTTTCAATCTGCATCACCGCCAGCACCAGGTCCGGGTCCAGGGCTTGCCGGGTGGCCTCCGAATAGACCAGCCGCAACAGCTCCAGGCGCTCGTTTTGTGCCGGCAGGTAGCGTTGCAGGCGTTGATCCGAAACGCGCAGCCAGACCTGGGTGTCGAAGCGGTCGATATGTTCGTAGTCCCGTGCCAGGTTGTGCGCCAGGGCCTCGCGCAGTACCGGGTCCACTTCCACGGACTTTTTTGTCCACGCGGCAGCGGGGAGCAGCAGGGCGGACAGCAGCGCCAGCCCGGCGGTTAAATGTAGCCGCGGGTTACGGCAGCGCGTCCAGAACCGCATCTACAGCAACCTCCCGGGAAGCGTCGTCGCGGCGGCCCCGGTACTCAACCACCCCTTTCTTCAAGCCGCGCTCACCCACCACTATCCGGTGCGGCAGGCCTACCAGATCCGCATCAGCGAACTTCACGCCCGGTCTTTCATCGCGGTCGTCCAGCAGCACTTCAATACCTGCCGCGGCTGCCTGCTGGTAGAGTTCGTCAGCCGCCGTGCGTACGTCGGCGGACTTGTGATAATTCAACGCCAGCACGTGCAGCCTGAACGGCGCCAGGGGCTCCGGCCAGGTGATGCCGTTGTCGTCGTGGTTTTGTTCGATCACCGCCGCCACCAGCCGGGTAACACCCATGCCGTAACAGCCCATCATGGGGATAATGTTGTTGCCGTCCTGATCCAACACGCTGGCGTCCATGGCTTTACTGTACGTTGTTCCCAGTTGAAAGATGTGACCCACCTCAATGCCGCGCAAAAATTGCAGGGTACCCTGGCCGTCCGGCGCCGGGTCACCTTCAACCACGTTGCGCACATCAACAACCTGTGCCTCCGCCAGGGGGCAGTCCCGCTGCCAGTTCACCCCGGTAAGGTGGCATGCTTCTTCGTTTGCGCCGCAGACGAAGTCCGCCAGCGCCGCCGCCTCGCGGTCGACATAGACCGGCAGCGGACTGTTAACCGGTCCCAGGGAGCCGGGCGCGGCACCCATGGCGGCGGCAATGTTGTCGTCGTCGGCAAACACCAGCGGGCTGCGGATGCCGTCCAGTTTTTCGGCTTTGATGCCGTTCAATTCGTGGTCGCCGCGCAGGACAATGGCGGCCAGCGGCGAATCCGCGTCGCCGGAACCGTCCGCGGCAACAATAAGCGTCTTAACCGTCTTGCTGGGGTCTACCTGCAGGAACTTGCACAGGTCCTCGATACTCTTCACCCCTGGCGTGGGCACTTTCTGCAGCGGCTGGGAAGGATCGGGGGCAGCCGGCGGAGGTGCCGCCTGGGCTTTTTCCAGGTTGGCGGCGTAGGCGCCTGCGGAGGCATAGGCGATGGTGTCTTCGCCGGACGCGGCCAGCACATGGAATTCGTGGGAGTTTGCGCCGCCGATGTTGCCGGTGTCCGCTTCCACGGCGCGGAAGTCCAACTGCATGCGCTGCAGGATGCGGCTGTAACAATCGAACATTTCCTGATAAGTCGCGTCGAAAGACGCCTGGTCGACGTGGAAAGAGTAACCGTCTTTCATGGTGAACTCGCGCGCGCGCATCACGCCGAAACGTGGCCGCCGCTCGTCGCGGAACTTGGTTTGAATCTGATAGTAGTTGACCGGCAGCTGGCGGTAACTCTGTATTTCCCGGCGGAACAGGTCGGTGATGACCTCCTCATGGGTTGGGCCCAGACAGAAGTCACGCTGGTGGCGGTCCTGCATACGCAGCATTTCATTGCCCATTTTGTCCCAGCGGCCGGACTCCTGCCACAACTCCGCGGGTTGCACTACCGGCATCAGCACTTCCTGGGCGCCGCTGGCGTTCAGCTCGCTGCGGATGATGTCTTCGATCTTGCGCAGCACCCGCAGCCCCAGAGGCAACCAGGTGTACAGCCCTGCCGCCAGTTGACGTATCAGCCCGGCGCGCAGCATCAGCCGGTGACTGATCACATCAGCATCAGCCGGAGTTTGTTTCATGGTCGGCAACAACAGTTGGCTTTGGCGCATTAGATTCCTTTACAGATTAGCCTGGCCGCTCCGCACATAAAAAAGGGGCCGCTTGGTTTCCAACCGGCCCCTGTTTATCCGCTGTCAGCAGGATCTTAGTTGATCATATCCTTCAGCTTTTTCAGGGCCGTTACACGCACGCGTGTGGTGGCTGGTTTGGCCGGGATGACAATTTCTTCTCCGGTTGCCGGATTGCGGCCCATGCGCTTCTTGGTTGCCGGACGTTTTGCCGCTTTGATTTTCAGCAGCCCCGGCAGGGTGAACTCACCCACCGCGCGCTTGCGGATGTGGCGCTCGATCAAAGATTCCAGTTCGTCCAGTACTGAACCGACCTGCGCGCGGGACAGGTTGGTGCTTTCAGCAATGTCGTTGAGAATCTGGGTTTTGGTCATTTTGCTGGAAACACCGGGCTTTCTCTTCGCCGGTGCTACTGCTTTTTTGGCTGCGGGACGCTTCTTTCTTGCAGGCGCTTTTTTCTTTGCAGCTACTTTTCGTTTAGCCGGTGCCTTCTTTTTGGCGGGAGCCTTTTTTCTTACTGCAGCTTTTTTTGCAGGCGCTTTTTTGGCTGGTGCTTTTTTGCGGGTTGCCATGAACTAATCCTTCTTTCAGTCAGTTGTAAACTGCGCAATTCCTCGCTAATAGACCAACGGGCTTGTTGCGCCTTAGGTCCAAGAGGGGTTTCGCAACGTCTCTTAAACTTGATCACGCCTACGCCTGTTTCACCGTGTTTCAGTTCTTTAGCCCCGGGACCTTTGACCCCTGGCCGACCAGTCGGTCCATCAACAGGCCGGGCTGGCTTCATTGTCCTTTGGATTACGGATTCTTAGCTCAAATTTTCCGGAATTTTCTGTGTGTTGCGGGCTTTATGCGGAAAAAACCGTGCTTTTTCCAAAACAAAGTTGCTAACAGAAATTTTACATGGGTGCTTTCGAGCCGCGAATGCCAACTTTAGACGCTAAAAAGAGCTGATTCAGTGGTTTCCCGATTGTGAGTATGATCATCTCAGACACACGGTGTCTGATGATCGCGCTTTATAGCTTATCGATAGACCCCTCGCAACAAAAAGTGTGCAAAATCACTGTATTTTTATTGGTTTTTTTAAGATCATGCGCCGCTTGTTTTTGCATGCGTGGTTGAAATTAGCGAAATGCCGATCTATGAGTATCGTTGTGACAACTGTGGACACGAACTTGAAGCGTTTCAGATGTTGAATGAAGACCCACTGAAACAGTGTCCGAAGTGCGACACCGACAATTTAATTAAGAAAATCTCCGCCGCCGGCTTTCGCCTCAAAGGCGGCGGATGGTATGAGACCGATTTCAAAAAAGGCAACAAGAAGAATGTTGCCGGCGGTGATGCCGCGGCTGAGAACAAAAGCGGCGACAGCGGGAAAAGCGATTCAGGGTCGGACTCTTCCGGCAGTTCTTCGTCCGGCGCAAGCGAATCTTCAACGCCGTCCAAGTCTTCATCCGGTTCCGGCGACTGATCGCATAGCGATATAATCCGGCCTCACCGGGCCGTCCATCAAAATACAGGGAAAAACAATGCGCAGTCACTATTGTGGGACGATTGACAGCACCCACGTGGGAGAGCAAGTACATGTGTGTGGTTGGGTGCACCGGCGCCGCGATCACGGCGGCGTGATTTTTCTGGACATCCGCGACCGCACCGGAATTGTGCAGGTGGTGTTTGATCCTGATACCGAAGAGAGTTTTGCCACCGCCGACAGGGTGCGCAATGAATACGTATTGCGCGCGGTGGGCAAGGTGCGGCCGCGTCCCGAAGGCACGGTCAACCCGGACATGGCCACCGGCGAAATCGAAGTACTGGGTAAAGACCTGGAGATTCTCAACGCCGCGCAAACGCCGCCTTTCCAACTGGACGAACACTCCGAGGCGGGTGAAGACGTGCGCCTGCGCTACCGCTACATGGATCTGCGCCGTCCGGAAATGCAGCAGCGCATGCGGCTGCGCGCCGCGGTCACCAGCCAGGTGCGCGCTTACCTGGAAAAACACGGCTATTGGGAGATTGAAACCCCAACGTTGTCGCGGGCAACTCCGGAAGGGGCGCGCGACTATCTGGTGCCCAGCCGTACTCACCCGGGAGAGTTTTTTGCGCTGCCGCAGTCGCCGCAGGTATACAAGCAGCTGCTGATGATGTCGGGCATGGACCGTTACTATCAGATTGCCCGCTGTTACCGCGATGAGGATTTGCGCGCGGACCGCCAGCCGGAGTTCACGCAGATCGATATAGAAGCGTCTTTTACCTCCCAGCAGGAGGTGATGACGCTCACCGAGGGCATGCTGCGCCAGTTGTTCAGCGAATTGTTAGACGTGGAACTGCCGGATTTCCCGGTGCTGACCTGGGATGAAGCCATGCGTGAC
>JANQOA010000137.1 GCA_028279305.1 Pseudomonadales bacterium
GTACAACTAGCGCTGAGCAAGTTCGAATTCCTCGACCGGATCGAGCCGGCGCTGGCGGAACGGTACGCCGACGCCATCCGATGGGCGCGTACGGAACCCAGACATCAGGGTCCAAAGCCGCCGCTGCCGCCGCCCGAAGTAACCGATCTGCAGCCGGTGTTAAACGATCTGCAGGGCAACGTGCTGAACGGCTTTGCACCCATGACACACGGCTGCATCGCGCTGCTGCGGATTGCCGACCTGAGCCGTGCTAAAGACTGGCTGGCCACCTTGAATCTGACCATGGACGGCGAGCTGGGCACCGTGGATGCCGCTCTGGGCAAGGTGGCCAGCACCATTGCTTTCACATACCACGGTTTGCGCCGCAGCGGCCTGCCCAAAGCCGAGTTGGGACGCCTGCCGAAAGAATTTCGCGAAGGCATGGAAGAGCGCGCCGGTTATCTGGGGGACCTGCAGGCAAATCATCCCGACCAATGGCAGCTGCCGCGGATCATAACCGGTTACAGCCCCCAGGGTGCGCCGGAGTACGGACCGCCATTGCGCATGTCCAGTGTTGATCTGCTGCTGAACCTGCAGGGGCGTTTTGAAACCGGCAGCAGCGGCGACCACCGCTGGTCCCAACAGCATCCTTTATACCAGCATCTGCAGGACACCCTGTCCGGCCAATGCGGGGTTGAAGTGCTGGCCGTGCAGGCACTGCGGCGGCCGCTGCTGCAAGCGGATGAACTGGTACGCGGCCACTTCGGTCTGGCTGACGGCATCAGCCAGCCGAAACCGGTACTGGGCCCCAGCGGGCGGGACGAGGTGAAGCTGGGTGAACTGCTGCTGGGCCATGCTAACGATAAGGATGACCCGCTGCAGTTCAGCCCCGGAGAGTTCGGTTACAACGGGACGTTTCTGGTCCTGCGCAAGCTGGCCCAGGATGTCTCCCGCTTCAAGGATTTTGTCGACGGCGCGGCTGCCGTCACGTCCCTGCAAGGGGACCTGGTGGTGGGCAAAATGCTGGGCCGCTGGCCCAACGGCACGCTTATGCACGAACCGGAACAACCGGTGGATGACAACAACTTCGATTTTGCCTCCGACCCGGACGGCGAGGCCTGTCCTTTCCACGCCCACATCCGCCGCGCCAATCCACGCGGCTCTTCAGAGGTAGTCGAACAGCCGCGTATCCTGCGCCGCGGCTTTATGTACGGTCCCCTGCCCGGCGCGGAAAACGCTGACGCAGATGAACAGGGGCTGATGTTCATGGCTCTGAATGCCAACATCGCTGAGCAATTTGAAATAGTGCAGCGCTGGTGCGCCCAGGGCAACAGCACCAGGATATTCAGCGGTGACGCGGATCCGCTGCTGGGGGTGGCGAAACGCGATCAACCGCGCATGCTGCGCTTTGCAGACGGCGACAAGGTCCACCGCCTTGATATGAACGAAGACGGCAGCGGCGAACAGTTTGTCACCCTGCGCTGGGGGCTGTACAGCTTTGTGCCGTCGCGCAGCGGCATCAGCGCAATCCTCAGTCACATGCAGAACTACCTGGCGGCGGCCGGCAACGGCCGCGACATCGACGCCCTGGACTTCGGCATCGGCAAGCGCAACACCGGCACGCCGGCACAATACGGCCGGCGCGTGGCGGCGCTGCTGCCGGACAACCCGGTTATCTGGAAAGTGGCATTGGAAGACGCCAGCGCCAGAGGCGCCGGCATTACCGAGGGACTGTGGTCTCACATCCAGAACCAGGGCGGCGTGCAGCGCACCCCGTTCGGCATTCTGGTTGCTGATCCCCAGTTGGTACAGGAAGTGCTGGCGGACCGCGGTGAGCGGTTTTCCGCGCGCATGTACTGGCAGCGGCTGCGCAACGCCCACATCGGCGACGGCTATATCGGCATGGACCGCGACCCCACCGAACAGCAACCGGCCCAGGGTGCGGATGCGGATCTGGACGACCAGTACCGCAGCGCGGTATGCCCCGGGCGTTACCGCCGCGAAGGGGAAGAATTCAACCAGCGCATCGGCGCGGAAACCCGGCCGCCGGCTTACGACCAGGCCTACGCCGCCACCGCCGCATTCCTGCAGAGCCAGTTGCGGCGCCCGCACGTGGGGGACGATGTTGACATAAACCTGGAAACGCTCATCGACCATGTGTTGGCGAACTTGTCATCCGCCTGGTTCGGCATCCCGGTGGACGCCAATGACGTTGACACCATCCAGGCATTCGCCGCATTGGCCGGCTATGTGTTTAATCCGCATCCGACCCCCTATCTGAACGAACAGGGGATTGCCGGCGGCAGCCACCTGCGCGATGCCGGCGCGCAGTACCTGGCCAACCTGCAGGACGGCAGTGCGCCGGACAGCATTTCAAAAGACCTCTATACCGCTACCCTGGCCAACCCCGACAATGATATTGAGACTCCGGAGGATTTCATCCGCACCCTGGTCGGGGTTGCGCAGGGGTTCACCGGTCCCACCCGCAGCACCTTCCTGTCCGCCATAGCCCTGCTGCAGCAAACGGAAGAGCTATGGCGGGCCCAGGCCGGCCTCGGCGGCCGGCTGGCCGCCGGAGCGCAGACGCTCAGCTACGAAGACGCCGTGGATCTGGTTTTGCCGACCCTGGAAACCGCCATGTGTCAGCGGCCCATACCGGAAATTGTGTACCGCAAAGCGGTGACGGATACCCAACTGGGGCATTTTGATATCCGCGCCGGAGAGATTGTCACCGTGTCTCTGCGTCGGGCCAGCGCGCGCAACTTCAACGCCCTGTTCGGCGGCGAGTACCGCTACGGCGGCAGCGACACCAGCCATGCCTGCCCGGGGCGCAATCTGGCCATGGGTACGATGCTGGGCATCCTCACCGCTATCCTGATGTGCGGCACCCTGGTGCCCGGCCCGTCACCGGTGGTATTGAGTATCCAAAACCGGGGCGCCGCTGGTTAACTGCTGCGCCTGCTGCAGGTGCCAGTGCATGCCCATCTGCCGGAAAGCGGGCACCGCCTGTTCTACCAGCGGCAGCCAACCGTCGCCGCCCTGCTGTTGTGTGAATACCGCCTCATGCAGACGGGTGACCGCCTGCTCGTGTTTTGAGGCGCGCGCGGCGGCCGCCGCATAAGCGCGCTGCAGATACGCCTGCGGATCACCCAGGCCGGCGCTGCTGTCCATAACCGCAACGCGGTGCAGGGCGCGCAGAATCATGGCTTCACCCAGGCGGTCCCCGGCGGCGACATATTTGAGGCCCAGTTGACCAAATTCCGCAGCCTCACCGTACGCACCCGCCCTGCTCAAGGCGTCCGCCACCCAACCGCAGTTAAGGGATACATATAATTCCATTTCCGTCGCCACCATCTGCCGGGTGGCTTCCCGCAATATATCCAGGGCGTCAGGATCCGCATACAGGATCCAGCGCGCATAACTCTCGGAGGAACGGCTGCTGGCGTATACGTAAGGCAAGCTGTAGCGTTCACATAACCCCTGCACCGCGCGGGCGCCGTCGATCAATTCCTGCCAGCGGCCGCGCCAGGAGCGGATGGTGTTGTGGCTGTTGGCCACTGAAGCCTCAATGGCCTGCATGGAGCCGCGCACCCGCTGCAGCGCCGTTTCCATTAATACCGCCGCCTGCTCAAAATCCCCCTGATCACCCACCACCAGCGCCTTGCAGCTGACCGCATAAGCCCAACCGATCGGCGGGTGTTTGCCCGCCCCGCGGTTGGCTTTGATATCAATGGCCAGATCAAGGTATTCGTCCGCCAGCGGATAGTCGCAGGCCGCCGCTGCACTCTGGCCGATACAGGCAAACAACTGCGCGCGCAGCTTCTGTGCCCCCAGCGCTTCCGCCCGCTGCAGGGAAATGCGCGAATAGCGCAGCGCCTCCTTTTGCCGGCCCATGGCGTAATACAACCAGCCCAGGTAATACTCAACCTGGGCGCGGGCCGCCTCATCACCAACCTGTTCAGCCCACTGCTCGCCGTCCAGCAGAATGTCCACCACGCTCTGGCTGGGCGCATAGGTACAGGCCAGCGCCAGCCTTGTGCTCAACTGCAGCCACAAGGAAAAATCCTGTGCTTCCCGCGGCAGGCGGCGCATGGCTTCAATACCGTTCTGGTAATGGTAACGGGCGCGGTCCAGGGTATTGGTGGATAAAGCCTTGTCGCCGGCCTGGGCCGCATAAACCACCATCTGCGCGTAATTGCGGCTCTGGGCATAATGACGCGCCAGAACTTCCACCGGCTCTTCAACCGCGCGTTTGCGGCACTGTTCTATGATTGTCTGCGCGGCCTGTTCATGCAGCCGGCGCAATTGCTGCAACGGGATAATCGAGTGCACCACCTCGCGGGTCAGGCCGTGGTTAAATTCCAGCGTGGTGACGTCCACGGCATAGAGGATGTCCGCCGCCACCAGCTCCGCCACCGACTGAGTACTACCGACAATTTCAGTCAACAACGCCACCGGGATGCGTTGACCAATCACGGCACAGGCAAATACCGTCTGCCGCGCCGCTTCGCTCAAGCGTTTGGTTTTTGCTTCGATTAACCCGGAGATCGTCGCCGGCAGCTCCATGCCGCCCTGGCCGTGTTGCGCCTGCACGGAGCGGCACAATTCCTCGATAAACAGAGGGTTACCGCCGGACCGTTCGCGGATCAACCGGTGAATCCCGGGTTGCACAATCAGCGGCAACAGGTGATTGACGGTCTGGTCCGTCTCTTCAGCACTGAACGGCGGCAGCCGCATCATGGTACCGCGCTCAGCCGGATCACCGGAATTGACCTGCCGGCAGCCCAACACCAGCAGGGCATGAATCGGATAGTTGAGCAAGCGGCTGAGCAGCTCGCGTGAGGCATCATCCGCCCACTGCCAGTCGTCGATGGCGGCAACAATGTCGAATTTCCGGCACATGTCGCAGAACCAGTCTTCCAGCGCTTTGACCACGCTGGCCTGACTCTGCACCCGTGCTGTCCCCAGCGCTGCACTTAAGGTCTGGGTATGCCCGGTCAGGGAGGTGTTGATGGATTCCAGGTACAGGTCCAGTACTTCCACCAGGTTTTCACCGCTGGCCAGGGTTTCACCCGGCAGCTGGGAGCGCAACATGTCGAGAAACGGCTGCAGGGGGGCGGCACTCTGTTCGTTGCACTGCCCGCTCAGGGTCACACTCTGAGCCACCGTTTCAGTGCCGAGAAACTCAGCCACCAGCCGGGATTTGCCGACGCCGCTTTCGCCAACCACGCTGACCAGCTGCAGGTGGCCGCCGCGGGCGCTGTCCAGTGCCTGCTGCAGGGTCAGCATTTCCGTGCGGCGGCCGCAGAAGCGGGTCAGGCCGCGGCGCATGCTGGCCTGATAACGGGTAGCCGTGGTATTGCGGCCCAGTACGCGCACCGCCCTGACCGGATGTTCGATGCCTTTCAAGGTGAGTTCGCCGTGGGCTTCGGTCTGAAAAAATTCCACCGCCAGACCCAGCGCTTCCGTGTTTGCCACCACCTGGCCGGCGGCGGCGGCATCGGACAGCCGCGCGGCGGTATTCAGCGGATCGCCAAACACTTCATATACGCCGCTGGGCAGCGTCCCCAGGCTGGCTGCCACCAGGCCGGAATCGATCCCCGAATGCAGCTGGGTGTCAAATACCGGCGCCAGATCCCGGGCGATGTCAGGTACCCTGCTGTGCAGCGCCAGCACGTATTCAACCGCCCGGATGACATCATCCTCACGCGGTTCGGGCAGGCCGAAAATGGTCAGGATGCCGTCCCCGTAGTGCTGGTTGACCACCCCCAGGTGTTCTTCCGCCAACTCCTGCGCCAAGCGCCGGATACGCGATTGCAGACCGGCCACAATCTCCGGATCTTCAGTCTGCGCCAACGGCGTGGCGTTACTCAGATCTGAAAAGACAGCGGTGACGTAATGCCGCTCCAAACCAGCACTCCCGGACAGTTCCAACCCATGCCCCAGTCTATCACCATCACCGGTATACATTCAGTTTCACAATCTGCAAAATTCCCGCTGCGGATGTGGGGGCTGAACAATGAAGTATCCAATTGCCGGGTTGGTGGCGGTATGCCTGCTTGTCAG
>JANQOA010000139.1 GCA_028279305.1 Pseudomonadales bacterium
CCACGTACAACGGCCGGCTTTCGTGGGCGCCCGCATGCGGCGCATACAGCAGCGCTGCCGCCGCAATCACACGTAACCAGATTTGCAGCCCGTACATGCTCACCCCCGCTGCAGGTCGTCAGCCAGTTCCACCTCAAACGACTCCACTATGCTCTGCACAAACCGCTGCTGCAGGAGATAAGACATTTCCGCGTTGTAGTCGCGGCTGACCTGGGCCCGGGCTTCTTCAAAATCAAGCTGGCGCGCCGGCGTCGAGCGGGTAAGCAGCACCAGGTGCCGGCCATGGTCGGAATTGAACACGCCCTGCCAGACCCGCGGCGCCGGCGTCAGCGCAAACAGCCGGGCCGCCATGTCCTCGCCAAAGTGGTTCTGCACTTCTTCATAGGGCCGTTCCACATAGTTCTGATGGTAGGGAAAGCGGTCGCCGAAACGGGGCGCATCGGTGAATTCAGCAGTTGTGTTGTTCAGGCGCTGCAGCAGCGCTGCTGCCTGCGCTGCATCTGCGTTGCGCAAAAATACATGCGTAAACGTGACCGTTGAGGGTTCGCGGTAGCGGCTGTGGTGGCTGTCGTAATAGCTGCGCAGTTCTGCTTCCGCTGCCGGCGTTCCGGCCTGT
Organism: Pseudomonadales bacterium; assembly: GCA_028279305.1. Taxonomy (GTDB): domain Bacteria; phylum Pseudomonadota; class Gammaproteobacteria; order Pseudomonadales; family Azotimanducaceae; genus UBA4421. Next base: position 617 of record JANQOA010000139.1, read on the forward strand.
GCCAGGCCTTCCGCCACGTAGTCCATCTTCTGCACCAGGCGCCGTTTGATAACATAGTCGTCCGCGTCCAGCCCGTAACGCAACGCCGTGCGGTACAAGGCTTCTTCCCTGACAAAATCCTGCACCACATCCTGCAAAGCCTGTTCAGACAAGCCATCCAGGCGTTTCAGCGCAGCCGTCCGGTCGAAATTTTTGCTGCGGTCCTGAACAAACTGCAACAGGCTGTTGCGGTCCACCCGGATCATCTGCGGCTCATCGAGGGGCGCCTCCACGGCCAGCCAATCATACAGCGCAAACAGAACCAGTCCTGCTGATATGAACAGCAGCAGGGGCTCACGCAGCCAGCGCCGCACCCGTCAGTACCCCTTACAACAGCAGATCAGGGGGTGAACCATACCGGTGAGGTATACGCCCGGTCCTGAATGGTGCGCGGAATCTCCGCAGGCAACTCAACCTTAAAATAGGCTGCATCGTAGGTCGTCCACCGCGGCACCGGGATCTCCAGCACCCGGGCGTAGTAAAAGGCCCGCAGGCGCGGATCGAAATCCGGGTCCGTCCACACTGCTGCCAGGTCTGTGGCGCCAATGGTATTGGTATAGGTGGCGTTGGCGACATCCACGGTGCTGCCCACCGGCGGCACCTTGCCGGTTGCCGGGTCCGGACTGCGCGCGCCGGACCAGGCCACATCATAAACCTGCTCGCCGAACGAACCGTCCCGGTTCAGCCAGCCTTTGATGATCTGCACCCGGTCCAGATTGGCGCCCAGCGGATCTTTGGCCGCCACCACCATAAAGGTGGGGGCTTTACCCCTGGGTGCGCTGGTTAAATCCCCGCCCATGGGTACTCCACGGTTGTAGGCAATGTCCAGATAGTCGGGTTTGTCCACATCACCCTGCTGATAATCCCAGCCGCCAAAAAACCGCACCCGTATGCGTGAACCCGTGGTGGCGTAGACTTCGCGCCGTTTAAAGGCATCAAATATGGCCTCCCGGGTGTTTTCACGGGCCCAGGCCGCGGCGTATCCGGAGGCCACGATGCGCCAGTTCTGCCACAGCCGGTCCGCTGCCATGGAGTTCTGCGTGCGCGCCACTGACGGCTCCGATTCGGGAAACTTGCCCCAGAAATTGTCCTCCGCCGTGGTTGAGAACGTGTTGTGACCATCGGTGCTGCTGATCATGCCGAACTTATACGGGTTCACGCCCAGTTTCCGCTCGTATTGCAGACCAAGCTGCAAGGCGCCGCGCGCGTATTCATGGCGCAGCATCCAGTCTTCCTTGGCCTGGGTGCGTCCGATATTGTCCCAGTCCCAGTTTTCATAATCGGCAAATTCGTCGTCCGGCGACAAGGTTGGATGCGCTTCACCATCACCCTTAACCTGGCTGACCTCAACCACGGGTTCCCAACGGGCCCGAAGCTCCGCATAAGCGCGGCTGATCGGTTTGCCGTCCACCGATTTGTCAGGGAACATCATGCCGTTGGAAAGGTTGCCGTTATGGGGAATGGCCATCACTTCACCGCCGGTAGCCTCTTCGTAACGCGCCAGGGCTTTCCACAGCTCCCGCGGGTCCAGACTGTCCTGGCCGGAAAAAGGCGGCAGTTGCGCCACCTTATCCGCGCCGTCGCGGTAGATGACCACCCGGTGCAGATTGTTGCCGTTAATCATGGCGGTCCATTCATAACCGCTGAAGGCGGTGAAACGGCCGGGCTGGTTGTGTTCATCCGCGGTACGCGCCACATCCGCCCAGATGCTGCGGCGGGTGGCCTCGGGAAAGGCATAGTTGTTTTCCGGATCCTGCATGCTGGCGGTAAACGCGGCAATCAACGCGGTAGGATTACCCTCCTGCAGATATCCGGACCACTGTTTGCCGGCCGCGGTATCCGTCACAAGCGGGTCGCCGACATTAAAGCGGTAGTAGCCGCCCAGATATTCCGCATGGTCCGACACCACCAGGAAATCCAGCGGCCGCCGCAGTTTTACCGGCATGCCATTGTGCGCCATCACCTGTTGTCCCTGAGCAAACCTGAACGCATCCGTTGGCGTTAAATTCATGTTGCCCAGCGAATACGCATCCGCGGAGTTCCGGGTGTGCAGATGCGTATCGCCCCAGTAGACGTGTTGCGGATAATCCGCTGCTACCGCTTTGGAGTAGAGCTCTTCCGCCTGTCCTTCCGCCTGTCCTTCCGTTTGTTCCTGCGCATGTACAGCCCCGGCCAGACTCAGCCAGGGCAGCACCGCCAGCCACATCACCTGCCGGCGCATCAGAAGTTGACCGACAACTCCGCGCCAAATGAGCGCGGCATGCCGTAGAAGGTGTTCACCCACAACGTACCGATGGAGTTACCGGCTATGCGATAGCGTTCGTCCGTCAAGTTTTTACCCCAAAGCGTCAACCGGTAACGGCCGTCGCCGCTGTAGTAGGTTACGTTGGCATCCCACAGGTCACGGTCCGAGTACTGGCTGCTGGGGGAGTTGAAAACGGATGTTTCCAGTTCATCCTGATGGGAGATACTGCTGCTCCACTCCAGCGAACCTTCGAGAAACTCATGCTCGTAGGACGCTGTCAAACCGTACTTCCATTCCGGCGTAAAAGGTACGGTAAAGCTGGACAGGTCTTCGATGATGCCGTCGTTGTTGGTGTCGAGATCAAACTCATCATACTCGTGATCCAGATAGCCGAAAAAGAAGTCGATGCGCAGGTTGGGGGTGGCCAGCCACGTCAGCTCCCCCTCCACGCCGAACAGTTCGCTGACGCCGGCATTAATGTTGATGGTTTCCTGGGTGGTGGCGCCGAATGCATTGGTAAAAGGCACCACCTGGGAACGTACAATATCTTCGTACTCGGTAAAAAACACCGCTGCATTCAGCTGCAGGGTGTTGTCGAGAAATTGCCCCTTAAAGCCGATTTCCCAGTTTTCATTCGTCTCCGACTCAAACGGACGGCAGGTTTCTACCGAAGAACAGGTCTCGGTAAAACCGCCGGGGATAAACCCGGTGGAGAAACTGCCGTACACCATGGATGCGTCACTGACATCATAGTTAACAACAAAGCGGTAAGTGACTTCATCCCAGTCCTCGGATGCGCCCGCGGCAATGCCGTAGGCGCTGTCCGGCAACGGGATGTTGTGCGGGTCCAGCGCCGCCGGTTCCACGCCGGAGCGGGAGATGTAATTGGAACGCTCGTCCAGGCAGACGCCGTTGACCATAACCTCGTCATATATCGGGGTTAAGGCGGTACACGGGCCGCCTGCCTGCGTGCGGCGGAAGAAGTCTTTTTCATCATCGGTATAACGGATACCCGCGGTAACCCGTAAACGGTCTGTCAACTCCAGGGTGCCGTCAAAATAGAACGCTGTGGTTTCCCGGTCCTGGGCGGCGCCGCTGGTGGCAATGTCGGTGGCAAAATCCACATCCAGCGCCAGCGACCCATCAGCGTTAAACAGCACCCCGGGCACCTGAAAGTTAATCAGCGACAGAAAGGCATTGTTGGCGTAGGTCGTCAGTTCCACCTCGGCATCCGAATAGGCATAACCCGCCACAAAGTTGAACGGACCGTCAAACTCCGTGGCCAGCCTCAGCTCCACCTGGGTTTCTTCCCGCTCCGTGTTGCGTGACGCGTTAATAAACGGAAACGCTTCACCGAGGAAGTTATTGGGCTGGATCTCATCCTGTTCAAATTCTCCCAGCAGCAGCTTCCAGGTTAACGCGCCGGTACGCAGAGTCTGGTGCAGTTGAATAAGGTCCACGTCGATCTCGCCGTTGCGGGGAATACAATAAGCTTCCCCAAAACAGGTTTTACCGCGCCCCGTTTCGTAGATGTCACTGTGCCCGGCTATCTGGATACCGGGAAAACCCAGCCGCGTCGCCAGCTGGGTGGCGGTTGACTCGTTAATCGATTGCGGCGTATCTGAGTTATCGTCGCTGCTGGTCCACATGAAATAGGCTTCGTAGTTATCGCTGGGTGTCCACAGCAGCTTCACCTTGGAAGCGAACACGTCGACGGCGTTCAGGTTCTCACCGCTGCCCGCGGTGGCGATCGCATCCAGTTCAGGCGGTAACGGCGCGCCGCCGAAGGCGGGGTTGCCGGTGACCAGCCCGTTGCTGGGGTCGCCGGTGGCCTTGGCGTCAGAATAGGGGCCTTCGTCTTTATCCACCAGCCCGACTATCCGCAATGCCAGTTTATCTTCAATCAGCGGTACGTTTACGCTGGCCTGGTATTTGGTGATGTTAGCGTCCTCAGCACCGTCGCCGCCGGCATAACGCCCGTACTGCAATTGCAGATTGGCCGAGTATTCGTTCATAACCGGCCGCTTGGTGATCAGGGAGATGGCCCCGCCGGTGGTGCTTTTACCGAACAGGGTACCCTGCGGTCCCCGGTACACCTCCACCCGGTCTATATCAAACAATTCCACAAACTGGGACTGCACGTGGGAAAGACCAAATTCATCCACCAGCACCGCCACCGATAGATCCTGGGTGACCAGGATGGCATTCTGCCCGGTACCGCGGATCCCTCCAGCAACCGCACGGAAGCTGGGCACCCGGCCCAGAGCCACGCTGGGACTCATTTCCCCTACCGCCAGAATGTCGGTACGGAACTGCTTGGCGAGCTGCTCTTCGGATATCGCGGTCAGGGCAATGGGGACATCCTGCGCGGAAGCCTCCCGCTTGGTCCCGGTGACCACTATCTCCTCAATTACATTTTCTTCCGCCGCGTTTTCTGCGGCGGCCGCCGCGGGCAACACCGCGAAAAACAATAGACCACACGCAGCCAGCATGCCGCGCATCAATTCAGACGCCATCTCACTCTCTCCAAGACGTTCAAAGTAGCGGGACTTTAAAATCGAAAGCTGGCTAAAACAACCATTTTGGAATATTTTTAGCAAAACAGTTTGAATGATCAGTTATTTTTTTACCAATTTGGTACTAGATTGCCATTTTGGATATAGGTAGAGTGGCGGCCATGGAACGATTTGATCCTGCACAGCTGAAAGCGGTACGCCAGCGCCAGCGGGTCAGCGCCGCGGAAATCGCGCAGCGCATGAGCGTCAGTACCGCTCAGGTCACCCGTTGGGAAAACGGTCAGCGGCGCCTGACCGTCGACACCCTGATTGCATACTGCAACGCTCTGGGTACCAGCGTCAGCCAGTTTTTTGTACCGAATATCTGGGTTCCGGTGGTTGGCGTGCTGGATTCAGACAGCCAGGTATTGCCATTGCCGCCCA
>JANQOA010000144.1 GCA_028279305.1 Pseudomonadales bacterium
GAGTTTGCCGCTGCCTGGTACGCAACCCGGGCGCAAGCCCTGCAGCAGGCGGGCTTCGACCCGGTCTGGCTTGAGCCGGAAGGCGGTTGAATACAACACTCCCGCAGCCCTGGATGCGCGCCGCGGTGGCGCTGTTGGCGGTGCTGGCCGTGTTGCTGGCGATGGACAACCTGCGGGTTTTCGGCGGCGAGCAATGGCTGTCCGCTTTTGTGCGCATAGAATCCCAGTACTTTTACGGCCTGTTTGCACTGCTGCTGCCGCCGGCGTTCCTCCTGTACCCGACCCGGCGCTGGATTGACTGGCCCTGCGCCCTGCTGGCCCTGGGCCTGCTGGCGGCGTTCTTTTACACCGCTGAGTTGGCTCTGGACGAAGCCTGGGAATTCGGCGCGCCGCCCTGGGCGGTATATGCCGCCCTGGTTTTGTGGGGGCTGCTGGTTGAAGCGTTGCGGCGGGCGGCGGGGACGGCCCTGTGTGTGATCGCCACGGCATTCTCCCTGTTGCCGCTGTTCACGGAATACATGCCCGGCCCGCTGCAGGGTCTGGCCGCGAGCTGGCAGGACACCGCCGCGTATCACATGTTGTCTATCGAAAGTGTCTTCGGGCTGCCGTTCCGGGCGTTTGCCAATCTGGTGATTGGCTTTGTGATATTCGGCGTGGTGTTGCAGTTCACCGGCGGCGGACAGTTTTTTCTGAATCTGGCTTTTGCCCTGCTGGGCCGTCAGCGCGGTGGTCCGGCCAAGGTGGCCATTGTCTCCAGCGGTCTGATGGGGTCCATGAGCGGCAGCGTGGTGACTAACGTACTGACCACCGGGCAACTGACCATCCCGGCGATGAAACGGGCGGGGATGGCGCCGCACATAGCCGGCGGGGTTGAAGCCTGTGCTTCCACCGGGGGCGTGTTACTGCCGCCGATTATGGGTTCCACGGCTTTTATCATGGCCACCCTGCTGGAAATTCCGTATATGGAGGTTGCGGCCGCCGCAGCGCTGCCCGCGGTCCTCTATTTTGTCAGTCTGTATCTGCAGATCGATGCCTATGCCGGCAAATCCAAGCTGGCTGGACTGGATGAAAAAGACATCCCCGCTCTGGGTGAGACCCTGGCGGCGGGCTGGTTCTATATCGGTGCGTTTGCGCTGCTGGTGTTTTTGCTGGTGTTTCTGCAGCGGGAAGCCCTGGCGCCGTATTACGCCACCCTGGCCCTGCTGGTGTTGAATCAGTGCTCCAGGCGCTACCGGCTGGATTGGCGCGGCTTTGTTGAATTGGCTTATAACAGCGGCAAGTTACTCATCGAACTGGTGGTGATACTCGCCGGGGTGGGTCTGATTGTGGGTGCGTTATCGCTTACGGGGCTCAGCGGCACGCTGGTGAACGATCTGCTCAGCCTGGCGGGAGACAGCCTCGGTCTGTTGTTGCTGATGGGGGCGCTGACCAGTTTTGTGCTGGGTATCGGCATGACGGTGACCGCGGCATACATATTCCTCGCCATTGTCCTGGCGCCGGCTCTGGTGGGGCAGAATCTGCAACCGCTGAGTGCCCATCTGTTTATTCTATATTGGGCCATGTTGAGTTATATCACCCCGCCGGTGGCGCTAGGTGCCTTTGCCGCCGCGTCCATTGCCCAGGCCAGCCCCATCCGCACCGGCCTGGCGGCCATGGCTCTGGGCAGTGTCATTTATGTGATCCCGTTTGTATTTGTGCTGGACCCCAGCTTTATCCTGCAGGGCGGCTGGCTGCAGGTGAGCCGGGTGTTTGCCGAAGCCCTGATCGGGGTATGGCTGATGGTTGGGGCGGTGCAGAGCTACCTGCCTGGTTTTGGCGCCCTGCGCGCGTTGCTGCCGCGGTTGCTGGTCGGCGGCGGCGGGCTGGCGGTTGCACTGCCCGGCTTGGCAGAGCTGGGCGGCGGTCCGGAGAACGTGGTGCATCTTGTCAGCGGCGGGCTTGCCGCCGCCTGCGGTCTGGCCCTGGCGGCGTACCGCAACCGGCAGGTCAGGCCGGCCGCGGGGTAACAATCGGAAACCGCCGCGGGAAAGTGTCGAACATACCGCTCAGCTGCTCCAGCGCGCCGGCGTCACCCTCGATGCGCAGGTCATTTTCAGCCAGCAGTTCCGCGGCTGTGACCAGCCCCAGCATCAACCGTTTGAATTGCAGGCTGGAGGTGTGCAGGGTGGCGGCGGGCTGTTCGCTGCGGCGGCCGGCAAAAGCATACAGCACACAATTGCTGATGCTTACCAGCCAGGGGTCCTGCTGATCGGAAAATTGCAGGTTCAGAGCCAGCGTGGTGTCCACCGCCTTGTCCGGCAGCAGACGCACCGCCAGCAGCTGGAAGAGGTTGTGCAGCGGCATGCCGCGGGCGATGCCTTCGCTGGCCCGGTACTGGCTGCCGGCGGGCAGGCCGTGGCGCAGTTCCAGGGCGCCGCACAGATAGAAGTTGCGCCAGGGTGCGGACTCCGCCTGATAGCCCATCTGCTCCAGCGCATCCGCCAGCAGGGCGCGGGCGTCTTCGTGCTGCGGGTCGGTCATCATCACGTGATTTAGTACTTCCGCCACCCAGCGGTAGTCGCCGTCATCGAAACTCTGCCGGGCGCGGCGTACCACTTCATCCGCGCCGCCCATAAACTCCAGATAACGGCGGCCGCTCTCAGCGGGCGGCAACGGGTGCAGGCTGGCCGGGTTGCCGTCGAAATAGCCGAGGTACTTGACGTAGACAGCGCGGCAATTGGCGTATAGGGCACCGTAGTAGCCGCGGTTGTAGAACTCCCGGCCGAGGCTGTCGGGCAGGCTGATGCGCTCCGCGATTTCCTCCTTGGTATAGCCGTTGTTAGCCAGCCGCAGGGTCTGGTCGTGAATGAATTTGTACAGGTCGCGCTGTTTCTGCAGAAATTCAACCGCTTCTTCGCGGCCCCAGATCGGCCAGTGGTGAGAGGCAAACTGGATCTCCAGTTGTGTCCCGAATAAATCAATACTTTCGTTTATCTGGCTCGACCAGGCCAGCGCGTCACGCACCTGGGCCCCCCTGGGGGTATACACGTTGTGCAGGTGGTGAGAGGTGATTTCCGACATGCACAGGGCTTTGTGCCGGGGCAGGTAGAATACAAATTCCGCCGGGGCTTCGGTGCCCGGGGTCATCTGGAACACAAATTCCACGCCGTCGACGGTGCGGGTGGTACCAGTTTCGCAGATCGTGTCCGTGGGCATGACAAAACCCGTTGAGCCCATGGACAGGGCCGCCCCCAGGCCGGTGGTGACAAAAGCCTGGGGCCCGGGCGGCAGCAGGTTGCCGTACATATAGGTGGCGCGCCGGTTCATCACATTGCCGGCCAGCACATTTTCACTCAGCGCTTCCTGTACAAAGTGTTCCGGGGCAATAACCGGTACGCGCCCGGAAGCCGCGTCTTCATGGCTGATGACTCCCAACACTCCGGCAAAGTGGTCTACGTGGCTGTGGGTGAACAGCACGCCGGTAACCGGGCGCTCACCCAGATGGGTGTTAGCGAGTTGCAGCGCCGCTGCCGCGGCCTCCGCTGAGGTCAGCGGGTCGACAATGACCCAGCCGCGGTCACCCTGAATCAGGGTCATGTTGGCAATATCAAAAGACCGCACCTGATACAAGCCTGGACACACCTCAAACAAACCGTTGTGATGGGCGTTAAGCTGAGCCTGGCGCCACAGGCTCGGGTTGACGGTGGCGGCCGCGTCTGCCTGCAGAAAATCGAATTGGCTCAAGTCGTAGGCCACATGTCCGTTGCTGCGGGTAATGGTCAGCGGCTCCAGGGTGGCGATAAAGCCGCGCGCGGCATTTTCGAAACTGCGCCGGTCGGCAAACGGCAGGCTGTCCAGCACCCGCTGGTTGGCCGCCTCGGTGTGGCCGCTGGCGGCTTTAGGCTGACGGCGGTCTTCGGGCAGGGGGGTGTAGTCCATGTTAGCTCTCCATTTGTGGTGCCGGTGGTGGTGCGGGTATGCGCATGGTCAGGTGTTGCGTTGTCTGGATGCGCCGGGGGGCGCGGCGCTGAGGCTGCGCCAGTACTGCCGCGCGGCGGCTTTGACTTTTGGCGCCAGCATAATGGCGGACAGCATGGTGGGAATGGCCATCAGGGCAAAACAACCGTCGATCAGACTGACTGCGGCGGTCAGCGGCAAGGCGGCCGCCAGCAGGATAAAACTCACGTAAACCCATTGATAGCGCCGCCGGTTGTGGGCGCCGAATATAAAACCTGCACACTGGCTGCCGTAAAAGGAGTAGGTGAATATGGTGGTGGCGGCAAAACTCAGCACGCAGACGAAGATAATCACGGTGCCCGGGGTGCCCAGCAGCCGGGTAAAGGCAGCAGCGGTTAAAGTGACACCCTCGGTGCCGGCGGACTGCCACACCCCTGAAACGAGTATCACCAGCGCGGTGGCGGTGCAAATCAGCAGTGTATCGATTACCGGTCCGAGCATGGCCACCAGGCCCTCGCGGATCGGTTCCCGGGTGCGTGCCGCGCCGTGGGCCAGGCTTTCGGTACCCATGCCCGCCTCGTTACTGTAAGCCCCGCGCCGCACGCCATACAGGATCATCGTCAGCAACCCGCCGCCGGCGGCGGCTTCACCGCTGAAGGCGTCGGCAAAGATCAGGCCCAGGGCCGGCACCACCTGGTCCAGATGCAGCAGCAGGGCCAGCAGTGCAGCCCCCAGGTACAGTACCGACATGCCCGGCACCAGGGTACGCGCCACATTGGCGATGCGCGGCAAGCCGCCGAACACTACCCCGGCGGTTACCACGGCCAGCACCGCGCCGCTGCTGAGATTAAACAGCAGCGGATCAGCGTTGGCGGACAACCAGCCGTACTCGATGAAAACAAGATCGCGGAATATCTGGATCAGTTGGTTGCTCTGCAGGGCCGGCAGGCAGCCGATCATGCCTACGCCGGCAAACCAATAGGCCAGAAAGTGGAATTTTTTCGGCAATGCCTGACGGATGACGTACATCGGCCCGCCCTGCAGTTCACCGGCGGAATCCCTGCCGCGGTACATCACAGCCAGGGAGCAGGTAAAAAACTTGGTCGCCATGCCGACAATGGCGGTCATCCACATCCAGAAAATGGTACCCGGGCCGCCGATGCTGATGGCCAGAGCCACCCCGGCAATGTTGCCCATGCCGATGGTGCCGGCCAGGGCGGCGGAGAGGGCTCTGGCGTGGTTGATATGGCCCGGATCCCGGGGGTTGTTAAAGCGGCCGCGCACAATATCCACGGCGTGGCCGAGGTAACGGAACGGCGTGAAGCCGGAGAAGACCAGAAAACCCAGTCCGCCGCCGAGCAGCAGGATCAGCAACCACGGGCCCCAGGCCAGGTCGGCAAAAGTGATCGCGGCGGCACTGATGGCGTTCAGCATAAGCAGGCAGGGTTCTTGTTATTGGGCCTAGATTAAACGCTTCCGGCGGGTTGCGCATACTCAATTCGCATACCCGCAACAAAGGCAAAAAACTTAACCAGAAAAATGTCCGCCTGGCGTTTTTCCGCTACCGCCGGTCGGCGCCGGGTGGCATGGGTAAAAGGTTCTGCTATGTTGCGGGCTGAATCGGCCGGTTTAGTGCCAGGGCAAGCTTGATGTCGCAAACCAACGTCAGTGTAAACAGTATGGAAATTGATGAGGGCGTACTGGGTAAGTCTACGCAGTACGCGGACACCTATACGCCGTCTTTGCTGCACTCCATCCTGCGCCGCGACGCCCGCGCCAATGCCGGTCTGGTGGAAGGTAACGGCATTGAAGCCTGTAAAGGTGAAGACCTTTGGACCGGATACGAGTTTTCCTGGCTGGATACCCAGGGCAAACCCCGCGTAGCCGCTTTACGCCTGCGGGTGCCCTGCCAGTCAGATGCTATTGTGGAAAGCAAGTCGCTGAAGCTGTATCTCAACAGTTATGCCCAGACGCGGTTTGAAACCCAGGCGGAAGTGCTGCGTACCCTGGACCGGGATCTGTCGCTGGCGTTCCGCTCCCCCATACTGGTTGAGTTGCTGGACCTGGCGCAACTGAGCGGCACCGTGGACCGGCTCAACGGGCGGTGTCTGGACGATCTTGATGTGTTTATCAAGACCTATCAGCGGGATCCTGAGTTGCTGAGCCTGGAGCAGGACGAGGTGGTGGTCAGCGAAGCCCTGCATACACACCTGTTCCGCAGTCTGTGCCCGGTGACCGGGCAGCCGGACTGGGCGTCGGTTGCCGTTGAATACACCGGTCCGGCGCTGAACCGGGAAAGCCTGTTGAAGTACCTGGTGTCTTACCGCAACCACGAGGCGTTCCATGAGACCACCATGGAGCAGATTTTTGAAGACATCCGGCTGCGCTGCGGGCCCCAGCAACTATCAGTATACGGGCGCTTTCAACGCCGCGGCGGTCTGGATATCAACCCGTACCGCTCCACCCACGACGACAGCGCGCCGGTGGCCCGGCTGCCCCGGCAATAATCTAGTCGTCGCGCCGAGGCGCAAGCCGGGTGCGCAGCCACTTTAACCAACTGTTATCTTTGCGGAACAGCCGTTCCAGGCGGTCGATATCCGCCGCCAGCGCGTTGTGGTCCGCCAACAGGGACGAACGCGGCTTCACCTCCCGGCCGGTATCCAGCGGCCGCACCACCACGGCGGGATTACCGGCTGCGATCACCCCTGGAGGGATGGATTTACTGACCACCGAGCCGGCCCCCACCACCGAGTCTTTGCCCACGGTCACACCCTTGCAGACAATGCTGCCGTCGCCGATCCAGGTATTTTCCTCCAGTACCACCGGCCGGGTGGTGCCGATGGGGCGGCTGCGGTCGTAAATGTCATGCCAGTCGGCATCGGTGATGTAAACCCCGGCCGCAAGCATGGTATTGGTGCCGATGGTCACGCTGCTGGCGGAATCGATGCGCACCCCGGGACACAGCAGGGCATAGTCGCCGACATCAATACGGCCGTTGCCGGCAGCGTGTTGCCAGGTGGTCAGACGCACCGTGCGGTCCGCTGCGGTAACGACATGCACAGCGTCGCCCAGGCTGATATGGCGGCCGTGAATTTTAAAATTCCACGGTTTCATGATCATCGGGGCCACGCCCAGAGCGTCCAACTGGGGGGCAATAAAATGCCGGGTCCAGGCGGCTTCCACATGGCCCAGCAGGCGTTTCAATTGATAGGGTCGGTGATCCTGGCGCAACGGACGGGATAGTGTTCGAAAATCAGCACAGCTTGTAACAGGTCTGCCGCCCGGCTGGCAAGTTACGCAGCGCTTTCCACCGATTTATCCGGCGCCTCAGCCGGCGGGTCATCCGCAGCCGTGCCCGCTGCGGGCGCTTCCGCGTTCGCTTCCGGGGCCGGGCTGCCTTCAGCCCCAGCTTGCGGATTATCAGCCGGCGGCTGCGGTGCTTGAACGCTTGTGTCCGGTGTGGGCTCGGCTGCCGCCGCGTCCGGTTCCAATTGGGCTTTCAAGGCAGCGTTTTCTTTTTCCAGGGTCTGAATACAAGCCATCATGTCGCGGCTGTCTTTGGTGTACTGCTGCAGCAGGTTTTTCAATTCTTCCGCCTGGCCGTCTTCGCCGCCTTCTTCCTGCATGCCCTCCAGTTCCAGCCTTACCTGTGCCAGCGCCTGCTCCAGATCGGCGATCTGGGCATCTTTGTTGACATCATCAGCATTCTGTTCCCCGGCGGCTGCCCCGAGTCCGCAGGCTTCAGCAGCCTCGATAACGCCCTGGTCAAAATCGTCCCGTGCCTGCAATTGCTGCTGTAAGATCAGACGTAACAACGGCGCATAAGGCTGATCATCGGTGATACTTTCTATTTTGCCGGTCAGCCAGGTTTGCGGGTCCGCGGCGTCGTTTTCAGCACCGCATGCCTCACTCTCCAGCACGCTGATGTGGGCCCGCAGTTGCTTGTTCTGCAGGCTCAGCTGGCGGTTACGCAGCCAGAACGCCGCGCCCACGGCGGTTGCAATTACAAACATCTGTAAAATTGCAAATAGGGTCCACTCCATGCTGAAAATGCCTGCTAAATGGTTGTAAACGTGCTGAACACTGCGGTTGTATTCAGTATAGGTGGGATATAGGCAATGCAGCGGGGAAATTCCGCGTAGAAAGCCGCATTTTTAGAATCAGTACAAGGCAAAGTACACACACTCATGCTTGAATAATAAGGCGGTTGCAAGGATGAATCGGTGATTTACAGAAAGGAAATTGACGGCTTACGGGCTGTGGCTGTATTGCCGGTGATCCTGTTCCATGCCGGCCTGTCCGCTTTCAGCGGCGGCTTTGTAGGGGTGGACGTGTTTTTTGTCATCAGCGGTTACCTGATCACCACCATCATCCTGGGGGAACGCGAGGCCGGCACATTTACCCTGATCAATTTTTATGAGCGGCGCGCGCGCCGTATCCTGCCGGCGCTGTTTTTTGTCATTCTGGCGTGCCTGCCTTTTGCCTGGTTATGGATGATGCCGGGTCAGTTCAAAGACTTTTTTCAGAGCATTGCCGCGGTGGCGGTGTTCTCTTCCAATATCCTGTTCTGGCTGGAAACCGGTTACTTTGCGCCGGTGGCGGAACTCAAGCCGCTGTTGCACACCTGGAGCCTGGCGGTTGAGGAACAGTACTACCTGTTGTTCCCGCTGTTCCTGATGTGCACCTGGCGGTTGGGCCGGCGGGTGATGGTGGTGTTGCTGGTTATTATCGGGCTGCTCAGCCTGGGTGTTGCCCATTGGGCGTCCAGTCATTATCCGACCGCCAATTTCTACCTCCTGCCTTCGCGGTTATGGGAACTGCTGATCGGCTCGTTGGTGGCGTTTTATCTGTTTTATAAGCAGGTGCCGGCTGAAACCGGGACTGCAAGCGTGTCCGGGCGTGAGCAGGCGGCCAGTCTGCTGGGCCTGGCGATGATCGTGTATGCCATTTTCATGTTCGACCACGGTACCCCGTTCCCCGGCCTGGCGGCTTTGCTGCCGACGCTGGGTACCGCCTTAATCATCCTGTTTGCAAAAGACGGCACCTGGGTAAACCGGTGGCTGAGCAACCGGCTGTTTGTCGGTATCGGATTGATCAGCTACAGCGCGTATCTGTGGCATCAGCCGCTGTTTGCTTTTGCCCGCATCCGCAGTGTGCCTCATACCAGTGAAGTGTTGATGCTGTCGCTGGCGGGACTGGCACTGCTGCTGGCCTATCTCAGCTGGCGGTACGTGGAAAAACCGTTCAGAAACAAAGCGCGCATCAACCGGCAGCAGATCTTTGCCGCCGCTCTGGCCTGTTCCGTCGCCTTCCTGGGGGTGGGTCTGCTGGGCGACTATCACGGCGGTGTCAGCGGCCGGGTTACCGCTGACGGCACGCCCCTCGAAGAGCTGCGTTTTGATCATCTGGAAGGCAATCGGGGCTTAAGTCACCATTGTGAAGGGGAGTTCACCACCCGCCCGGAATGCCGCACACACGCCCAGCCGGAAATTCTGGTGTGGGGTGATTCATTTGCCATGCATCTGATTGACGGGATTCTCGCCTCCAACCCCGAGGCCCGGTTGATTCAGATGACCAAGAGTCTGTGCGGGCCGATTTTGAATCTGGAACCCACCAACGCGGATTATCCCGTCGCCTGGTCGCGGCAGTGTGCGGACTTTAACAATCAGGTGCTGGAGTGGCTGCGCCATAACGATTCAGTCAAATATGTTGCAATCAGCTCTCCCTTTCATCAGTACCTGACCGACGAAAGCGGCTGGTCATTGTATTACCAGGGCCAGGTGCTGCCGTTAAACGATGACCTGGTTGTGCAGCAGTTTGGCAGAACCCTGGATACCTTAACGGCAATGGGCTTGCGCGCGGTGGTGTTTGCCCCGCCGCCGGCTGACGGCAGCAATATGGGCGGCTGCCTGGCAAAAGCGGTGTTTTATGCGGAACCCACAGCCAAGTGCGATTTCACGCTGGCGGATTTTTCCTACGAACGCCGTGACGGGCAGGCGTTTCTGCGCCGCATGGACCAGGAATACGATGTTGTCTGGTTCAACGAGCTGATGTGCCCGGACGGGCAGAACTGCACCACGGTTCTGCAGGATGTTTTGATGTACCGGGATGACGGCCATTTTTCCCGAGACGGCTCCCGGCTGATGGGCCGCACCCTGGATTTCTACAGCATCATTACAGGCCGGGAAAACCATGCGGGGCGGCCGCTGCCGGCTGGGGATACCGCCAGCTGACAGACCGCCGCCTAACACACAAAAACGGCGGAAAACGCATCTGTTTTGGCTGAATTGTCAATAAGTAGCAACCTTGGTTGTAATTCGCCGCGAACACCATTAGTCTGCGCGCCAGGCTGGATAAGCCCTTTTATCCGCGCCTATGGAGAGTAGGCCGA
The DNA here is from genome assembly GCA_028279305.1 of Pseudomonadales bacterium. Taxonomy (GTDB): domain Bacteria; phylum Pseudomonadota; class Gammaproteobacteria; order Pseudomonadales; family Azotimanducaceae; genus UBA4421. The sequence goes on from JANQOA010000144.1 coordinate 10,328, forward strand.
TACCGGCGAAAGTTGTCTAACAATTCCGAAAAAACAAACCGGATGGCCTGACTTTTTTTAGTTCAAAAAACTGAAAGAGTAAGAAAATGCACGTGAAATACAAAACTTTCTGCGTTGTCGCAGCGAGCTTGCTGGCCGTGGTCAGTCAGCCTGCTGCCGCGCAGCAATCGGTCATTGAAGAAGTGATCGTTACCGCAACCAAGCGGGAAGCGTCCATTCAGGATGTGCCTATTGCCATCAGCGCTTTTAACGGTGAAGACCTGCAGGCGCGCGGCATCACTGATGTAAACAGTTTGCAACAGGTGTCCCCCAGCTTGTTTGTCAATACCTCCAACTCCACTACTAACGGCGGTACTATGCGGATCCGCGGGGTCGGAACCACGGGTAACAACGTTGGCCTGGAAGCGGCGGTTGGCTTTTTTATCGACGGCATCTATCGCAGCCGCTCCGGGCAGGCGTTAAACGATATCCTTGATGTTGACCGCATCGAGGTACTGCGCGGTCCCCAGGGTACGTTGTTCGGAAAAAACACTTCTGCCGGTGCGGTACACATCATCTCGCGCAAGCCGGACTTCGAAGAGAACAGCGGCTGGGCGTCAATTTCCGCCGGTAACCTGGATACCATCCGTGGTGAAGTAGGTTATAACGCGGCGTTGTCCAGCACTGCAGCGGTGCGGCTGGCAGGCAGCTTCCACCAGCGCGACGGCTACTATGAAGACATCGACAACGGGGATGAATACAACGAACTGGACCGTTATGCCCTGAAAGGCCAGCTGTTGTGGGAGCCCAGCGATACTTTCAGCCTGCGGCTGATTGCCGACTATACGGACAAAGATGAATCCTGCTGTCCTGCTACCTATTCTTTTCTGGGGCCCACCGCACCGATTATAGCGGCGCTGGGCGGGGCAACCCCGGTCAGTGATGACGGTGACGTGGGTGTCAACGCTGAACCGTTTGAAACAGTGGAAGATGGCGGTGTGACCCTGGAACTGAGCTTTGACCTGGACTGGGCGGAGCTGCAGGCGGTTACCGGCATTCGCACCTTTGAAGCGGAGCGCGGCCAGGACGTAGACTTTTCCAACGTGGATATCTACCTGCAGGGCAATACCGAAGAAGAATTTGATGTCTTCAGCCAGGAGTTACGATTGGTCGGCGGTACGGACGACTTCGACTGGCTGGTGGGGTTCATCTATGGTGAAGAGGAAATCTCCAACAGCGGCCGTTTCCTGGAACTGGCCAGCCAGGGCCCGGCGTACTTCGACGCCCTGATTCCGGGTTCCGGTGCCATCTTGAGCCCGGGTCTGGGTCTGCGCGGTTCCTATGATCAGGATGCGGAGTTCTGGGCCGTATTTACCCACAACACCTGGCACGTGAGTGACGACTTCAGCATCACGCTGGGGGTACGTTATTCAGAAGAGGAGAAAGACGGCGGCACCATTATCAACGACACCGGTGTTGCTGATACCGTGGGTGAAAACTGGCCCTGCGCCCTGTTGCCGCTGGCCACGTTCTGCCAGAACGCGGGTTACGACCTCAGCCGTGATGACAGTGAACCCACCGGCACGCTGGCGTTTAACTACAACATCAACGACAACGCCGCGGTTTACGTGAGCGGCTCCCGGGGCTACAAATCAGGCGGTTTCAACCTCGACCCCACCGCTTACAAGCTTGATGCAACCGGCGCGGTAGTGGCTGATTCGCGGGAATTCGACGCGGAGATCACCACCTCGTTTGAGATAGGCCTGAAGAGCAACTGGTTCGATGACCGCCTGACTGTAAACGTCGCGGCCTTTACCGGTGAAATTGATGATTTCCAGCTGAATACCTTTGAGGGTGCGTTCTTTACCGTAAACAACGTACCGGAAGTAGAAATTGAAGGTATCGAAATGGAATACACCTGGCTGATGGCGGAAGGGGTGATGTTGTCCGGTGGTATCACCAACATCAACACCCGTTACGGCAGCAGTGCCGGTTCCGATGTGGGTAAACCCGAACTGGACGGCAGGCGTATCACCAACGCGCCGGAATGGCAGGCGTCATCCGCGCTGTTTGTGGAACGTCCGCTGACCGACGGCCTGAACTGGACCTTGAACCTGAACTGGTTCCACCGCGGCCGCCACAACACCGGCTCCAGCCTCGGCCCGCTGAAGTTCCAGGGCGCCTACAACCTGTGGAACACCCAGGTGGGTGTACGCAGCCAGGACGGGCGCTGGGAAGCGTTTCTGTGGGGCAACAACGTGCTGGACGAAGAGTACAAGACCATTATCTTTAACTCTGTCAGCCAGGCCGGCAGCCGCAGCACCTTTATTGGTGAGCCGCGGGTGTGGGGCGCCACCTTTAAGACCAACTTCTAAGCCGGATTTAGACAGGTCTGCAAAACCCCGGCATAGCCGGGGTTTTTTTTGGTCTGAAATCAGCAACATAGCCCCTGCATTGCCCAATCTGCATGCAGGCGGGATAATTCCGCCGGAACAAAAGCGATACAGGGATGAAGTGATGCGAGGGGTAATCAAATTCTGGTCAGCGGCCTTGCTGCTGGTAAGCGGCTCTTGGGCGGCCGGCATTTCCTGGGCGGAGGATATGCCCGGCAGCGCGGATCACCCGCAGATTCCGCGGGTTGCCGGCGCCAGCATCTACGGTTATGCACACAGCAGCTACGATGTGGGCGGCTTTGTCAAAGCGGTGGAGAATAACAAGCTGGTGGTGGCCGACCCGGAAGGTGACCGCACGCGGATTCTATACATTGCCAAGCCGGGTGATTCCCCGCTGATGGTGCAGAAGAACTATGAAACCGCGCTGGCTGACCTGGGGGCGGTGGAAGAAGTTTTTGCCTGCCGCGGGCGGGAATGCATCAGCCGTTTTTCCACCCACCTGTGGGGACAGGACTCCATTATCGAAACCCACAATCTGCCGCAGGCGCGTTATCTGATCGGCTTTGCACACAACTACAAAAATCCCGCATACCGCTATGCCGTGGTGACCACGGATGAGGCGAAATTTCACGTTGGCGTGTTTACCGCGCAGATTGCGTCGAATAACCCGAACCCGGCGGTGCGCGAGTTAACCGCGGTCCTGGTTGAGGTGCTGGGCGTGGAGGCTTTTGAAGCCACCCTGGAGTTTGTCGACGCGGCGCAGATGCAGGATGAGATCAGCCGCCAGGGCCATGTGGCACTGTACGGTATTCATTTTGATCATGACAAAGCAACGTTACGTGAAGAGTCCACCGCCACCTTGCAGGAGATTGTTGCGGCCCTGCAGCAGGACCCGGCGCTGGCCATTTATGTGGTGGGCCATACCGACGGTACCGGTGCGCTGGATTACAACCAGGGTCTCTCTCTGCGCCGCGCTGAAGCGGTGGTGGCGGCGCTGGTCTCCCAGGGGGTCACCGGCAGCCGCCTGACCCCGCTGGGTGTGGGCCCGGCCGCACCGGTCGCCACCAACGATACGGAAGAGGGGCGCGGCTTGAACCGGCGGGTGGAGTTGGTTAAGCGTTAAGCCGGGATCCCGATCACCGGCATTCGGGATGACAACGAATATCCCGCTGCAAATCCGTGAGCCAACTTAAGTCCTGCAAATTATTTAGGGCATTAAGGGTAGAAGAATAATTCACGGTGCCCGTATACAGGTTGTTCAGAATGTTTTGTAACTGAGTTGCTGTGGGCGTAGGGGTTGCGGGCGGGTTTTCAGCATTGCCTCCAGCATTGCGCACAGCCTCATAAGCTGCTTCTTTGTCATCCCAGATTTGTGCCAGGTTTGTCAAAAGCGCTTGTGTATAACGAACCAGGCCAGTGGCCTCGCCGCCGGTTTCATTTGTGCCCCTGACCATCACAGCATTTTGTTCGATCACCGGTAATCCGGCGACGTAGATCGTGTTGGTTTCGAATTCCACGATGGCTTGCGTGACCCCGTTTTCATCTTTAACAATGCCCTCATCCACCAGATAATTGCCAAAAATGATGTTGGTCAAGACATTCGAAACTACCTGTGCGGTGCCGCCCTGTTGAGCCACGATTTTCGCAGCACCGTATTTAATGTAGTCTTCAGTGGTCTCACAAGACTTGCATTGCACAATGGCAGTGGCTGCGAAAACCGCAACCCCCAGCAGGCACAAACCGAAAGTGACCAAGAATTTTTTCATTTCGCGATTCCTATTTCTGATTTTATTGAATTGAGCGTTTCCTCAAAAAATTGCTGTTTTTGCAGCACGGCTTCGTGGAAACTATCCGGTACAGCGGTCTCCGAAATATCGATAAGCGGATATAGATCGTTAGGAAGGCCCATGTCCATGGCAATATTGTCCAGCGCTAATGCGGCGACCAGGCCGGCATCGTGAGCGTCCACGCCTGCTTGGTAATCATCCCTGTGGTTCACGTAATACGTGGTAAAAACAATGGATCTGGACCGCAATAGCGGTCCCAGCTTTTCGGTAAGCAATGTGCTTCGAAGGAAGTACAACGCAGCGGTGGCCAAATCTGTATCCATCAAGCGGTCTGCGTAAACAAACGCCGCTACGCCATCGCCATGCGCCAAATTCTTAAGCGCGTCGATGTCATAGTGATAGTACTCATGTCCGGTAGCTTCCGTATTCCAGTCGCACATGAATCGTTTCAGTTCCGTCTTGTGGCCGTAGCATTCAAAGACTTCTTCGTTCAGTACAACTTCCAATTGTGAGAGTTTTTCCAGTAGTTCAGCGCTCTCACCCCGCTCCAGAAGTTGTTCGGCCAGGCGTTGTGAATGAAGATCCTCAGCGAACAGGGAGGATGCTGCCGACGCCGTGGTCGCGGACGGTGATGCTTGTGGTTGTTCGACGGACTCCGCTGAGGTGACATCCGCAGTGGATTGGACCGGCTGCTCTGAATTCAGGACCATCAGAGCCAGGATCAGCAAAGTGATCACAACTATCGGTACAACTAACCTTGCCATGGTGTCTCTTTTTTTAGCTCGCTTTGACCCGAGCTTGTCACTGTTTATCTGCCAGCCCTTCTAAGGGGCGGACTGCCTGGCAAGGTCAGAGGATGCTAAGGTAAAGTGTTGGGAAAAACAACCATTAGTTGTGGGGGGTGCTGCTCATCCGGCCTGTTCCCGGGCAACTAAGTTGTCTCGGGCCGCCGTAAATACGTCCCTGTAGGCTGTGGCGGCGACGTCCTGTCGCCGACACCCCGAAACAACTTAGTTACCCGTCCACCGGCCTGGTGTGTAGATACCCTGCTGGAGTTTCGCCACATTTGAACCGCCACAGTTTCCTGGTGCGCG
>JANQOA010000162.1 GCA_028279305.1 Pseudomonadales bacterium
CTCTTAATCGCCTTGCGGATGCGGCCGTACATGCCGCAACGGCAGATGTTGCCGGCCATGGCCTGATCAATCGCCGCGTCATCCGGATTCGGGTTGTCCGCCAGCAACGCCGCCGCCGCCATAATCTGGCCGGACTGGCAGTAGCCGCACTGGGGCACCTGCTCGGCAATCCAGGCCTGCTGTACCGCATGCAACGCACCGGGCTCGCCGATACCTTCAATGGTGGTGATTTCACTGCCCTGGACCGCGGACACGGGTGTCACGCAGGCGCGTATCGGGGTGCCGTTCATATGTACCGTGCAGGCCCCGCACTGGGCCACGCCGCAGCCGAACTTGGTGCCTGCAAGCTGCAGGTTTTCACGGATTGCCCATAACAAAGGCATGTTCGGGTCTACATCCAGCTGATGCTGTTGCCCGTTGACTCGCAAGGTAATCATAGTGACTGCCGTCTGATTGAGATGGCGGGATATTAACACCGCCGCCGTCTCAGTAAACGCTAAATGCACCCGCCTGAAACGCCTGCAGAGGCTAGTCGAATTGTTTTTCGCCGCTTGCGAACAGCAGGTAAAAGATCAAGCCGAACACGGTCACGCCGCCGGCCACCTGAAACACCAGCGCCCAGGAACCGGTGGCCTGCAGTATAAAGCCGCTGACGGTCACCCCGACAATGCCGGGAATGGTGGCAAAGGTGTTGGTAATACCCATCAACCGTCCCGCCTGGTTGGGGGCAATATCCATATGGTTGACGGCAAAGCCGCCGGTTACAAACGCGCCCAGCGCATTTCCGGCGCACATAATGGTAATGGCCAGCCAGGCGGATTCAGCCTCCCCTACCAACATCAACGCCAGCGCCAGGCCGCCGAAACCAATGGTCTGGCAGGTTTTGCGCACCCGCGTAACCGTCATGCCGGACTTCACCATGCGGTCCGCCACCTGGCCGGCCAGATTGAGGAATACAAAAGAAACAATATGCGGCAGCATGCTGACCACCCCGGAGCTGGCAAAATCCACCCCCAGACCGCGGGTCACGAAGGTGGGTAACCAGGACAGCAACACATACAGCGACCAGTTGTTGCAGAAGTGCGCGACGATAATGGCCCACACCGCTTTGGAGCGCAGCAGCTGCAGGGTAGATGTCTGCGCGCCGCTGCTGCTGGCGGGCGGCAGGTCAGCGGCAATCTCACCCGCCTCCTGTTCGCTCAGCCGCGGGTGGGCGGCTGGTTCCCTGGCGGTGGCAAAGTGCCAGAAGGCATACCAGACAATACCCACCGCGCCGAACAGGTAAAAGATCCATTCCCAGCCCCACGCCACCGCAATCAGCGGCGCCACCAGCAGCGCAAACACCTGGCCGATGGGAATACCGCTGTTGGAAAAAGCCATGCTGCGGGCGCGTTCCTTGACCGGCACCCACTTGGCATACAGGGCGTAAATGGATGGAAACGTCACCCCTTCTCCCATGCCCATCAGCACCCGCGCCGCCACCAGCACCGCCACCCCCAGGGCTGACGCCCAGGGCGTAAATACGGTAAACGCAGACCACCAGATCACGCCGATGGCCAGCACCACCTTACCGCCGTAACGGTCCGCCAGGTAACCGCCGAGAAACTGGGTGACCAGGTAACCAAAATAAAAACAGGAAAGAATCCAGCCCTGCACCGCTGCATCCCAGCCGAACTCGTCCGCCATCGGGATGATGGCCACCGATATGTTGACCCGGTCGATATAACAGACAAATACCGCACAGAAACACAACACCACCAGGGAGTAGCGCTGCCGCCACTGCTCAAATATGGCCATGCTCTCCCCTTTTTGTTATTGTTGTAAAGCCGGAGCTACCAGGTATCCACGTTGGGCCGCTTCTTGCCGGCCCGCGGCAGCGGCGGCGGCGCAGACCGCAGCGCCCGTGAAATCCAGGTGCGGCTTGCCGCCGGGTCGATGACGTCGTCCAGCTCAAAATGCGAAGCCATGTTCACCGCTTTGCCGCGCTGATACATATCCGCCACCATCTTTTCGTAGGCCTGCGCCCGCGCCTCGGGCTCTTCTATGGCTTGCAGCTCCTTGCGGTAACCAAGCTTCACCGCCCCCTCCAGCCCCATGCCGCCGAACTCGCCGGTGGGCCAGGTCACGGTAAACAGCGGCGCCTTGAAGCTGCCGCCGGCCATGGCCTGGGCGCCGAGCCCGTAGCCCTTGCGGGTAACAATGGTCATCAGCGGCACATCGATATTGGCGGCGGTGACAAACATCCGCGCCGCGTGGCGCACCACCGCGGTTTTCTCAACCTCCGGGCCGACCATGATGCCGGGACAGTCACACAGGGACAGGATCGGAATATCAAAGGCGTCACACAACTGCATAAAGCGGGTGCCTTTGTCCGCCCCGGGCGCATCGATGGCGCCGGACAGATGTGCCGGATTGTTGGCAATTAACCCCAGCGGCCGGCCTTCCACGCGGATAAAACAGGTGATAATGCCGATACCCCAGTCCGGGCGCAGCTCCAGCACCGAATCGACGTCGGCTATGCCCTCAATCACCTTGCGCATATCGTAGTAGCGCAGGCGGTTTTCCGGCACCACAAAACGCAGTTCGCGCGGGTCCGGCGCCTCCCACTCCGCCACCGGCCCCTGGAAGTAAGACAGGTACTGGCGCGCCCTGGCCACCGCTTCAGCTTCATCCTTGACGGCAATGTCCACCACCCCGTTGGGCACCTGCACGTCCATCGGTCCCACCTCTTCCGGGCGGAACACGCCCAGCCCGCCGCCTTCAATCATGGCCGGGCCGCCGATGCCGATGTTTGACCCTTCGGTGGCGATAATCACATCACAACAACCCAGCAACACCGCGTTGCCGGCAAAACAGCGCCCGGTGGTAATGCCGACAATCGGCACCAGCCCGGACAGCCGCGCAAAATAGGTAAACGCCCAGCAGTCCAGACCGGCCACGCCGCTGCCGTCGGTATCGCCGGGACGGCCGCCGCCGCCTTCCGCAAACAGCACGGTAGGCAGGCGGTTGTGCTCCGCAATCTCAAACATGCGGTCTTTTTTGGCGTGGTTCTTTGAACCCTGCGTGCCCGCCATCACCATGTAGTCGTAAGACATGATCATGGCCCGGGACTTGTCTTCACTGAACAGCTCGCCGTTAATCCGGCCCAGGCCGCAGACCATGCCGTCACCGGTGGTGTTTTCTATCAGGTCTTCAATGGCACGGCGGCGGCGCTGGGCAGCCAGCACCACCGAGCCGTACTCGACAAAGGTTCCCGGATCACACAGGTCCGCAACGTTTTCACGCGCCGTGCGGTGGCCTGTCTTGCGGCGTCTGGCTACCGCCTGGGGACGGTTCTCATCCAACCCCGCCCCCTGCCGGTCGAACACTTCCTGCAGATCCGCGCGGATGTGATCCAGGTCCAGCGCCTGCTGTTCACCTTCGTCCGCCGCCTGTACATCCTGCTCCGCAAGAATAATCAACGGATGGCTTTCAAACACCGCGTCGCCGGGCGCCACCCCCAGACTCTGCACCACGCCGCTGACCTCAGCACGCACTTCATGCTCCATTTTCATGGCTTCCATGACCAGCACGAGTTTGCCGGCGTAGACTTCATCGCCGGGCTGAACTTCAAAACTCACCACCGTACCCTGCATGGGTGCGCGCACCGCCACCGCGCCCTCGGGCAGCGCGTCTTCCACCAGGGCGAGGATTTCCGGAGCAGCGCTGCCCGCCCCTGCACCGCTTTTGCCGTGTTCCAGCACCGCCAGCGGGTCCAGCGGATCCACCTTGACCCCCGCCACCCCGTCACGGCCGTTGGCTGCAACGGTTGCCCCGGCCGCCTGCGCCTGCAGCAACTCAGCCGTATGGGTATCGACAAAACTTGTGTTGACACTATTGTCACGCACCGCGGCATGCCCCAGCAGCGCGCTGAGAAAAGATTTGTTGGTGGCCACCCCGGCAATGGCAAAATCGTCCAGTGCCCGGGCGGCGCGGTTGAGAACGCTGCTGAAGTCACCGCGCCGCTGGTAAACAATCAACTTGGCCAGCAGCGAATCGTAATTGGGGTTGGTCACGTAGCCCTGATAACCGTAGGTATCCGTGCGCAAGCCCGGTCCGCCCGGCGGCACAAAGGTCTGCAGATGTCCGCCTGCGGGTTTAACCGTGCCATCCGCGGCAATGGTCTCCATATTGATGCGCAACTGCACCGCAAATCCCTGGGGCGGCGGGATCTGCGCCTGTTGCAAAGACAACTCCGCCAGACTGGCGCCGGCAGCCACCGCAATCTGCGCCTGCACCAGATCCACCCCGGTCACTTCTTCAGTGACGGTATGCTCCACCTGCAGCCGCGCGTTGGCTTCCATGAAATAAAACTGTTGGCTATCCAGGTCGAGGATAAACTCTATGGTGCCCAGCCCCCGGTAATTCACCGCCGCTGCCAGCCGCACCGCGGCTTCACACATCTGCTCACGCAGGCGCGGGTGCAACTGCGGACTGGGCGCTATTTCGATCAGTTTCTGGTGGCGCCGCTGAATACTGCACTCACGCTCCCAGACATGGCTCACAGCCCCGCTGCCGTCGCCGATAACCTGCACTTCTATGTGTTTGGCGTTGGCCACGTAACGTTCCGCATAAACCGCATCCGCGCCAAACGCGCCTTTAGCTTCGGAGGCGCAGCGCTGATATGCATCCGCCAATGCGTCCGCCTGCCGCACCACCCGCATGCCGCGGCCGCCGCCGCCGGAAACCGCCTTCAGCATGATGGCGGCGCCGTTCTGCGCACCGTCAAGCTCAGCAAAAAATGCCTCCGCCTCAGCCAGCGAGACCGGCCCGGCGCTGCCCGGCAACACCGCCACACCCTGTTGCGCAGCCAGCGCGCGGGCGGCCGCTTTGTCGCCAAAGGTCTGCAGGGCGGCGACATCCGGGCCGATAAAGGTTAAGCCGGCAGCCTCCACGGCCTGCGCAAAATCCGGGTTTTCACTGAGAAAGCCATAGCCGGGATGAATGGCGTCACAGCCGGCGGCCGCGGCGCTGTCAACAATGGCGCTGATGTCCAGGTAGGCCGCCACGCCTTTGCCGGGCAACTCCAGCGCCGCGTCCGCTTTGCTGACGTGTAACGCGCTGCTGTCGTCCGCGGCATAAGCAGCGGTGGCTGTGATGCCCATGTCCTGGGCCGCGCGGATCACCCGCAGGGCAATTTCCCCGCGGTTGGCCACAAGTATGTTTTTCAAAGCTGTCCCCTCATCTGTTCCCTGACCAGCGCCAGCCGTTCAATGGTCGCCAGCGCTTCCCCCTGGTCGGCGCTGATGTTGCGCACAATCACGTCCGTATAGCCCAACGCCGCATACGCGGCCAACTCATCCGCCACTTCGTTGACAGAGCCGGTCAGCAGCGCATCTTCACTGAAACCGCGGTAGCCTTTCTGCAGATAGGTCTGTTTCAAGGCTGCCGCTTCCTGGGAGGTGGCGCCGATAAATATATCCCGGCGCAGGGCCACCGCGGCGGGCTGGCGCTGATGTTCCGCGCAGGCCTGCTGATACTGGTTAAGCTGCTCCGCCGCCGCCTGCAGATTGAGGTTGGGGCCGGCCAGCCAGCCGTCCGCCAGCCGCGCGCTGCGGTTGATGGCCGGCACCGCTGAGGCACCCACCCAAACCTCTACCGGTGCCGCCGGTACCGGGCTGATGCGCGCGTTTTCAATGGGCCAGAATCGATCGTGGTTGACGGTCTCACCCGCCCACAGGGCGCGCATTATCTGCAGCGCGTCGGTAAACATGGCTACCCGGCGGCTGAAGTCCACCCCCATGCCGGCACTCTGGCGTTGGTCGCCGCCCAGCGCGCATTGCAGGATAAAGCGCCCCTGCATCACCGCGGCCAGGGTGCCGATCTGCTCCGCCAGCAACACCGGATTCCACAGCGGCAGCAGATACAGGGCGCCGGCCGGTTTGTTATGCCATTCCGCCAGCATGCGGCCGAGCATGACACTGTTCTGATAATAGGGTGTGGGCACCACGTGGTGGTCCCCCACAAACAGCGTATCCAGGTCCGCGGCGCGCGCGGCATGTGCCCGTTCAACCATATAACGGGCACCCTCGCGCGGGTCTTCACAACGGTAACTTGAGCACACGGATATGCCGATGCGCATGGGCAGGCCCCTCCCCAGGAACTTTAGCCAAAACGCCGAGGCTACCACAGAGCTATGGTGCTTTGAATTCGCTCCGCGCGGCGCTCAACAAAGGCGGGTCGGTGACAAATTCAT
>JANQOA010000164.1 GCA_028279305.1 Pseudomonadales bacterium
GACTGCATATCGTAGATACGGACGCACGCATGGCCTGGATACTGGCCACCGGATCGGGCCGGGATGGGGTCTGGTACGAAGACTTTAACGGTGTCCTGAAAGACCTGATGGTCATCCACAACCGCGACGCGGACGGCGCCTCGGGCCGCTCCGGCATCTATGCCAGCCGCAGTGAGTTTGGCGCTTCCAACCCGCGCATCGTCAACGCCACGCTGGTAGGCCGCGACGCCGCCAGCATCCCCGCGGCCGATATTGACGACCGCGAATTCGGCGTTCTGTTTGCTGACAACCTGGAGCAGATCCGCCTGGCCAACGTATTGATCGCCAATTTCCGCCATGGCTGTTACGAGGCTGAGGGGTTCGCGGATCTGGGTTCCGTGCAACCCGGTCCGTTTGCCGACAGCTATGTGGACGGCGTGCACTGTGCTAACGAAGCGGGTGCAAATCCCGGCTTTGGGGTGGTGCGTGACGATGCCATCGGCTTTGCCGCCGACGTTGTAGCGCCCAACAATTCCAATGCAGACGGGCTGGTGTATTACAACGGTGCCGGGGGTGAACTGCCCATTGCCAACACCGAGTTCAACGCAGCCGCGGGCGGCATTAATTTCACCGGCGAATTGACGGAACGCCCGGCAAACTTCACCGCCGGCTGGTACCTGGACAACATTCGCGGGGTCGGCAACGGTCTGGCCGCGGACCCGCTGTTTCTCAACGGTTTCCTCGACGGGGATACCAACTTTGACGGGCTTGTCGATGCGGAAGACACACGCTCACCCTTCATTCTGCTGGATGACGGTCCGGACGGATTTAATCAGGACGTCGCAGATGATACCGGCGGTTATGACGCCACCCATGTGGGCGCGGTAAGGGGCGGCGCGGTAACCAATACCCAGTTCGACAACTGGACCGTGGCGACCCGCCGCAGTGAAGGGTTCACGGTTCGTACCGTGCCCGTTTCACCTTGAACTGACTGACCAACCACCGGTTAACCGCGCCGGCCTCATGTGCAGCACTTGCCAGCGGATGGAGAGTTATGAGGCTGGCGCGGTTCTTGCCGCTAAGAAGGAGAAAATGAATGCGTTACTTGTTGTTCGGTGTGCTTGTCTGTGCCGTATTTCTGGGTTGGTTTGCCAGCAAGGAGCAAATTAATACCGCCCCCATGACACAAGCGCTTCCCCCTGCACCACCGGCTGCAACCGCAGCCCCGGCCAAAACCCAGGCCAAAGCCCCGGCCGCGGCACCAGCGTCAGCCCCGGAAACCGTCAAATCAGACCGCGCCGGGGATAGCCGGCTCAAGCCGGCCGCCCTTGTGCACGCACAGACCGACAGACCAACGGATTTGTCCCCCGCCGCGCAAGCACCGCAGCCCGCTGCTCTGGAATACCTGATGAGCGATCCGGACTGGGACAACACGGACTTGAACGCGCTGGTGGATGCGTTTCACCCGGACCAGCAGGAAGATGCGCGCGCCGTGCTGGAAGCTTTTGCCGCTGACGAGCGCACGCTTTTACAATAGTTATCAAAAAAGTAAGCTAACTTATTGATAACAATGATTAAGCTCTAGCCGCAGCTGGCCTGAATACAATCGGCCGGGTTGAGGTCAAACCGGTATTGACCGGCGCATGGTTATCGCTGCGATAGCTTCAAGACACATTTCGATCTATAAAGGATGGTAAAACCATGGAAAGGAATACCCATTAACAAACTCACCTTTTGCCTGCTGGCCGCGTTGTTACCCGGCGCCGCCCAGGCCAGTGATCCGGATTTTGACGTTGGTACCTCCTGGGACGTTTTTCTGGTTGGAGAACGGGACCCTATATGTATCCGCGTGGCGGGCAAACCCGATGATGACTGGCTGCAGATTAAAACCAGCAAACCGGGGGTGCGGGAGTGGCTGAATATGGAGCAGATTCAGCTGATACGCGGCAGAACATCAGCCTGCCCCGCGCCTTCATCGGACAAGGTGAAAAAAGTTACCCGCAAGAGCATGCACCCGGTCAAGTAGAGGCCGTTGAATGACACAGAACTGAAGGAGGCAACATGGCTGACTTTGCAGGTTTGACGCTCTCGACAGGCAGTGCTGAGGGTTTCGACGAATCACGCCTGGAGAAAATCAGCAGCGTGATGAACGCTGCTGTTGACGCCCGTCACGTGCCCGGCGTTGTCACGGTGGTGGCGCGCCATGGGCGGATTGTTCACACCCATGCGGTAGGCAGCCTGGATCTGGATGCGCAGGACAACAGCCTCAGCGCGGACAGTTTGTTCCGCATGTACTCACAGTCCAAGCCGGTGACCGCGGTGGTCGCCATGTCGATGTTTGAGGACGGGATCATTTTCCTCGACGACCCGATCAGCAAATGGCTGCCGGAGTTTGCCAATCCCCGGGTGGTTGCATATCCCCAGGCCACCGACCGGGTCAAGGGTACCCCTATTGAACTCGGCGGCACGATTGCGGCAAACCGTGAGGTTACGGTATTTGATCTGATGACCATGACCTCCGGCATACCCGCACCCGGCCGCACACCGGCGAATTATTATCCCGCCATCGACGCTGCCATGGGCGGCAGCGGCTTTCTGCCCTGGGATATGCGTATCAATGACCCGGACGGCAGTTATGAGAGCATGGTGCTTGCCCTCGCCCAGGCGCCCCTGCACGCCCAGCCGGGTGAAGTCTGGAACTACGGCTCCGACTTTGACGTGTTGAGTTTATTGCTGACCCGGGCGGCAGGCAAAGAGTTGGACGAGCTGTTTCGGGAACGCGTATTTGAACCGTTAGGAATGGATAACTCGTTTTTCTACTGCAGCGAAGAAAATACCAACAGGCTGGTTACAGACCACGCCTGGGACCTGGAAGGCAACCTGATTGTCCGCGACCCGCCCGCCACGGCTGAAAAAGCAGGCCGCGGCAACCGTAAGCTGATGTCCGGCAACGGCCTGTTCGGCGGCATTCTCAGCACACCCAAGGACTTCGCCAGGTTTGCGCAGATGCTGTTGAACGGCGGTGAACTGGACGGCACCCGGGTGTTAGGGCGCAAAACCATCAACCTGATGACCGCCAACCATATCGGCGCACGCAACGTTGATATTGCCGTGGGGCCCGGTTACGGCTTCGGCCTCGGCTATGCGGTAAAAAAAGGTATCGAAGGCACCTACATGCCCGGTTCCGCGGGTACTTTTGGTTGGGGAGGTGCAGCGGGTACGTGGTTTTTTGTCGACCCATTGGAAGACCTGTTCGGCATGTTTTTTACCCACGTGTTCGGCTACCAGTTTCTGCCCCAGGCAGACCTGATGTTCCGCTTCGAAAAGATGGTATACGAAGCGCTGTCCGGCTGATTCATCCCAACCCGGGCTCCGGCTGCTGTCAGCGCAGCGCTTTGGCATACCGTTTAAGCGCTTGTTCACTCATGGCAGGCATCAGCACCATCAGCGGCGCGCGGGTGTATTCTTTTTTGAATTGCCGGTCCGGGATCAGGCCTTTCATCCACAGCAGAATTGTCGACCAGCCGGCCACACTGAGCCCGCGCGCCAGCAGCGCGCTATCAACCTTGCGGGTGAGTTCCCCCCGTTCCAGCATTTGTGCAACCGCCGCCTGAGACTGTTCAAAGTTGTTGACCAGCAGCGCGCGCACAATGGGGGATTCCGGCTGGCCGTTAAACAACATCAGCGCCATCGCTTTAGCATACCGCGGCGTTTCCAGAATCTGGTCAGCAATGATCTCCGCATTAAGCACGGCAAACGCAATACCCTGTTTACCCGAAGCGTTAGCCCGCTGCGCCAGCCCCGCTAACAAATCGCGTAACGCCAACAGAATCAGATCGTCTTTATTGCCGAACCTGTTGTACAAGGTCATCAGGGCCACTCCGGCACGCTCCGCCAACACCCGCATTTGCAGCCCCTCATAACCCTGTTCAGCCAGCAGTTCGCGGGTGCATTCCAGCACCCGGCTTTGCTGCTGCAACTGCCTCGCGGTGAGTGGTTTTGACTGCGGCATTTGTTCAAGTACTCCGTTTTCTCTCCGGCTGATTGTACAGCCTTCTCAACCGCGCGAAGCTAACGTTCGCGCCAACCTTTCGAATATTGCATTCTGCTCAGCATGACGTATGATTTATAACATGTTCTATTTTTAAAGACTGGTTAGACTATGGATGTATTCGAAGCCATGGATACCTGCACCGCAATGCGCTATTTCAAGGAAGATCCGGTGCCCAGAGAAGTTCTGGAAAAGCTCATTTACGCAGCCACCCGGGCGTCGAACCCGGGCAACAGCCAGGGCTGGGCTTTTCTGGTGATAGACGATCCGCAGGTCAAACAGATTGTGGGTGACAAGGTGCTGCAAGGGATGGCGCCATTCTTCGCCAACCGCCCGCCGGGGCAGGACGGGGTCGAAGAGCGCATGCTGCAGGGGGCGGAACATCTGGCGAAAAACTTCGCCAAAGTCCCGGCGTGGATAGTCGGCATGGCGCGCAAAGTGTATCCGCCCCACGACCCGCAGGAGAGTTTCATGCACTCCACCATTTACCCCGCCGCCCAGAATATGATTGTCGCCGCACGGGCCATGGGTGTGGGTACCTGTTTCACAACCTTCCCCGGACATGCCGAGCCGGAAATCCGCGAGCTATGCAATGTGCCCGAGGACCTGCATATGTTTGTATATGTCGCGGTGGGCTATCCGCAACGCAGATTTATGCCGGTCAAGCGCAAACCCATGGAAGAGGTCCTGACCTGGAACAGGTTCTAACGCAGCGGGGGCTGACCGCTCGTCCGCTTTCCGGTCCACGCGGCGGCGCCGGGCAATGCAGCAGGCCCGGCAGTCTAGTAGGATAGGATCACCCTCCTCCACAAGGACGCCAACATGCGCGCAGCCATCTACAGCAAAGGCGGTGGCATTGGCCTCACCTCTCAGGATCTGCCCGAACCCGGTCCCGGCTATGTGCGTCTGGGTGTAACCGCCGGAGGTATCTGCGGGTCGGACCTGCACATCAAACACGGCGCCCTGGGCGATCCCGCCGGGATGCAGCCGGGTCATGAGATTGCCGGAATTGTTGATGCCGTGGGTGACAATGTAACAGTTCAGAACGGTGACCATGTTGCGGTTGAACCCATTATCGGCTGCGGCGGCT
>JANQOA010000171.1 GCA_028279305.1 Pseudomonadales bacterium
GTACGCGCGGTGGACGATCAGCGCGAACGCATCCTGGAATTGAGTGAAGAGCAGGAACGGGAACTGGCGGATAATCTGCCGCTGTTCATTGCCGCCATCTGTGTCCTCAACCGCTACCGGTTTGAAGATGTGCTGGCGGAATACGATCTGGAAGCAGCCCAGCTGCAGCAGCTGTTTGCCCGGCTGGACCGGCTGGGGGTGATTGAATTGCTGCCGGAAAACCGCTACCGGTTGCGGGTATCCAGGGGCTTTCAGTGGCGGCGCAACGGCCCCATTGAGCGCTTTTTTATCCGCAGCGTGTTGTCCAGCTTTCTCGACCGCAAGCTGGTGCGCACCCAGGACAGCTTCCGCTTTGCCTGGGGCACCATCAGTCCGGAAACCGCCACCGCTTTCCTGCAACGCCTGCGGCGCCTGTACGACGAGTTTAACGCAGCGGCGGATGCGGACGCCCAGTTACCCCTGGCGCAGCGCTCCGGAGCCGGCCTGATGCTGGCATTCCGCCATGAATGGGAACCGGAAGATATGCGCGCGTTGAAAAAAGACCAGCTCCGCGGTTGAGGGCGTAGCGCAAATAGCGACAGAGCGGAAAAAAATGAACTTCTGGCCGGTTATCCGTCAAATATAGTGTCAACATCCGGTGGTGTTAACATTTTTGTAGCATTCGCGCCTCACTATGCCCGCGCGCAGACGCTGGAGGTCAGGTAGTATGCGGTTTATGAACGTTGCTGAGTATCTAACACGTTTGGAAAGTGACCCCTCTACAAGCGTAGAGGACTCTACTAAGGTAGAGGACTCTGACACGGCAGCCCCACGCCCCCCGGTGGTGGCCTTTTTTGACCTGGACCGTACCCTGATTGACGGGTATTCACTCACCGCCCTGGCGCTCCAACAGATTTCCAACGGCGGCATGTCGTTCAGCCGTTTTATGTCGCTGGGCGCCATGTTTGCAAACTACGCGGTGGGGCGCTACTCCTACAACGATATGCTCCAGGCGACGGTTGACGACATCACCGGCATGGATGAAGACGTCTTGCGCGAACTGGGCCGCGCCGCTTTCCGGGAGCGCATGAGCGGCTGGATTTACCAGGAGGGGATTGAGCTGATCAGTGCCCACCGACGGCTCGGCCACCAAGTGGTGATGGTGACTTCAGCCACCTTTTATCAGGCGGAACCGGTGGCGGAAGTGCTGGGGATCAAACACATCCGCTGTACCGGCCTTGAAATTGTCAGCGGCAAAGTGGCCGGTGGTGTGCAGCCTTGTCACGGCCCGGGCAAACTGACGGCCGCCACGGAGTATGTCAACGAGGTGGGGGCGGATTTGCAGGACGCCTATTTCTACAGCGACTCCCAGGACGACCTGCCGCTGCTGGAAGCCGTTGGCCGGCCGGTGGTAGTCAACGGCAAGAGCAAACTGAAGAAAGTGGGCGATAAATACGGCTGGCCCAGCCTGCAGTTTGCCGGGAAAGCCGATCCGGGTGCCGCTCTGCGCGCGGCGGACGCGGAGCACAGCCTGGCTGAAGCGGAAATTACCAAAAAAGTGGCATAATCCGTGCCATGTTTGATCTCTATACTTTCCCCACGCCCAACGGCCGTAAAGCCTCCATTGCACTGGAAGAATTTGCCGCACCCTACGAGGTGCACACCGTCAACATCACCAAAGATGAACAGTTTGCGCCTGAATTTCTGAAGATCAGCCCGAACAACAAGATTCCGGCCCTGGTCGACCGGGACACCGGCCGCAGCCTGATGGAATCCGGCGCCATGCTGATTTATCTGGCGGACAAATACGACCGCTTCTGGGGGGATGACCGGTATGTGACCCTGGAGTGGCTGATGCTGCAGATGGGCGGCGTAGGCCCGATGCTGGGTCAGGCGCATCATTTCCTGCACTTCAACAGCGGCAAAGCGCCTTACGCGGAGCAACGCTACGCGGCTGAAGCCCAGCGTCTGTACCGGGTGCTGGACCAGCGGCTGACGGCACGGGAATTCCTCGCCGGCAGCTATTCCATTGCCGACATCGCCACCTGGCCGTGGATCTCCCGTTACGAGTGGCAGGGCATTGATTGGGCCGGCTACCCCAACTTGAAGCGCTGGTATAAAACCATTGCCGCGCGGCCGGCGGTGCAGGCGGGTTACGACGTGCCGCTGGTGTTAAATCCTATTCCGCTGCCGGATTGAGCGCCTGCCGCAGCTGCCGCAGCAGGCTCTGCCGCCGACTGTCATCGTAGGCGACGGCGGCGCCGTTGCCCCACACCGGCGCAGGCCATGCGGCGTCATCGCGAAAGTGGGCCACCACGTGTATATGCAGTTGCGGCACCAGGTTACCCAGTGCCGCCACATTCAGTTTGTGCGCCTGCATAACCTCCTGCAGGCTGCGGCAGGTATGGTCAATTTCCCCCCACAGCTGCGGCTGCCGGGCTGCCGGCAGGTGATGTAACTCGGTTAAGTCATCGAGGCCCGGCACCAGGATCAGCCAGGGGAAACGGCTGTCTTCCATCAGCAGCACCCGGCACAGTTCCAGTTCGGTGACCGGGGTGGTGTCTGCCGCCAGGCGGCTATGCAGCCGGAAAGCCATCAGCGTGACGGATGGCCGCCCACCCACACCGGGCTGGACCAGGCCATGGCGTCGTTGACCTGCACCACGCGGACAAAATAGTAATCACCCTGGGTGGCACCGCTGTCGGTAAATTCAAAGCTCACCT
Source organism: Pseudomonadales bacterium (assembly GCA_028279305.1). Taxonomy (GTDB): domain Bacteria; phylum Pseudomonadota; class Gammaproteobacteria; order Pseudomonadales; family Azotimanducaceae; genus UBA4421. Next base: position 2,703 of record JANQOA010000171.1, read on the forward strand.
CCCGCGGTGCATCCGGGTTGAATTTGCGCAGCGTAACCCGGTCGGTGTACGCATCCACGCTCTGGGCGTGGCTCAGCGGGCCGTTCTGCAGGTCCTTCAAGGCCAGGCTGAAGCTGGCCGCGGCAACCCGTTGCGGCAGCCGGTAAATTGGCGGCGCGCCGCCGCTCTCCGCGGTTTCCACCAGATCAAACTGCAGCCGGGCGGTGCGCTGTACATTCGCCAGGGTCAGCAGGAAAGAACTGCCGTCGCCACGGGTCTTGGTGTCAAACGTCACGCGGTTGGGCTGCTCGCTGGAGCGTTGCACGTTCTGCATCGGGAAACCCGCGTCATAAGGCAGGATCTCTTCCAACTCAGCGTTACTGACCTCCAGCGTGCCCTGCCAGGCGCGCCAGCCGCGCGGGTTGTCGCCGGGGTGCACCGGTTTGGCGTCGGAGTGGAAGGTCAACAGCAGCGTTTCGCGTTTACCCAGACGCACCTCGTCCCGGTCGGCATAGGTGCGGCGCCACAATTCGGTATCGTTTTTAATCACGCTGATGCTGTCGATGCCTGCGGTGCCGATCACGCGGCCGCTGATGTTGCGCTGGGTGCTGAAATCAGCACGCTGGCCCATGCCGGTGCCGTTGACGGCAAACTGCAGAATGATGCGGTCGCCGGTGGTGGCATAGGTACGCAGATTTTTCATGGCGTCAAACAGCGCATTCGTGGTGCGCGCCGGCGCCAGCAGCGCCCCCAAGCCGCCGCGTTGGGAGAGCGAGCCGCCCAGCGGCGCTGAATAGCCGGGCTGGCTGAGATGGTTGTCTGACGCGGCGATAAAACCCACCTGGTGGCCGTGTTGCAGATACATGCGCCCGAACCATTCAAAGTTGCCGTGCTGGCTCATAATCTCAACCAGCGGCTCCAGCGCCGGGTCGCTGAGGCGGTAGTCGCCGGCCTGGTGGGCGTGGGGGATCACCACCACATCCCGGGGCGCGTAGCGGTTGCGCAAACCCTGGTAGAGCTGGGTCAGGGTAGGGTGGAACTGCGCCGGGATGCGGCTGCGGTTGTGGGGCGTGCGGAACAGTACGTTGTGATGCCCGCCGCGGGTGTTGTTGACAGTCCACTCGTAACCCAGGAACGCAATAAAACGGTTCTCCTCGGTGTATTCGCGCACATTGTTGCGCAGCACTTCCCATTCGGCATCGTCCAGCCAGATGTCATGTTCAGAATGGGTGACGTAATCCAGGCTGGCGTCGTCCCGGGCCCACTGCATGAAGCGGTCCGGAGTGCCGATGCCTTCGGCAAAGCCGGAATGGCCGTGGGTATCACCCCAGTAAATGCGCTGCGGGTCAGCGCTCACCAGCACCGGGTTGCCGCTGCCGCTGAGGCTGCCGTCGGCGCTGCTGACCGTTACAAAGTAAGTACCCGGCTGGTCGATGCTGACGCTGCGCCGGGTCAGGGCGCCGTCCGCCGGCACCTGCTGCCAGGCTTCACCGTTGAGACTGACCTGCCAGTCCGGCACCGCCCCGGTGGCGCGGTTGTAAAATTCATCCCGCGCACGCAGGCTCAACTCAAAGGTCTCCCCGGGCGCAACCACGCTGGGAACAAATGCGGTGACGGCGGTCGCGGCGCGGCCCCGGATACGGATCGGCTGGATCGGCAGGCTGAAATACGGCCCTTTGTCGGCAAACGCCAGGTATAGCGGCAGCGGCATGCGGTCGCTGGAGAATCTCGGTGTCAGGATGCCCGGCGAGCCGCCGCTGGTGTCGCCGTAGGTGATGGTGACCTGGTCGCCGCTTTGCAGCGTGCCGGACGCCACCTGGAATGCCAGCGTGTTGCGGGTGGTGCGGAAGCCGCCGTGCATGCCTGCGCGGGGTACCGTGCGCGTGACAAAGGTCACCCTGGGATTGGTACTGCTGATGCTGATGTAATGGTCGGCCGCCGGGTCCGCCGTCTGCCAGTCGCCGAAGTCAGCCATGAAATGGCGCGCCACCAGAAATGACCCGCCGGTTTGAATGGCTTTGTCACCCACCGTATAGGTCTGCCTGATGGTCACATAAGAGGCGGCGGTGAACGGCCCGGTATCCGCGCTCAGGGTGCCGATGGCGCCGGGTTCGCTGTCGAGAAAATCGAACTCCGCCATCACTTCGTCCAGCGCCGCCAGCTGCGCCGGCTCAGCGCGCGGCTGGGCCAGCACCGCGGCAATCACCCGGGTAGCGTCAACCGGCACGTATCCGCCGTTGATGGCATATGCATTCAACCAGTCCCAGGTCAGCCGGGCGCGGGCCGGGGCGTTGGTCCGGGTGGTGGGAATGCGCTGCAGATCCAGCTTCAGCTGATTCACCCGGCTGCGCAGGTCCGGCGGCAGATAGTCCTGCTGTTGCGCCAGGCTCGGCGTGACCGGCAGCAGGCTGCAGATCAGGCACGCGGTCACAGCGGTGATTCGTCTCAACTTCCTGGCGGGGTGCATGTTAGTGGGGTTGTTCCCCCGCAACCGTGGTCCGGTGCATGACGCGCCGGTAGCCGTCGTAGCCGCCCTGGGCACAATGTTGTACCGAGCGGTTGTCCCACATGGTCAACATGTGTTCGGACCACTTGTGAGCATATAAAAATCTGTCCTGCAGCGCGTGGGCAAACAAGCGCTGCAGCAGTTTGTCCGCTTCCTGCTCCGGCATGTCTTTGATGCCTATGGTATACACCGGGTTAATCCACAAGGCCATGCGCGCCGACTCGGCATGGGTGCGCACCAGCGGGTGCAACTGGGTCTGCCAGGCGCTGTCGCTGGGCAGAATGGTCATGCTGCGGCGGTCGCCGCCGCTGCGCTGGTAGCCCTCATGGCTGTATGGGCGGCGCGCGCTGTGAATGGCGGTCAGCGTGTCGATTTCGTCGCGCAGCACCGGGTCGAGGCTTTCATACGCGCGGATGCCGTCCGCGTAGTGGGTGTCGCCGCCCCGCGGCGGCACAATTTTGGCGTGCAGAATGGTGGCGCTGGGCGGCGTGCGCTGGAACGACCAGTCTGAATGCCACGAGCCGCCGAATGGCGCCACGGATTCACCGGGTTCGCGGCGCACTTCGAGAATATGTTGGTGATCAGCCACGGATTCCACATAAGGGTCGTCACCAAAGCAACCAAAATATTGCGTAAAGCGTTCCAGTTGTGGATGATCCAGCGGCTGGTCAGGGAAGTAGACGACCTGGTAACGCAGCCACAGGTTGCGGATTTCCGCAACGGTCTCCGGGCTGATGGGCCGGGCCAGATTGACCCCGCGGATACAGGCGCCAAAGTTGTTATTGTGAGGGGCAACTTCCAGTCCGCTCACGGCGCCCCCCAGTTCACGTTGAGGATAAACAGGGTGGCCACAGCCACCACGGAACCGATGACCAGAATTGTTAAGAATACACCGGCGCCATCTTCCTGGGATTGCGGATGCCGGCGCTGGCGCGCCACCGCGTACACGGCGCCGAGGAATATCAGGGCGGGGATGACAAACTGAACAAAATAACGCATAGCCGGGATCGGTTAAGTCCTGAACTTGAGCATACCCAGGAAGGATTAACGAAGTCTAGAGGCTGTCCCGGGCGCTGCGCCCGGGTGTTGGTGCGGAGGCGCCGGTGCTGAGCTGGATGAGCCAGCACTGGCTGGCGGTGCTGCTGTTGGCGGCGTACACCGTCATGTTGCTGTACAACGCCTATGTCGGCCGCCGCGCCAGCACCAGTCTGGCCGGCTATTACGTGGGCGGCCGCAACCTCGGCGGGCTGGCTATCGGCGTGTCTTTTTTTGCCACCTTCGCCAGCACCAACAGTTACATCGGGCACGCGGGCAAAGGTTACGACTACGGCCTGCCGTGGTTGCTGATGGCCGCCAGCCTGGTGTTTTTTACCTGGGTCTCGTGGCGCTGGGTAGGGCCGGGCATGCGGCGTTTCGCCGGTCAATGGGACGCCTTGACCATCCCCGACTATCTCGGCAGCCGCTTTGCCGGAACGGGCCGGGCCGGAGGCGCGCTGCGGGTGACGGCAGCGCTGGTGATTGTGTTCTGCAGCATCCTCTATCTGATTGCCATATTTAAGGGCGCCGGCCATCTGTTCCAGCTTTTTCTGAATGTACCCTACACCGCCGCGGTAGGCATCACCCTGCTGATCGTGGTGCTGTACACCTCCATTGGCGGCTTTGTCTCGGTGGTGCGCACCGACGTTGTGCAGGGCGTGCTGATGCTGCTGGGGTCGGTGACCATATTCTACTTTGTCACCCGCGCGGCGGGCGGAGTCGACGCCCTGGGTGCCCTTGCCGAAATGCCGGACAAGGATTTCCTGTTTGAGCTGAACGGCGCCATCCCGCTGCTGGTGCTGATGGGCATCTCCCTGTCCGGTTCCCTGAAGCTGCTGGTGGACCCGCGGCAGATCTCACGCTTTTTTGCCCTGCGTGATGACAAGGCGGTGCGCCAGGGGGTGTGGGTGGCCATCATCGGTCTGCTGGTCATCCAGGGTTGCCTGTTCCCGGTGGGTTTGTATGCGCATCTGATCATGGACGGGGTCAGCGACACCGACCTGATTGTGCCGACCATGGTGGCGGATCCGGCTGTGTTTCCGCTGTGGGCCGGCGACTTTCTGATTGTCGCGATCATGGCGGCGGCCATGTCCTCCATGGACAGCGTGCTGCTGGTGGCGGCGTCCACCTTGTACAAAAATCTGCTCCAGCCGCTGGCCGGCGGCCGCACTGAAGTTAACCGTCAGGTATGGTGGACGCGGCTGGCGGTGGTGGGTTTTGCTGCTGCCGCGGCCGGGCTAGCGTTAAATCCGCCCGGCGACATCGTGCAGATCACCATCTTCTCCGGCAGTCTATACGCGGTCTGTTTTTTCCCCGCCGTGGTACTGGGCCTGCACTGGCGGCACGGCACCGCCGGCGCGGTGCTGGCCAGCATGGCGGCCGGGGTACTGGTGCTCCTGGGCTGGCTGTGGCTGGACCTGCAGCATCAGTTGCACGAAGTATTCCCGGCGTTGCTGAGCTCGCTGGCGGTGTACGTGGGTCTGTCGCTGGCGGCGGCGCGCCGGCCCCGGGCTGAAGCCGGCACCGGCTAAATAGCCCAGCCGGCACCGGCTAAATTGCTAAGCCGGCACCGGCTAAACAGCTCAGCCGGCACCGGCTAAACAGCTCAGCCGGCTTTTTCCGCCTCCACCCGGGCGATGCTGGGATGTTCAGCCAGGTGCGCCAACAATGTTTTGATGTTGTCGTGTCCGGCCAGCAGGTCTTCGTCAAAAATGGTCTGTACCACGCCTGAGGACAGACCAAAGGTATAAAAGGTATAAAAATCCGCCAGGGTCAGGGTGTCGCCGGCCGCGTAGGGGTTGCAAACCATCAGCCGCTGAACCGCGCGCATGCCTCGGGCCAGGTCCGCCCGGGTGGTGGATTTGGTCTCATCACTCACTGTCTGGCCGAAAAACGCTTCCGGCAGACAACGCCGTGCCACCAGTTCCACATCCAGTTTCAGGTGGCACACCAGTTCCACCACCTTGCCGGCGGCAAACGGGTCCGCCGGCAACAGCGCCGGTTCAGGTGCAATGCGGTCCAGGTAAGCGGCAATCGCCAGGCTTTCCGACATATACCCGCCATCCGCGCCAATCGAAGGCATTTTGCCCATGGGACTGCGCGCCAGGTTGTCCTCCTCCTGGGTCGGCGGCGCTTTAACTTCTTCGAAATCCACGCCTTTCTCAATCAACAGCGCCTTGATCAGGCTGTAGTAGTTGCTCAGGCGCAAACCGTATAATTGGATCATGTGGTTTTCTCTCCATGTGTGTGTGCGCGGCTATTCTGCCAGCCCCCCGGATGAACCTGAAGGTTGCGGATGAACGCCCCGGTACACGCAGTGGGCGCGGTGTTGAGCGCCAGTCAACGGCTGCTGGTGATCAGCGGCGCGGGTTGCAGCACCGGGTCCGGCATCAGCGACTACCGGGATGACCAGGGTGCCTGGAAACGGCCGCCGCCGGTACAACATCAGGCGTTTATGTCCTCCCATGCATGGCGGCAGCGTTACTGGGCGCGCAGCCAGCTGGGATATCCGGAGTTTCTGCGCGCGCAGCCCAATGCCGCGCACTATGCCCTGGCTGCCTGGGAACAGCGCGGCCGCGTCCTCGGGCTGATCACCCAGAATGTCGACGGCCTGCATCAGCGCGCCGGACAGCAGCGGGTGATCGACCTGCATGGGCGCCTGGACCAGGTGGTGTGCATGGCCTGCGGCCGGCTGTCCGCGCGGCAGCGGGTGCAGGTATTTCTCGACCGGCACAACCGCCTGAATGCGGCGCAACGCTACCGCGCGGCACCGGATGGTGACGCTGATCTGGAGATGGATGATTTCAGCGCCATCCGGGTACCGCACTGCGAGTCCTGCGGCGGTGTCCTCAAACCGGATGTTGTGTTTTTTGGCGACAGCGTGCCTAAATCCACCGTGCGCGAGGCGTATGACTGGGTTGAGGCGGCGGATGCGGTGCTGGTGGTGGGCAGTTCCCTGATGGTCTATTCCAGCTTCCGCTTCGTGCGGCGTGCCCACGGCCTGGGTATCCCCATCGTCGCTGTTAACCGCGGCAAAACCCGGGCGGACGCTCTGCTGCGCGGCAAAATAGAAGGTGACTGCGCGGTGCTGCTGCCGGGCCTGCTGGGCGCCTGAGGCGCGGCCGCGGAAACGAACTTTTGTCTGTGGAGGGGTCCAATGTCATGTAGGATTAAAGGCTCTAACGCAAGGTTGAGCGGATGTACAACAGCAAGCAAAACAGCCTGGTAACCCTGCTGGTCCTGTTGCTCTGGCCGCTGGCGGCAGGCGCTGCCCAGGCTCAGGCTGAGCAGGCCCAGGCGGAACAGGTCCAGGCTGAACAGACCCAGGCAGAACCTGAGCAGGCGGCGCAGGCTGAAGCCCCAGACCGGGACAGAGACCAGGACAGCGACCAGGACAGCGAGGCGCTGACGGTTGAGGAAATCCTCAAGCGCGACCCCCAGTTGGAGGACTATGTCGACTCGCCCCGCTGCATCAGCTCCCACCGCATCCGCAGCGTGGAAGTGCTGGACAATAAACACGTGGCGTTCCGCACCGGTACTGACGAGTACTACCTGGTGCAGTTCCAGCACCGCTGTCCGGGCTTAAGCAAATCCAATCCGGTGCTGTACGAAACCCGCACTAACCGCCTGTGTGTGCTGGATACCATCCGCGGCAGTTACGGGGTGTTCGGCGATATTGAACCGGGCCCGCCGTGCAGTATTCCCAGTTTCCAGGGCATTACCCGGGAATCCCTGCTGGCGCTGAAAGATGCGTTAAAGGCGGAGCGCAAAAAAGCCAGGAACGCGAAACGCTGAATGGAAAACGGCTGAATGGAAGACCGCTGGCTGGCGTATGCTAAAAAGCTGCAGGCGATTGCCTCCACCGGGCTGCATTTCGGCGCCCATCCTTATGACAAAGAACGTTACGAGGAAATCGGCGACATTGCCCACCGGATGTTGAGCGATCTGGCGCGGGTGCCGGTGCAGCGCATCATGGATCTGGTACCCGACTACGGGCGCGGTTATGCCACGCCAAAAATTGACGTCCGCGGCGCGGTCTTCAAAGACAACCGGATCCTGCTGGTGCAGGAACGCTCGGACCAGCTGTGGACCCTGCCCGGCGGCTACGCTGACGTGGGGATTTCCGCCGGCGGTAATACGGAAAAGGAAATCCTCGAAGAGGCCAACCTGAACGTTAAGGCGCACACTCTGTATGCCGTGCGGCATAAGGCGCGGCACCCCTATAAGGCGGACGCCCGGGATTTTTATAAGTTCTACTTTTTGTGCGAACGGCTGGACGGGGCGGAACCCAGCCCCGGCCCGGAAACCATGGACGCCGGTTATTTCCCGCTGCAGGGGTTGCCGCCGTTATCCACCGCCCGGGTCATCGCCGACGATATCCATCTGGCTTTCGACTACCTCAACAATCCCCGCCAGCCGGCTTTTTTCGACTGACCTTCAGCCGCGCATCAATTCCGCCAGCCGCGCCAGCGCGCGCGCCAGGTCCGGCTGGTCGGTGAGCACCCCGGCCATCGGATCGGGCCCTTTTTTAACCCGCCGCAGGGCGTTGCCCAGGTGGTATTTGTGGTTGGCCAGGCCGCCGCGCAGCTCGCGCCAGTGCAGGGGCATGGAGACGCTGCCGGCAGTTTCCGCGCGCACCGCGTACGGCGCCACGATCAGACGCCCGTGGCCGTTCTGCATGAAGTCGACGTAAACCTTGCGCTTGCGCGCGCGTACCGTGCGGGTGACGGTGGCGATGTCCGGGTAGCGCTCGACGATCACCCGGGCCAGCAGTTCCCCCAGGGTACGGGACTGGTCGTGGTCGAGCTGCCGGTGCAGCGGCAGCAGCACGTGCAGGCCGCTGGCACCGCTGGTTTTGACGTAGGCCGGCAGGTCAACTTCGTCGGCCAGGGCGCCGATGGCTTTGGCCAGGGTAATCACATCCTTGAAAGGTGCGCTCTTGGGATCCAGGTCCAGCACGCACCAGTCGGCTTTGTCCAGGCTCTGCAGGGTGCTGTGCCACATGTGAATGGGCAAGGTGCCCATGTTGGCAATATAAGCCAGGTCGTCTTCGCTGCTGAGAACAAAGTAATTCACCGGCTTGTCCGTGGATTCGCTCCACAACACTGCGCGGCGTATCCAGTCCGGTACATAGTCGGGAACGTCGCGCTGGTAAAAGGATTTGCCGGTCACGCCGTCGGGATAACGGGTCAGCACAATCGGACGGTCCAGCAGATAGGGCAGCATCCAGGGCGCAATGCTGCGGTAGTAGTCCACCAGGTGTTTCTTGCTGAACCCCGGGGCGGGAAAAAAAATCTTCTCCGGATTGGTCACCACCACCCGCCGGGCCGCTGCAGCGGGGGCCGGCGCCGGCGCCGTGGTGTCAGCATAACCGACACACTCGTGTGCATCCTTGTCATCGCGCAGGCGCTGGATGGAAGGCTGGCGCAGATGCCCCTGGGCGGTGTACTCCGCATATTTCACTTCCACTACCAGTTGCGGCCGCAGCCAGTGGATCACCCGGTTGCTGCTGACGGCTGCGGCCAGCGGCGAGGTTTTGCGGCGCAGCCGTTTGCAGCGTTGTTGTAACTCGCGGCGCAGGGTGCTGCTGAGGCCGGAGCCGGCGTGGCCGACGTAGACCAGCTCACCGCTGCGGTATTCAGCCAGCGCCAGGGCGCCGATATCCGCCGCGTTGTTGCGGCCGGGAGACCAGCCCGCCACCACGTAGTCGCCGTGGCGGTGGCGGCGGACCTTGATCCAGTCACCGGAGCGGCCGCTGACATAGGCCGCGTCAACCCGTTTGCCCACCACACCCTCGATACCCAGTTCGTGGGCGGCGGCCAGGGTACGTAAACCCTGTTCAGCGACGTCCTCGGAATAAATGTATGCACTGTGGGCGGGAATCAGCTGGCGCAGCAGACGTTTGCGCTGCAGCAGGCTGCAGGCGCGCAGATCGCTGGCGGCTAATCCCAGCAGGTCAAAACAGTAGTAGCTGGCGGGCTGGGTAATGGCGGATGCCGCAACTTCGTGGGCGGACATGGAACGGGCGCGCTGCTGCAGCAGGCTGAAGCTGGGGCGGCCGTGCGCATCGTTCACCACCAGCTCGCCGTCGATGACACAGTCCGCAACCGGCAGATGAGCGAGCACCTGGCAGATCTCCGGAAAACGCTCGCCGATGGGGTGCCCGTTGCGGGTAATCAGACTCACCTGGTCCGCCTGTTTTTTTGCCAGCACCCGGTAGCCGTCGTATTTCAGCTCCCAGACCCAGCCTTTGCGGTTGTGGGCATCGCCGCTGCCGGCCAGCATCGGCGCTGCTTTGTACAAAGCCGGACCGGCGCTCACGGCACCCGGCAAGCGCCCGGCGGCACGCTGCAGCCGGCGCCGGGCCTGGGCGGGCTTTTGCAGTTGCCGGGTGGTCAGGCCCGACAGTACGGAAGTGTCCGGCAGCATGGCGCTGTCTGCATAGCTGTCCTGCTCTTTGATCAGCAGCCACTCTTTACCGGTACTGCCGGCGGACTTAAGCCGCACCAGAGTCCACCTGCCCTGCAGCTTGTGGCCGTGCAGTTCGAACAGAAGTTTGCCTTTCTCAAAACCGGCGTGCAGTGGTTCCAGAGCCTCGTAACGACCCCGGTCCCAGACCGCAACAAACCCCGCGCCGTAATTGCCGGGCGGAATTTCGCCTTCAAAGTCAGCATAGTCCAACGGGTGGTCTTCGGTCTGCACCGCCAGCCGTTTGTCTTCGGGATTGCGGGACGGGCCCTTGGGCACCGCCCAGCTTTTCAGCACCCCGTCCAGTTCCAGGCGCAGGTCAAAATGCAGATGGCTGGCGGCGTGCTGCTGCACCACGTAAAGCTGATTGGTGGCGGGGATGTACAAGCGGCCGAACGGCTCCGGCGTGCGCTGAGGGTCGCGCTTATGCTGGTAGGCGTCGAGATTGGGGCTTGAACGGCGCGGCATGAGGCTAAATTAAGACCATCGCGGCACGGCTGCAAGTTGCGGACAGGTCGCTTGTTAGGGTTTTACCGCTGAGTTATATTTCCCATCCCCCTGCCTATACTAAAGATTTGAGGAGAGGTGACATGGCGGCACGAGCCATTGGTTCCGGCACCATTTCATTTGGCCTGGTGGCCATCCCGGTCAAGCTGTATTCCACAGTGGATTCCACAAAAGCCATAAGATTCAACTACTTAACTGAAGACGGCTCACGCGTTAAGCAGCAGTACGTGCGTGCCACCGACGGTCAGACGGTGGAGCGCAGCGAGTTGCATCAGGGTTACGAATTTGCCAAGGGCCAGTTTGTGACCTTTACCCAGGAAGAAGTCAAAGCGATGAATGTGGAGTCGACCAACGCCATCGACATTGCTGAATTTGTACCGCTGGCGGAAATCGAGCGCATCTATATCGACAAGGTTTACTACCTGGGACCGGACAAAGGCGCGGGCCGCTCGTACCACCTGCTGAAGGAAGCGTTGGCCGCTACCCGGCGGGCGGCGTTGGCCAGTTACGCTGCCCGCGGCAAGTGTTACCTGGTATTGATCCGTCCGTTTGCCGAGGGAGAGGCGGATGGCCTGGTGATGGAGCAATTGAAACATCAGGATGAGTTACGCACCTTCATCGACGTGCCGCTGGACGAACAGCAGATCGACAACACGGAGTTGGATCTGGCGGTAAAAATTATCGAGCAAAGGGTGAATGATAATTTTGAGCCGGAGAAGTACGAAGACGTGGTGCGCTCGCGTATGACGGAAATGATCCAGCAGAAGATTGACGGCCAGGAAATTCAGGTGCCCCAGGAAGAACAGACCGAAGCAAAAATTGTTGATCTGATGGAAGCTTTAAAAGCCTCGGTGGGCAACCGTGCCAAAGCGGCGCGCAAACCCGCATCCAAAACGGCAGCCGCGGCGCAGAAAAAAGGCACAAATCGCAAATCAGCGGCACGCGCACCTAGAAAGCCACGCGCAACCCAGGCAAAATCTACATCCAAGCGGAAGTCGAGTTAACACCCACACAAAATGGCTGGCTACAGCACGCGAGAAGTAGCTGATCTCCTGGGACTGAACACCAACCAAGTGCGCCACTATGTGCGGCGCAAGCTGGTCCAGCCCCAGCGCGGCGAGCGGGGGGAATACCGTTTTTCATTTCAGGACGTGGTGCTGCTGCGCACCGCCAAGGGTTTGATGGATGCATCGGTCTCCACGCGTAAAGCCTACCGCGCGTTGGTCAAACTCAAAGCGGAACTTGCCCAGGTCAAATCACTGAGCGCGGTGCGCATTTATGCGGATGGCAGCCATGTGGTGGTGCGCGACGACGAACATGTGTGGGAGGTGGAGACCGGGCAGACCACCATCGACTTCAACACCGAAGACCTGGCGGGCAATGTTGCGGAAATTGCCAACCGCCACGTCTCCCAGGCGGCCCAGTCCGACGAGATGGACACCGATGAGTGGTACAACCTGGGCCTGGATCTGGAAGAGGTGGAGCCCGACAAAGCCCCGGAGGCGTACAAACAGTCCATCCGTCTGGACCCTAAAAATGCTGATGCCCATGTCAATCTGGGCCGCCTCTACCAACTGGGCGGCAACCTGAAGAATGCCAAACGGCACTATGAACTGGCCATCACCGCGCGGCCGGGCCATCAACTGGCTTACTACAACCTGGGCACGGTCTTTGACGAACTGGACGAAATGGCCAAAGCCGCAGATTACTACATGAAAGCGCCCAGCATTCCGGACGCCCACTATAATCTGGCGCGCATCCGCGAGCTGGAAGGGGATGAGGTCAGTGCCTTGCGGCACATGCGCCACTACCGGGAGTTACTCGACCGGGAAGCCGATCAGGACTGAACTTCAGCCTTCGTATTGAAAACTGTCCCGCAGCAGCTGTTCAGGCTGGATGTTTCTGCGGCTGCACTGGTTGATGTGCTGCATCTTGAACGCATAAAACTTCAGCGACTGTCCGCGGCGCAAGGATATGGTCAGATACTGCTGCTCGTGCAGGGAGTTTAACGTGCCGCCGTAGTCGCAGGCGGTGCGCGCAATCAGCACATCCATATCCGGCGCCGGCGCATTTGCCGGCGGCGGGCCGCCCTCCTGATAGTTGCGCAGCTGCTGGTACTGCAGATCAATATCCCGCGCCAGGTCGTCATATTGATGGTCCAGTTCTTCCAACTCCGCCTCCGAATCGCGGATCTCTTCCGCCAGGTCCCTGCGCTTGTCAGCGTCGTCGCTGCGGGCCATCTCGCGGCGCTGTTTGCGCAGCTCGGCACGGATCTTGCGTTGTTCCTGGCGCAGCGACCGCTGCTCGCCGCGCAGGTCGCGCAGCTCTTCCAGCGCTTCGGGCTCGTAGGGTGGAATGTTGATCTGCAGGTCGTTGAGAATATCCTCAACCATCTGCGGGATTTCCGGAATCGCAATCCGCCCGTAGTTCCAGGCTTCGCCGCGGTCCTCCATGCCGAGCCAGGGGGTATTCAGATTTACCGTCAGCAGCACACCTTGATCCGCCAGGTACTGGGCTTCAACGCTGCTGACCCGCAGGCTGTCGCCGCCTTCCTGACGCAGCGCGGATTTGATCACGTCAGCAACGATGCGCGCTTCCCGCTGGATGGCTTGCAGATTGTCCGGTACCCGGGCCAGCAGCGGGCCGGCCAGCAGCGGCAGCAGACACAGGTGTACAAGCAGCAGACGTTTCATCACATATTGCCCTCGTTCAAGCCGCCGTCCTGCAGCCCCGCCGGCGGGCTGCCGGGACCGGCAAGTTCCTCGTTCATCAACGTCTCCACCTGCCGGTATAACTCGTCCAGCTCCTGCTGACCCTGAATCTGATGGGTGATGATGTAGCGCAGCGATTCTTCCGTTTGAATGGAGCGCTTGTCCATCTCTGCTTTCAGTACCTTCAGTAAAGCCTGGATTTCTTTGGCCCTCTGCTCTTTGCTGGACTCCAGTACACTCTGTACGAGGGCAGCCTGGGTGGCGGTCTGGGGCAGCCGCGGCAACGCCTCGTAGCCGGCGCCCGCCGTCTGGCTGGGCAGCATGCCGTTGTCGGCCGGCTGCTGGATGTAAACCACCGCCACCAGCACCAGCGCGGCAGCGCTGGCAAAGGTCGGGAACCAGATGCGGAACTGATCCAGCCAGCCGGGCCCATGCGCCTGCTGCCGGGGGGTTAAAGCCGCGGCGCTATGGCGTCCGGCCGGGTGCGGCGGCAGGGCTTCGTCCTGCCAGCTTTCCGCCATCCCCTGCAGCGTCTGGATGGCCGCCAGATCCGCCTGGCAGGTGGCGCAGCCGCTGACGTGCTGTTCCACGTCCACGCGGGTGACCGGGGACAATTCCCCGCTCGCGTATTCAACGAGTTGTGCGTTTGCTGTTTCACAATGCATCGCGCAATTCCTCATGTTGTTTCAGTTTGCGCAGGGCGCTGTACAAACGGGTTTTGGCCGTATTCGGTGAAATGTCCAATTGCCCGGCAATATCTTCAAACGTGAAATGCTGAAAGAACTTCAATTCCACCACCTGGCGCTGGTCGTGGGGCAGACCGGCCAGAGCGGCGCTGATCTGTTGATTGCGGCGGCTGCTGAATGCCTGCTGTTCAGGCCCGGCTTCTTCGTCCAGAAAACTGCGTTCGTCGTCATACTCTTCATGACGGCGCCGGCGCCGCAGATAGTCGGTGCAGCGGAAGCTGGCGATACGGAACAACCAGGCGGGAAACGCCCCGTCGCCGCGGAAGCCGGCCAGATTGCGGTGCACCCCCATAAACACTTCCTGCATGAGGTCAAACGCGTCATCCGGGTGGCCAACCATGCGTAAGGCATAGTTATACACTCTCTTTTCGTACCTCTTTACCAGTTTATGCCAGGCACCGCTGGAGCCCGCGACCGCGCGCGAGACTAAAGCTTCATCGCTGACTGTCCCTAGCATCTCGTTGTTCTTGTTGCCGATTACCCCGAATTGTCGGGGAAGATGAACAAAAAGTTTGTTTTTTCTCAACCAAAATGTCACAAAACGGGTTCAGCGGATTTGTCACTTTCAGGCGGAAAATAGCCATGTTTAAAGCAAACTTTGCCCCCCGTTTTATCCTTACCGGTACTTTGCTGAGCGGCTTGCTGTGGCAGCCGTCAGTGCTGGCGCAGACGCTGGTGCACGCCGGCCAATTGCTGGACGCGGGCAGCGGCAAGGTGCTGCGCGAGCAGACCATTGTCATCGAAGATGACAAGGTGACCGCGGTGCAGGCCGGCTATCTGCCCGGCAGCACGGTGATTGACCTGCGCAATCACTTTGTCATGCCGGGCCTGATCGACATGCATGTGCACATCGCCTCGCAGACCGCCCCGGACCGGTTTCTGCGCCGCTTCACCAACGAACCGGCGGACTTTGCCCTGGATGCGGTACCGTATGCGGAAAAAACCCTGATGGCGGGGTTTACCACAGTGCGTGATCTCGGCACGGCTTACGGCCTGGCGCAATCCATCCGCGATGCTATTAACCGCGGCAGTATTGTCGGACCGAGAATATTCACGGCGGGTAAAAGTCTGGCCACCACCGGCGGCCACGCTGACCCCACAAACGGGGTGAATGAGTTGCTGCGCGGCGATCCCGGGCCCGCGGACGGGGTGGTGAACAGTCTTGCGGACGCCAAAAAAGCGGTGCGCGCGCGTTACAAGGAAGGTGCGGACCTGATCAAACTGACCGCCACCGGCGGCGTCTTGAGCCAGGCCAAAAGCGGCCAGAACCCGCAGTTTACCGAGGCTGAAATTGCCGAGATTGTGGCCACCGCCCGAGACTACGGCTTTAAAGTGGCGGCCCATGCCCACGGCGCGGAAGGCATGCGCCGGGCGGTGGCGGCGGGGGTCGATTCCATTGAGCACGGCACGCTGATGACCGACGAGGTGATGCGGCTGATGAAAAAACAGGGCACCTGGTACGTGCCGACCATTGTCGCCGGCGTGTTTGTCGGTGAGAAAGCGGAAATTGACGGCTATTTCAGCGAGCTGGTGCGGCCCAAGGCGGCCGCCATCGGGCCGCGGATCAAAGAGACATTCGGCCGCGCCTACCGCGCCGGTGTAAACATCGCGTTTGGCACGGATACCGGCGTGTCACCCCACGGCGACAACTGGAAAGAATTCGGCCATATGGTGGATGCCGGTATGCCGGCGCTGGAGGCGCTGCAGAGCGCCACCGTCAGCGCCGCTGAATTGCTCGGCGAGACGGCGACCCTGGGCAGCCTGGAGGCGGGCAAATACGCTGATCTGGTGGCGTATCCGCGCAGCCCGCTGGACGACATCAGCGTCATGGGAGAGGTGGCCCTGGTTATGAAAGGCGGGGTGGTGTTTAAGGATCAGCGCTGATTCAGGGGCTCTCCAGCAGGTCCCAGGTGCTGGGGCCGGCGCGGCGTTTTGCGTAAGCCAGATCGTCGGCTGACGCCACCGCCCCCAGGTCGAGCAGAATCTGCAGATGCTCTATTACCGAACCGGCGCGCAGGGTTTCACTCATGGCGGTGCGCCCGTCCCGGTCCGCGCTGTTGATGTCAACACCGTGGTTGTGTAACACCTCTATCATCTTGATGGCGCGGTGAGCGGCAGCCAGGGTCAGCGGCGTGTAACCGTTGCCGTTCAGTGCCGCCGGGTCAGCGCCGCCGGCCAACAATACGCGGGTAATTTCATCCCTTCTGCTGCCCGCCTGGGCCACCAGGTGCAGCACGCTGTCACCGTTGCTGGCGGCTTTGCGGTTCGGCTGTGCGCCCCAACGCATTAATTCTGCCGTCAGTTCCGCGCGGCCGGCCAGCGCGGCGGCAGCAAGCAGGGAAAATGCCGGATCCTGGTTTTTCTGCAGGCCGCGCAGGCGCCTGACGCTGGCCGCGCTGCTGGCGCGGTTGGCGTTAACCAGCTTGGAACCGTCGGCAATCCACAGTTGCGCATCCGCGCCGGCGCGTAACAGAAAGTTATAGATTTCCGGCCGGTTTTTGCGGCTGGCGGTCTCCAGCGGGGTGCGGCCGCGGCGGTCCACGCCGTTGACAGGGTAGCCGTTGGCAATCAGCTCTTTTACTTTCTGCAGCGGCGAATATTCCGCCGCCCAGGTGAGTTGGTTAATGTCCGGTCCGGGCCGCGGCGCGGTAATCTCCAACAGGTTGAGAATGTCGTCCGACGCATGCTGTAACGCCAGGTCCTGCAGGCTCTGGCCGCGGCGGGTTTTGACATTGCGGTCCGCGTTAAACTGCAGCGCCAGCGCCACCAGAGCCGCCTGGTCGGCGTATACCGAGCGCTGCAGGAAAGTGTGGTGGTTGCTGTCGCGGCGTTCCGGGTCCGCGCCGGCCTGCAGCAGCCGCTGCGCCAGGGTTTCCCGCAACGGTGACTGGGCGGCAAATATTTTGTGCAGCAGGCCGTAACGCACATTGGTCTGCTGCAGGTCAGCGCCCAACTCCAGCAGGGTGTTGATCAGCGCCAGATCTTTTTGCTGAACCGCATAACCCAGAGCGGATGCCTGGCGGTTATGCCGGTAGTTGATGTCCTGACCGGAAGTGATAAGGGCTTGCAGCAGGGCGCGGTGACCGTGACTCTGTTGCACGGCAAACAGGATGCCGTCCTTGCGCGGCAGGCGGGCGCCGGCTTCAAGCAGTTGCATGGCTGCTGCCGGCCGGTTGTTCTCCACGGCGGCGGTTAACGCCCGCGCATATGCCTGGGGGTAAACAGCGGCGGGCAGCCAGTGCATGAACGCGGTCAGCAGTGCCGTATGGCCCTGGGCGGCACTGCTTTGCAGACCACTCAGAGTAAACTCTCGGTCGGCGGCTGTAGCGGGCGCGGCGGCAGTGCGGCTGAGCAACCCCACAACCTGCGGGTCCCGGCTCAGCGCCGCCAGGCCCTGCACGCTTACCGGTCGCCGGAAAGCACAATGCTGTTGCGGGTCGGCACCGTGTGCCAACAGCTTGTTGAGCAGGCTGTAGTCGCTGCTGTGCATGTGGCGTCCGCGTTGCAGCAGTACCTCGCAGAGCAGGGTATTACGTTTGTCGCGCCGCAGTAACAGGCGCTCCAGGGGGCCGTCCACGCGGTAGGTGAAAGTCAGGTAAGAGGTGCCGGAGCGGGACAAACGGTCGGCACCGGCGCCGGCTGCCAGCAACAGTTCAACATTTTCGGGGTTGCCGCCGGCAAAAGCTTTCCACAACGCCCATTCGCGGCGCCAGGAGTCCCCGTCCGCGCCTTCCCGCAGCAGCGCGCGCAGTTGTGCCGGTTCCACCTCGCCGCTATCCAGGTAGCTGTGCAGCTTCACATCAGCCGGCTGTAAGACATCCTGCGCGGCCAGCATCAGCCGCTCATCCCAACCGCTGTAGTCCAGGGCCACCCAGGTATGTACCAGCAGCGCGGCGCTGAAATAGCAGCGGATGGTGGTCTTGGCGGTGCGGCTGCCGGGGCGGCGGCAGGCGTACAGGGCATAAGCGCCGCCCAGGGCGTGCAGCGCCATCAGAGATATCCAGCCCAGCAGCGGAAACAGTCCCTGGAAATCGATGTAAACGTCGCGTTCCTTGAACATGAACCAGTAGCCGAGGCTGGCCAGCATACAGCCCATGGTGACCAGCACCGGCCATTTATAGGGGTGACGTGAAGCTTGTTGTCGGTTGCTTGGATCCATGGCGTTTGCAGTGCAACCGGCGGCTGCTGCCGGTTGCACTACCTACTGTAGCGGACTGCGGGCGGATAAACTGGGACCTGGGGCATATCACCGCCAGAATGCCGGCACGTTGCCGACGGCGCAAAACGGGGTTTTACGGGTTGCGGCCGGTGGCAAACATCACCAGCAGCTTCATATCCTCTTCGATCTCAAAAAACGAGTGGTCCTGGCTGGCTTGAACATACAGCAGCATGCCGGGGTGGACCGGTCGGGTTTCTTCACCTATGCGCAGGTGGCCTTTGCCTTCCAGCACAAAATACATTTCGTCTTCGTCGTGGGGGGTTTGCATGTCCGTGGAACCGGCGGGCAGACTGTAAACGCCGCAGTGCATGGACGGCACCCGCAGACATTCCCGGTAGCTGACCCCATCAGCATGCTGGCCTTTATCCGCGCCGGGATCAACGGCGTTAATGTCGTACACCTGCCAATTGCTCATTCACCCTCCCTCACTCTGCGTCTAAACTGTCTTCATATACCTCTAATAGGTGTACTCCGGCGCGGCGGCAAAGTCCCACAGCAGCACGGTTGTGGTTAACAAGCCAACAAAAGCGACCAGGGCAACCGCAAAGACCGCGCTGGCGTATAGAAAGCCGCGTTCGCGCACCACCCTCATGACCGGGGCAACACCGGTGTACAGCAGGTAAATACAGTACATGG
>JANQOA010000175.1 GCA_028279305.1 Pseudomonadales bacterium
TCACCAGCCATGGGGATAATGGCCACGGAAATGATGATGCGGTCGATATAACAGACAAAAACCGCTGCCGCCGCCAGTGCCACAATCGTGTAGCGCGCCGGCCAGCGCCCGGCAGCCTGAGCTTGCGTGGATCCCTCTGTCATACCGAGCCCTGTCCTTTGCTGTTGCGTTGGGACGTTTAGGAGAACGTCAGTTGGTTGGTCGTGTTGCCGTCGACGTAGTCCCAATCATAATCCACGCCAAGTCCGGGCCCATCCGGCACCGGCACAAACCCGTCTGCGGGCAGATCCGCTTCCAGATCCGAATAGCCGCACCGGTAAACGGGCGCAACCATGTTGGGCATGGCCGGGCCAATCAGCGCCATCTCGTACATCAAGCTGTTGCGGATGGCAGACAGGCACAGGCGGTGCGCGGGGCCTACAGCGTGCAACTGCAGATCCAACCCCATAGCCTCACAGAAATGAGCAAGCTTCATAACCCCGGTGATCCCCATATCGTATTCCGGATCCGCATGTATCATATCCGCGCCGCCGTTCAACAGGAATGCCGCTTTCTGCTCCAATCCCCGCACATGTTCGCTGACCAGCAGCGGTGTTTTCAATTTTTCCCGCAACCGCTGATGTCCCGGCGCGGACACCGCACCATCCAGGTACGGGTCTTCGAACCACAAACAACCCACCTCATCCGCCACCCGGCCAAGCGCGAGGGCATCGTTCCAGGTTTTCAGCATGCAAGCCGGGTCGATCATCAGCGCAAAGTCGTCGCCCACTCGGGCACGGATGCCGCGCAGGTTTTCCGCCTCCCGGGCGACGTTGCCTTGTTTCCACCCGTGTATTTTAAAGCCGTGAAAACCTCTGCGCCGGCAATCCTGTGCATAGTCAGCGTACGCCGCCGGCGAGTTGAGCCCGCCGGCACCCGATTGGCCGCCGTAAGTACTGGCGTAAGTGGGCAACTTGTCACGGAACCCGCCTAACAAGGTTTTGACCGGTACGTTATGCTGCCGGCCGACAAGGTCCCACAGGGCGATATCCAGCGGCCCGTGCCCCATATGATCGTAGGCCCGCAGCTCCCACTTCAGATCGTTGTAAATGGCCTCCCGCTGACCGGGATCGCGGCCGATCAGCAGCGGAGCCAGCATTGCAGCCTGGCCGAACGCAGCCGGCGTGCCTACCCAATTGGTCACGTAACCACCCATTACCCCGTCGCTGTCATACAGGCGCACAGCCCAGCGCTTTGCCGTAAAGGTGCTGCCTTTGACGTACGCCATGTTACCCACACCGGCAGCCGCCACCTCAAGCCCGATGTCGGGCACGGAGAACGTGAATTCGGTCAGGTTAACGGATTTGATCAGCGCCACTGTTGCAATACGCCCCGGCAATCACTGCCCGGTGTCGAGCCAGTAGGCGCCTACTTCAGCCTTGCGGATTCTGCCGGCGGTGGGGCTTGGAAAGTGAGTGCCTATGATCAGTACATCGCCGTCTGCATATTTGTCGAACAGCGCCTCGCGGGTGGCGTTGGCCCTGGCCTGATCGGTATCCGCGGCACTCGACCATTCCGGGCGCGCCATCTGCACGGGATGGTGGACGCAGTCACCGGTGATCAGCGCCTCCTGTCCTGCAGAGGTAATGTGCACGCTCACATGCCCGGGCGTGTGGCCCGGGGTGGGTTCAAGGCGGACCTCCGGGCAGATCTGGTGCCCGCTGCCGACAAAATCCATAAGCCCGGCATCCACAATCGGCTGGATGGAGTCGGACATTATCGGGCCCTCCCCGTCCACTTCCGGATTGTCGTGCCAATGCGCCCATTCAGTTTCAGCCACCAGATAGCGCGCATTCGGAAACGTCGGCACCCAGGCACCATCAACCAGGCTTGTGTTCCATCCCACGTGGTCTACGTGCAGATGGGTGCACATCACCGTGTCGATTTCTTCAGCCGGATAGCCGGCGCTTTCCATATCGCGAATAAAGCTCGTCTGCAGGTGGTCCCAGTCCGGTACGTTGCGCTCTTTGTCATTACCCACACAGGTATCTACCAGGATTTTGTGCGCGCCGGTATCCACAACCAGGCCATGAATGCTGAAAATCAGAAAACCTTCCGCATCCATGAAGTGCGGCTGCATCCAGGTATAGGGTAAACAATCCGGGTTGTGTGCATCCGGCAGCACGAATTCATTGCTGCCGGTAACAATCATTTCCTCTATGCGGGTGATACGCACCGAGCCAACCTGCCATTGATCCATGATCTTGTCCTCTGCTTGCTGGCGTTGCCTGCCCGGTTTAAGACGGCATGCGCAGTATCGGTTTGATGACCTCGCCCGTGACCGCACTGTCGTGAATCGCCTGATCGATGTCCTTGAAGTCGTAGAACTTCACGAATTTGTCGAAGGGCAGGCGGCCGTCCAGGTAAAGTCTGGCCAGATAGGGCACAAACTGCTGCACGTTGGCTTCGCCCATCACCACGCCGCGAATGCCGCGGCCGAACATCACCAGATCCATTTCCAGCGGCACCTTCGTTGCCGCCGGAGTCACACCCACCTGCGCACACCAACCCGGCGTACGCAAACAGGCCACCGCTTGCGCTACCACTGCGGGCACGCCGCTTGACTCCACCCTATAGTCGGCTCCGCCGCCGGTCAGCTCGAGTATGGACTGCACCGGATCTTCAGCGCCGGCGTTGATGACGTGGGTTGCGCCCAGTTGCGAGGCCATGTCCAGGCGGTGCCGGTGGACATCGACAACAATGATCTGCTCACAACCGCTGAGCGCGGCACCCATGGCCGCCGCGATGCCGACGGTACCCGAGCCGAAAATGGCTATTT
>JANQOA010000122.1 GCA_028279305.1 Pseudomonadales bacterium
GATTCGCCCCGTTGTAACGCCTGCTCAAACGCCGCGGTTTGATTCCGGGCTTTGGCAATCGCGGCCAGATGATAAAACAGTCCGGCGGGTACAACCCGGCGGAGTTCGGCGTCTAAGCGGCTGAGGTATACGCTGTTGGCGGGATTGTTCTGCAAACCTTGCATGAAGCGCGCGAGTCCGGCGCCGACAAACCATGTTGTTGTGCCCGCGCGTTCGGAGCGGTGGGCCGCGGGGGCCAGATACTCAATCCAGGGGTGATCGTCGGTGGCAATGGGGCTCTCCGCAACCAACGGGTGATGTGGCTCCAGGTTGCCCAGGTAGTGGGCCAGCAGCGGCATCTGGTCGCTGGCCTGGCGGCGGTAGGCGGCTAACGCCACCCGGGATGCGCGGACCATCAGCGTGTCCGCCGACAGCGGCTCAGGCTGCAGGTGGCCGACAAGCGCCACAACCGGCCTGTCAGCAAAGAAATCTCCACGCCACATCGTGACCTGGGGAAATTCTGCGAGCATGGTGCGCGCGATAATCCCGAATTCCCGTTCACCGGTCTGGTACAGGGGCACCCATTGGACAAACATTCCCCCCGCCCGCAACCTTAGTTTGGCTGCGGCGAAGTGTTCCCGGGTATAGAGATAGCCCACCCCGGCTTTCCAGGGCACAAACAGATCCGCAATGATCAGATCATAGGACTCGGATGTACCGCGCAGATAGTTGCGCCCGTCTTCGTGCACAATGCGCACCCGCGGGTCATTGAACAAGCCTTGCGTATAAGGCGCAAAATACTTCTCAGCAGCGGTGACGACCTCACTCACCAGTTCCGCGATGACCACCTTTTCCACCGGGTAACGCATTGCCGCGCCGGCGGTGATGCCGGTACCCAGCCCCAGATAGAATACCCGCTTCGGATCCGGGTGCAGGTGCAGGGGCAGGTGAGACTGCAGCTGTTCCCACTGCAGGGCTGACGTGGCGCCCAACGCGTACCAGTTGTTAAGCTTGATGCGCAGGTCGCCGTCACGCTCAACCACGGCAACGGTGCCGCCGCTGCCCTCCCAGCTTTCCAGCAAGACCTCACTGTCCGCCTGTATACGCACGTTAGGCAGGCGGCTCACATCCAGCAGGGTGAAAGCCAGGACGAGGATTCCCAACGGTGCACTCAGCAGGCTCAGGGGCAAACGGCCGGGGCGGCGGCTGACAACAAGTGCAACAGCGGCCAACAGGTAAAGGGCACCCATCAGAAGAATGCTGCGCCACAGCCCGAGCCACTCCAGCAGCAGAAATCCGGCGCACAGGGAGCCGGCTACGGCGCCAAGGGTATTCCAACCGTTCAAACGGCCGATGAGCGCTCCGGGCCGTTCTGCCGAACCATCAGCAAGCTTATAGAGGTACGGCAGCAGGATGCCCATCACCAGAGTTGGTAAGCCGATCAACAGGGCGGCGGCGAGAAATGTCTGCAACAGGTACCGGGCCAGTTCAACGTCGTCTCCCAGATAGCGCAGGCCGTCGGTCCAGGCGGTAAAACCCAGCGGCACAACGCATACTGCCAACCCGCTCAGGCATAACAGCGCCAATAGAATGCCACTGTGCCGGCCGGGAATTTGTGCCAACCCGCGCGACAGCAGGGCGCCCAGGGATAAGGCCAGCAGAAACACCGTTAGAATCAAAGCGAATGTGTAAACGGAGTTCTGCAAGACCTGGGCAAACATGCGCGTCCACAACACTTGCAGGGCCATCGTCGCAAACCCTGAAAGCAGAGCTAAACCGGTCAGCAAGCGAAGTTGCGGCGCCGTTGCAGCAGCGGGTTCAGCCGCTGCGGGTTGAGGCGGCTCGTTGCGCGACAGCAGATACGCCACGCAGGCTACCGCAAAGGTGAGGCTCAGTGCCAGGGTGTAAGTGTTGTTAAATCCGAGCCAGCGCGGCAAAAACAACCCGGCCAGCAGCGCGCCTAAAGCAGCACCGAAGGTGTTGATGCCGTACAGCCATCCACTCCACCGGCCGAGCTGAGAAGCCTCGCGAATCAGGTATTGACCCATCACGGGCAAAGTGCCGCCCATGAGAAAAGCGGCGGGGCAGATCAGTACCGCGGCCAGCAGCAGCTTCAGGGTGGTCATCAATGCGGGAGAGTGGCCGAATAAGTCATACATGAAGGGGTACAAAAAAGACCATGCGGACAGAATCAGAAAATACATCATGGCCGCCGCCATAATGCCGAACTCCAGCCGGGCGTAGGTGCGCAGCGGATAAAACGCCCGGCGTTGCCGGCGCCCCCACACGTAGCTGCCGGCGGCAATGCCCAGAAAAAAAGCTGAAGTTGTGGCCGCGGTGCTTTGAGCGGTGTTGCCGAACAGCAGGCTCAGCTGCTTCATCCACAGCACTTCGTACATCAGCCCGGCGATACCGGAGCACAGGAAAATCACAAAAACGTAAAGGGTTTTGGGCATACCAGGGATGAAACGAATCAATCAGGGTGTGCTGAAGATGAGGGTGTTGCCGAATTCCGGGGCATGCGTCATCTATATCATCGCCCGGTAGCCCTTTCAATCCGGAGTCCATGAAATTTGGCCCGGCGGGGTGCTGGACCTCTTTGTCATCCGGCAGACAAAGACGGGCCGGCCGGTGTGCCTGCGTCTGTCGGTACTATCAGGACCTCAGCCAGGCAAAAGCCGCTTGTTCATCTTCAAACACCGCCCAGGGCCAGGGCAGGGTGACGCTGGCCAGAACGCCTTGAACTCTTTTCAGGTGCGGCGCGCTGCCCACCAGGAAAGCTCTTTTTGAGGATGCGGTGTCCGTTGCCTGGTTCACCACCGCCTGGGACAACACCGAATACCGGTCGTCGGTAAATTCAAGTATTGCGCGTCGGAAATCCCACAGCACGGCACAGTGCGGGCCGGGCTGGACGTTGTGCTCCACATATTGACGGGCCTGCATCAGGTCCCGCAGATTGAGCGCGCCTTCGAACTGATGCCAGACTATATTGTCAGCCAGCGAGCTGGATACCATCCGTTGTACCGGGAAAATCTAATTTCTTCATTATAGCCGGCTTTCAGCGGGGTGCGGGAAAGGCGGCGACAGCTTCAGCCGCCGCCGGCCGGTTCAGGCGTCAAGTACCCTGGTTGAGCCAATAGTTTCGCGGTACAGCACTCTGATCATCAAAGCGTGGGTCACCAGCAGCAGCGGTACGTAAAACGTGGGGACGTACCACGCCGCGCCGAAGTGCGGTATGACCTCCGCCTGGCGCAGAGCGTTGGCGAGATCAGCAATACCCACCAGGTTGGCAATTGCAACGATCACAAAAGCTGACGGCCAGCGCCATTGCAAACTCAGAAAAGCGATTATGGCAACCGCCGCGGCCGCCAGGTCTCCGTAACCCGCGGTGTTGGCAAAGAACCCGGGCATGGAGGGTTCCACCACCCCCGGCACCAGGAATACCAGGCCCAGATGCCGCAGCATGTGGGGAATCAGCAGCAGGGACAACGCCGTCACGGCGGTCAGCCGGTCCAGGGGTGCCAGCGCCAGATAGCGTGCCGCCAGCACCCACACCAGCAGGCTCATCAACAGCTGGATCAGAAATATGGTAAGCGGGTCCATGATCAACCCCCTGCCTTTTGCGTGGAGAGGGGTGTGGACAGGGGCGTGGACAGGGGTGTGGACAGGAAAGGTGAGTAGCGTGGTGTCTGCATGTTTGCTCCCTGGGAAGTGTTGGGGAGCAACAATTTAGACAACGCGGGGGCCTGGAAAAACAGCAGAACGGTTCAAGCACTCTGCCGCGAACGGCAATAATCTATCTGCCTTTCTATTCTATCTGCCTTTGCGCTGTACCACCGGGTCGGTGCGTTGCAGACGCTCGCGCAAAAAGTCGATCAGGAAACGCACGCGCGCGGGCATGTGCTCCCGTGCCGGAAACACGATCCAGGTGGCTGCGTCGGGCGTTTCGAAATCTTCCAGAACCGCTTCCAGCTCGCCGCGGTTGAGCTCATCTTCCATGTAATAGTCGGACATCCTCACCAGCCCGACCCCGCGCACCGCTGCCGCGATCATTGCGCGCACGTTGTCGCTTTGCCAGTTGCCGCTTACCTTGAGCGTGGTGTTGACGCCGTTGATATCAAACCGCCACGGCATGGAAGGCACCACTAAACAGTTATGGCCATACAGATCCTGGGGTTGGCCGGGACGGCCCGCCCGGTCCAGGTAGGCTGGGCTGGCGCACACGATAATGCGCCGCGGTGCCACCTTCGTGGCGATCAGCGTGCTGTCTTCCAGGACGCCGGTGCGGATCGCCAGATCGTACCCGTCCGCCACCAGGTCAACCCGGCGCATGGTGGTGTCCAGGTCTATTGAGACCTCGGGGTACTGCATGCTGAACTCGGCCAGCGCCGGCGCTACGTAGCGTTCGGCATACAGGCCGGTAGCGGTGATACGGACGAGGCCCTTGGGTTGCTCCTACAGGTCGGCAATTTCATCTTCCAGCGACACCAGCATGTCCTGGATTTCCTTGCCGCGCTGATAAAGGACCTTGCCCATCTCCGTGAGTGACAGTGAGCGGGTGGAACGGTGCAGCAAGCGTGTGTCCAACCGTTCTTCGAGGCGTTTTACCTCGCGGCTGACAAAGGACGGAGATACCTGCAGGGCTTCCGCGGCAGCGGTAAAGCTGCCGTGTTCAACCACATGGACAAACTCCCGTAATCCGCCCTTGTCCACCATGTTGCAGGACTCCCGGGGTTTATGCCAAGGCCCTGGGCGCGGCAGTTACCTGGGGATAACCCGCACCGGCACTTCAGCGATGCCGCGGATAAAGTTGTTCGGCAGGCGTTTTACGTCACCCACCAGTTCAACTTTCTCGAAACGCTGCATGATCTCTTCCCACAGCACCCGCAGCTGCATCTCAGCCAGACGGTTGCCCATGCAGCGGTGGATGCCGAAGCCGAAAGCAACATGGCTCCTGGCATTGGGGCGGTCGACAATCAGGCGGTCGGCGTCGGGGAATACTTTTTCGTCGCGGTTGCCGGACAGATACCACATCACCACCCGGTCACCTTCACGGATTTTCTCACCGCCCAGGATATAGTCCTGGGTGGCGGTTCTGCGCATGTGAATGACCGGCGTTTGCCAGCGCACCATCTCCGCCACCATGTTGGGGATAACGTCCGGGTTGCGGCGCAACTTGTCGTACTCTTCGGGGAACTGGTTCAAAGCAATCACGCCGCCGGAGATGCTGTTGCGGGTGGTGTCGTTGCCGCCCACAATCAGCAGCAGCACGTTGCCCAGAAACAGCATGGGGTTGTCGATCATATCCTGCGTGTTTTTGCCGTGGGCAAGCATGGAAATCAGGTCAAACTTCGGCTCCGCGGCGGCGCGCTCCTGCCATAACTGCATGAACGCCTGGGCACATTCCATCAGATCCGCCTGGCGCTGTTCCATATCCAGTTCCAGACCGGTCAGTTCCGGCACGTTGGTGGTAATGTCGGACCAGTAGATGAGTTTGCGCCGGTCCTCATAGGGAAAGTCGAACAAGGTTGCCAGCATCCGCGCGGTCAGTTCCACGGATACCGCGTCCACCCAGTTAAAGGTTTCCCCCACCGGCAGGTTGTCGAGAATGTCCGCCACCCGTTCGCGGATCAGCGGTTCAAAATTGGCCAGGTTTTTCGGTGCCACGGACGGCGCCACCGTGGCCCGCTGCTGGTCGTGGCCGGGCGGATCCATGGCGATAAAATTCTCGATCGGCACGTCCGTGGCCTGCTCTTCCCGGTCGTTGGCATCCAGGATGGCAATGCCCTCCGCGGAGGAAAACACCTTGTGGTTGGTGTCGACCTGTTTGATCAGATCATGGGTGGTCACGGACCAGTACGCCCCCAGCGGGCTGTCGCTGCAATAGTGCACCGGGGCCTCTTCACGCAGCCGGGCGAACCAGGGCTGCCAGGTATCGTCGCCGAAGATGGCGGCGTTACTCACATCAATCTGGTCCAGGGGTATGCTGCTGACATCAAGTTCCTGTGCTTCACTCATGAGACTTTTCCTGTTCGCTATATAACGCTGCAGCAGAGACGGTAATACCGTGTTTTACGGGTTGCAAGGGGCGAATCCGGCCAGTGAATTCGGGGTGTGACTCTGCACCGCAGGGTGTATATTGGCGCGGTACGACAAGCAGCAGAACAACAAGAAGCCACAACAGAAGATCAGGTTCAAAGTATCTTCAGGGGGTAAGGCATATGCGGCTAAGCGAACAGGACGCGTCATTCCTCTATACCGAGACGGCAAGCGGTCCCATGCAGACCGCCGGTATCATCATCATCGACGGTGAGGTGCCGTTTGAAGACATTTATCAGCACTACGCCTCGCGCGTGCATCTGGTGCCCCGGTTGCGTCAGCGCCTGGTGATCGTGCCGATGAATCTGGCCCACCCGAAATGGGTAGACGACCCGGACTTTGACGTCAGTAACCATATTGTCCATCACCCGTTGCACCAGGGTGCAACCCTGGATGAGGCCCTGCAGGCCATCTGCAAAATCAACGAAGCGCTGATGGACAGAGACATTCCCATGTGGAAGTTCTTTGTGGTCACCGGTGTTCCGGGTAAAACCCTGGTGCTGCAACAGGCGCATCACGCCATGATAGACGGTGCCTCGGGGGTGCAGATGACCACGGTTTTATTCGACTATGAGCCCGACGCGGAACCGCCCGAGGCGGCTGAAGAATGGAACCCGCCGCCGTTGCAGAGTGCCGCGGAACTGATTACCGAAGCGTTGCGGGAAAACGCGGAGGAGGCGCTGCGCAATGTGCCGACGTCGTTGCCGGATGCCAACACGAGTGACCAGTTGCAGAACGTCACCCGAACCATGGTGCAGTTTTTCACCGAACCGGTCATTACCGCGCCCTGGAACGCCTCCCTGCTGGGGCCGAAACGCGCGCTCAAGTTCTCCGAATTCGACTTCGGCGAATTCCGCGAAATCCGCCGCGCCATCGGCGGCACCATCAACGATGTTGCGCTGACGGCCATTACCGAAGGCGCAGCCAGGTACCTTGAAGCGCATGAGGAGCGTACCGAGAATCAGAAATTCCGCCTGATGTGCCCGGTGAACGTACGCACGGAATCCGACTCCGGAGATATGGGCAACAAGGTGTCCGCCATATTTCCAATGTTGCCCGCGTACTCTATGGATCTGCTGGAACGCCACCAGGTGGTTTGTGAAGAAACCGAACGGGTGAAGTCCAGCGGCGCTGCCCAGGCGATGACCGCGCTGCAGGAAAACGCGGTGTCCATTCCGCCGGTCAGCATGGCGCCGACGCTGCTGGTGGGCACGCGCTTCGACCCCACCCGGCTGCTGGCTGCAAACCCGCTGCCGGTGCCGCCCAAGTTCGGCGGCCGCCCGCCCAGCTTCGGCATCAACTTTGTGGTGACCAACGTGCCCGGCGTGATGGTGCCGCAATACATTGCAGGCCATCACATCTCCGGCCAGACGGCCATCATGATGATGAGCGGAAATCTGGGCCTGGGTATAGCGGTGGGCAGCTTCAACGGGAAGATGGTGTTTAACCTCACCGCTGACCCCCGGCTGGTGCCGGATCTGGACCAGCTGAATGAGCTCATCAGCGGGTGCTTTAACGAATTGCTTACTATTGCAAGAGACAAAAACGCAGCTTAGCGGGACAACATGGCATGAGTACAAATAACGAATACCCTCAAACAGTAAACTTCGACGGTGCGGAAATCGAAGTCAGAATGATGTCAGCGGACGACCGGGATGCGGTGCTGGCGTTTGCCAAAGACCTGCCCGAAGAAGACCTGCTGTTTCTGAGAATTGATCTGACGGATCCGGATGTGGTGGACGACTGGGTAGCCAACCTCAACTCCGGCCTGTCCACCTCGATTGTTGCTTACGACAGTGAAGGGCTGGTGGGGTACGCCTCGGTGCACAAAACCAAAGCCCGCTGGACGCGCAAGGTAGGTGAGCTGCGTGTAAACGTAGCCGGCAAATACCGCAGCAAGGGTCTGGGCAAGTTTTTGACCAACCGGATTTTTGACATCGCCCGGGCGCAGGGGCTGAAAAAACTCATGGGTAACATGACAACAGATCAGCGCAGCGCCCAGGCTGCCTTCAGGCGCCTTGGATTTGTACCGGAAGCGGTGCTGGCGGACTTTATCGAAGACTGGTCGGGTACTTCCAGGGACCTGTTAATCATGTCTTATGATATCGACGGCCACAGCGAAACCCTGGACGAACCGGCAAGGGTTTAGAGGCCGGCGGCCGCAAGTTCCTCCAGGGCTTCCGCCGCGGCCTCGCGCACACCCGGGTGGGTGTCGTATAAAGCCAGTTCCAGAAATTCCGGATAACCACGCTCACCGCTGTCCACCAGCAGGTCGATGGCTGCCTGCCTGACCCTGGGATCAGGATCGGTCAGTAACAGCGGCCAATCCGGCAAGCGGTGGTCCGGCGGCCATGTATCCGGGTCTTCGGTGGCGCTGAGGGCGGGTGCAAATATGTGCACAATTTTATTCCCGGTAACCTTAGCAGGCGACGGTGACGGCGACGGCGCAAGGGCAGCAGCGGCGGGGGCTGGTGAGTGATCAGTTGCGGCCGGCGTATCTGCCGGCGGCCCGCCGCAGGCCGCCAGCATGGTTAAAGGGAGCAGGTAAAGCCCGGCGGCTCTAGTCATCGGTACCGTAGACGGTGAAGCAGCTTTCCATTGCTGACTGGTTGTAACTTTCTTCCCGCACCAGGACTTCAAACTTGATTTCATCCGCCAGTGCCAGGATTTCGTCAGGTACTTCAAAACTGGTGCTGTCCGGCGGCAGGATGGTGCTGGACTGCCAGGGCATTTCGTCAATTTCGACCACAACTTCGTAGTTCACAACGGTCGGCACGCCGGGCACACCCAGAAACTCATGAGAACTGGTGACCGGCGGCCAGGAAATGATTACATCTCCGGCGCGGTCGAACTCCAGGCCGCAGTCTTCATCCGCTTCGAAGCCATTCACCAGGGCCTCCGGGGCGGCGGGAATCAGGTGGGTTAACAGCGTTTCGCTCTCAATCTCCTCGCCGTCGGTGGTGACCCCTTCAATCTCGTAGATGCCGGCCGGAAAGCGCTTGAAAAATACGCTGGGCGGCAGTTCGTCGAAGGTGGGTTCAGCGGATTCGAAAAAGAGTTCCGTGAGGCCCTGACGGCGCAGTTTGCCCGCTACCCGGACCGCCATGATGCCCCGTTCATTGGGGTTTTCGATGTATATCCGTTTCCATTCATCACCGTCTATTTTGCCGTGAATGCCCAGGTCGCCGTCGGTGTCATTCAGCTCAAAAAAGATGTGCGCTTCGTCAAACTCGAGCTCGTCGTCATCATCGTCGTAACCCGCCACGGCGGCGGTCAGCGGCAGGGCAGCCATCAGCGAGCCGGTCAGAAGTGTCTTGAAAAACCTGCGTTGATACATGTAATTCTCCTGAGTGAAACAAAAAATCAAAAGCAATTGCACCCGTTGGGTATTCACGTGAGACTTAGGGCGGCGGCAAAATCAGTCGAATATTTTTTTGTGTTTTTTGCGAATGATTTTGCCCGCTGAAGGCGTCTGTACAGAATGGGATCCAATACCGGGGTGTCATGCAGGCACAAAGTGACAAGAGGCTGGTAGAACGGGTGCTCGCCAAGGAGCGGGCGGCGTTTGATGAGTTTTTTGCCGCCTATTTCGGCCGTCTGGTGCGCTTCTGCCGCACCCGGGTCCGCGATGAACAAGCCGTTGAGGACATTGTTCAGGAAACGCTGGTTAAAGCGATCAACAACCTGCACGGCTACCGGGGCGAGGCGCTGCTGTACACCTGGCTGTGCGGCATCTGCCGCAATCAGATCAGTGACTGGTACAGCAAAAATGCCAAACGCCTCAGCCATGACGTCAGCATCGATGACGATCCCAACGTGCTGGCCGCGCTGGAGTCTCTCGGCATATCCCTGCAGGACAATCTCAGTGAACGTATCGCCGTAAAGGACATGGTTACCCTGGCGCTGGACCACTTGCCGGAACGATACGGCCGTGCCCTGGAAATGAAATACCTCGAGGGATTGTCGGTGCGGGAAGTTGCCCAGCAACTGAATATCGGCCGCCTGGCGGCGCAGTCGCTGCTCAGCCGTGCCCGCGCGGCGTTCAAGGCGGGTTTCCTGGAGCTTGTACAGGAGACCGGCCATTACCCCGATAAAGGGCGCTATAGATGAATGACAAAGACACTAGTGAAGAGGATCTTGCCAGTTTGTTTCAGGCTGTAGGCCCCAGAAGCGAACCTGGTGCTGATGCGCGCCAGCGCGTGTATGCAGCAGCTCTTGAAACCTGGCAGGCACTGCCGGATGAATCTGCGTACAGGCGGCGTTACCCGCATTGGGCGATTGCCGCGTCCGTGTTACTGGCCGGGGTGCTGGCACTTTATCTGAACTGGGATGCGGGCGGGCGGATCGGCGAAGTTGCTTACAGCCGGGGTGGAGAAAAGGCGGCCGGCGAGCCGTTGCGCGAAGGTGAGGTGGTCCGCACCGGGCGGGACGAAACCCTGAGCCTGCGGCTGCGCAGTGGCGTGGTCATCAGTCTGGGCACTGATGCACAAGCCACGTTCCATCATCACGAACAGGTTACGCTGGACCGGGGCCGCGCTTATGTCGACGCGGAAACCGGCAGCGTGCGGCTGCACACGCCCCATGTACGGATCGATGATATCGGCACCGTGTACCAGGTACAGGCGGACGCGCGGCAGACCCTGGTGGTGATGCGGGAGGGTCGGGTTGAACTGGCTTTTGCCAATCGTCAGCTGGCCCTGGGCAGCAAACCCGGGGCGGGTGAGTTTGTGCGTGTTGATGCGGCCGGTGAAATTGCCGAACAGGGTGAACTGACAACCACGGACGATGCCTGGCAGTGGCACAAAACGGCGCGCGCGCCGTTGCGCTTAAACGGGGTCAGCGTCAGTGACTATGTGAAATGGCTGGCCAGGGACAATGGCATAGATTTGCGCTACGGCAGTGCCGCCGTGGCCCAACAGGCGGAGCTGGAAACGTTGCGGGCGTCAGCCGCGCATAATTCGGACAACTACAATAGGGACCAGGCTTTGGAAACTACAAACTTTAAGGTCCGGGAAGTGGATGAACACACCTGGCTGCTGGATTTCAGAAACAGGTAAGCTGATGCGGTGGGGGGTGGGAAATGCCGCGCGGGCCTGGCTGCTGCTGGCGGTCTGCCTGCCGGTTTGCGTGCATGCCGGCGTTACCGCGGATGAAGCGGATGCTTTCACATTTAAAGGCCGGACGGTGGCGGAGGTGCTGGCCCGTTTTGAATCCAGGGGCTATCAGTTCCTCTATTCCAGCGGCACGGTACGGCGGGGTATGACCTTCAGCAGCGAACCCGCCGGCGGCGAACCAATTGCGCGTCTGGCCGGCGCGCTGCTGCGGGAAGGGCTGCGGCTGGTTCGGGATTCCAGCAATGCGTTCCGCATTATCAGACAGGCAACCGGCTCGGCAACGGATACCCCCGCGGTGGTGGGGCGCGTGGTGGATGCGGACACCGGCCGGCCTATTGAAGGCGCGCTGGTGGAGATTGGCGCACATGTGATGGTCACCAACCGCGACGGTGAGTTTCGCCTGCCTGGCGTATACGGCGCGGATATCACGCTGAGCCACGACAGCTATCAGCCGCGCCAGGTGGCCGCGGACCTTGCAGCGCAGGCTCTGCTCGAAGTGTCCCTGCAACCGGCCGTTCCTTTGGAGGAAATGGTGGTGGTGTCTTCCCGTTATGCGGTGCGGGATATCCGCACGCGCTCAAACCTTGTGGACCTGGAACTGCTCGACAGCCTGCCGCGGCTGGCGGAAGACCCGGTCCGGCTTACCCATCATCTGCCGGGCATGGCCACCGTAGGGGTGTCCGCCAAACCGCATATCCGGGGTGGGCTGCAGGACGAAGTGCTGGTGCTGTTTAACAACCTGGAGTTGCTGGAGCCTTTTCATTTGCGCGATTTCCAGAGCGTGTTTTCCAGCTTTAATCCCAGCGTAATCGACTCAATTGATGTTTACACGGGTGGTTTCCCGGCCCGTTACGGCGATCGTATGAGCGGGGTTATGGATATTGCCACTCACGCGCCGCCGGGTGAGGGCCGCGGTGAACTGGCGCTGAGTTTTCTGAACACCGGTGTGCTGCTGCATGGCGGCAATGAGCGGCGGCACTGGGTGGTATCAGCCAGAAGGGGCAACCTGGATCTGGTCACCAGGCAGATTAACAGCTCGGTGGGGGAACCCTCTTATGCGGACGCTTATGCGCAGTTCCGCTATCAGCTGGATTCCGGCGCGGAGCTGGATCTGGGCTTGATTGCCTACAACGACGATGTTGAGCTGCGCGACTTTGACGTTGACGGTGAAATTGCCTCCTCGGAGTACCGTAATCTGTACGGTTGGGCGCAACTCCACCGGAACTGGAGTGAACATCTTGAAGGCAGCACGCTGCTGTATTTTGGTGAAGTTTCCCACCAGCGTGATGGATTCCTGGTGGACGAAGACCTGGACAACGGCCGCGCTGACGTGCTGGACGAACGGGCGTTTTCCATTATCAGTCTGGGTCAGGAATTCCGCTACCGGCTGGGTGACCGGGCCATGGCCGAATTTGGCGCCAAAGTCACCCGCTACGACGGCGAGTATGATTATGCCGGGCAGATTCAGCGGGGTCTGTTGGCAGACTTGTTAGGCACACAGCTGAATGAGTCCCGCAGCTACAGGTTGCGGCCCGGCGGCAGCAGCGGCGGGATCTTTTTCTCCCTGCGCGGTGAGGTGGCGGCAGGCCTGTCCCTGGAGGGCGGGCTGCGCTGGGACTATCAGTCTTACGGCCTGGGTTCCGGTGACAATCACGTTTCACCCCGAGTGAGCGCCAGGTGGAAGGCATCCTCCCATTCAGAATTCAGATTTTCGCTGGGGCGCTTTTATCAGCCCGAAGCCATTCATGAACTGCAGATCGGCGACGGGCAAACCAGGTTTCAGGCGCCGCAGCATTCGGATCTGGCTTCGCTCAGCTGGTATTGGTCGTTACCCAGGGGTTTTGCTGTGCGCAGTGAAGTTTTTTACAAACGCATTGAAGATCCGAAGCGGCGTTTTGAAAATCTGTTTAATCCCCTGGTGCTGTTGCCGGAGCTTGCTTCCGACCGTATCGCGGTTATCCCCGCTGAAGCGCGGGTACGCGGCGTGGAGGTAACGGTAAAGTACGACCCCGGGGAACACCTGCTGGCGTGGCTGTCATATACCCGCTCCAAGGCTGAAGACCGGGTGGACGGGGAGTGGGTGCCGCGCACCTGGGACCAGGGTCATAGCATTGCAGCGGGATTAAGCTATGACGGGCGCCGCTGGAAAGCCGGCGCTGCACTGATCTGGCACGACGGCTGGCGCACCACCTCCCTGCCGGCAATGACGGATCTCGGCGGCACCGTGGCGTTTACGCGTAATGACACGCGGCTGCGTGATTACCTGAGCCTGGATGTGCAGGTGAGCCGTACCTGGCAGTGGCCGCGCCAGAGCCTGACCGCCTTTGTGGAGGTCACCAACGCGCTGTCCCGGCACAATATCGGCGGCATTGAATTTGAGGTGGAAGACACGGATGACAGCGGCTATCAGCTTATCCCCACCGGGGAGAAGTTGCTGCCGCTGGTGCCGTCCCTGGGTTTACGCTGGCAGTTCTGACGCCGCCTCTAACGGCTCAGATTAAACGCAGCGACCTGCACCTGTGCCGCTGCGCCAAACAGTTGCGCGCCCTGGCTGTTCACGGGCCCCTGGGGATCCAGCGACGGCCACATGCCCGCCAGACCGGCAATAATATCCTGCAGCTGACCGGCCACGGCGGTAGCCTTGGGGTCGGCGGCAAATGCCCGGGAGCGGGCCCAGGTATCCGCCACCTGAGTGAACCCCCAGGCGTCCTGATACTCATGCAGATTGTTAACCGCGCCTTCAACAATGCCGATGTCGTATTCAATGCCCGCGGTGCGCAGAAGGTTCTCGATAACCTTGGCCGCCACCTTGGGGTCGTTTGCGGCCGCACCCTGTTCACAGGCTGCAACAGCGGCGGTGAGATCGGCGTAAGCGGCGTCCACTTCCGCCTGATGCTTGCGCTGGCTGACCACCGCGGTCAGCGCGGTCAAGTTGTCGCCGAAGCCGCTGCAGCCGCGGCTCTTGAACGACGGCGCAACGCTGGCATAAATTTCTTCCCTCGGGTGTTTCATATGGGTTTCGGCCAGCCCGGGCATGCCGTTGGTGTACAGCGCATAACCCACCGCCAGGTGGCCCCGGATCAGGCTCAACTGGGTCAGGTAAGCGACGTCGTCAGCATCAAAGTCCGCTGCGGCAGTAGCACCGCCTTCGCCTTCACCGGCGGCGCCTTCACCTTCACCCTCGCCACCTTCACCTTCACCTTCTCCGCCTTCACCACCTTCACCTTCTCCGCCTGCACCCTCACCGCCTTCTCCTTCGCCGCCGAGCAGAGGCTGGGTCAGCACGCCTTCACCTTCTCCTTCACCGCCTTCACCCTCGCCTTCTCCTCCGCCAAGGCTGGCGCAACCGGATAGTTGGGTAGTAACCAACCAGGTTGCCGCGCCCAGCACAGATACGGTTCGCCATCGGAAGCTGTTTTTTTCTGAGGTCTGTATACTGTCTGTCATGATTGTTTTCTTGGAAAATGTATTAAGTTCCGCCCACGTGGGCGCGTTTGTGAAAGCGCTGCAGAACGAAGAGCTGTATGAAACCGGCAGCCGCACCGCGGGCCGCCTGGCTAAAACCCAGAAGCAGAACCTGCAGGCCCTGCACGCCAAACCCGAAGTGGTGCGCATTGTGCAACAGGTACGGGAAGATCTTCTGAAGCACAGTGTATTTCAGAGTTTTGCCGTTCCGGCCAAGTTGGGGCGCATCATGATCAGCCGCTATGAGCCCGGCATGCAGTACGGCAACCATTTTGATGATGCCTTTATCGACGGCGTGCGTACGGACCTGTCTTTTACGCTGTTTCTCTCTCAGCCGGACAGCTACCAGGGCGGGGAACTGGAACTTAGCACACCGTCCGGCAGTCAGGCCATCAAGCTGCCGGCGGGGTGCGCCATCGTTTATCCCAGTGATCATCTGCATGCTGTGCTGCCGGTAACCGGCGGCGTACGCCTGACCGCCGTAGGCTGGGTGCAAAGCCGCATCAAGTCCAGCGCCCAGCGGCAACTGCTGTATGAATTGAACGACGCCGCCCACGGCATGGAAGACGCCACAGTGTCAGCCAGCGAAACGCTGATGCGGCTGAAATTTGTCCGTAACAATCTGCTCAGAATGTGGGCGGACTGAAACACCACCCTGTTACCGCCATCCTGCTTTATCGTAGATCTGTACCGCCTGGGCCTGGTTCTTGCCCAGCAGGGCGGCGTTAATCGGGTCTTCCTTGAAGTCCGCGCCCAATTGGGTGATGGGGCCGGTGGTCTGGCCGGCCACCGGATACTCATTGTTGCCTTCAGCAAAGATCTTCTGCGCAAAATCACCGGCCAGGTACTCGATGAACTTCACCGCGTTAGCTTTGTTGGGCGCAAACCGGGTGACCCCGGCGCCGCTGACGTTGACATGGGTGCCGCGCCCGTCCTGGTTTGGAAAGACAA
Source organism: Pseudomonadales bacterium (assembly GCA_028279305.1). Lineage (GTDB taxonomy): Bacteria > Pseudomonadota > Gammaproteobacteria > Pseudomonadales > Azotimanducaceae > UBA4421. The sequence goes on from JANQOA010000122.1 coordinate 15,609, forward strand.
CCGCCAGTTGCTGCATGATCCGCTTGTTTGCGGCATTGCCGCCGGCCAACCAGCGGCCCATGTAGTAGGTGTTGGCAATGGTCAGGCCGCATTCGCCGGACGCTACCGCGGTGAGGTTGCTGGTGTCGTTGCCCTGGGCATTGCGGGCAAAATTGTCGACAACGCCGCTGGCCCAGTCCTGTGCCTGGTCGGTGCCATGGGCGTCAATCATGGAGGCCAGCAACGACAAATTGTAAATGTTAGATGAGCTGCGCATGCAGATCATGTCCTGCAGCGCCGGGTCCGCAAGTTGCTCGTAAGAGGTTACGTTGATGGGCAGGGGGTTGCTGCGGTTGTATACAATCACACGCGCCCGCTTTGACAGTCCAAACCAGTGGCCGCCGGGTTCACGCAGGTTTGCCGGAATGCGCCGGCTTAACACTTCGGATTGTATCGGCTGGAAAACGCCGTTGTTCTGCGCGCGCCACAAGCGCCCGGCATCCACGGTGATGAGTATGTCAGCCGGCGAGTATTTACCCTCGTTGACAATGCGCTGTATCAGCGCATCGCTGCCGCCTTCAATCAGATTAACGTCAATGCCCGTTTGTTCGGTAAACCGTTCGTACAGCACATTGTCAGTATCGTAGTGGCGGGCGGAATAGATGTTCACCACTTCCGCGGATGCCGCGCCGGGTGTTGCGGCTGCCGCGAGCATGCAGAGCAGGGCTAGTCGTGCTTGTTTCATGAATGTTTTCTAATTGAGAATTATTCTCATTGGTGATCGGCAAAGTACACGAGTATGTCCCCGTAGTCAAAATTCACGGCGACGCTGTCACCGGGTTGCAGCGGCGGAGGGTTGGCGGTGTCAGCGCGCAGATGCTGGCCTCCGGCGCGCAGGATAATCAGATAGCGCTCGCCGAGGAAACGGATATCTTCCACGGTTATGCCGGTATCCGCAGCCGGCTGCAGATGCACGGCGCGGCGGCGCACAATCACCTCACAGGGGGTGCCCGCCGGGGCTGGTGCAGCCGGCAGCGGCACTGGCCCGAAGGCGGTGATCACAGCGTCGCTGCCGGCCTCGCCGCGGATGGCATCGGTATCGGCAAACAGCTCGGCGACAAAACGGTCCACGGGTTGTTGCCAGACCTGTTGAGGTGTCCCGGTCTGCACTATGCTGCCCGCGCCGATCACGGCAATGCGGTCCGCCAGTTCCATGGCTTCCTGGGCATCATGGGTGACAACAATGGCGGGTACGTTGGCGGCGCGCAACGCCCGGCGGGTATCCTCGCGCAGCCGGCGCCGCAGGGTGCTGTCGACACTGGCAAAGGGCTCATCCAGCAGCATCAGTCCGGGCCGCGGTGCCAGCGCTCTTGCCAGCGCCACCCGCTGCTGCTGCCCGCCGGACAGAGTGTGCGGGTAGCGTTCCCCGTAAGCCGCTAAACCGACGCTGTTCAGCTGCTGCTGTACCCGCTGAGCACGTTCGTCCGCCGCCAGGCTATGCAAGCCGAAGCCGACGTTCTCAGCAATGGTCATGTGCGGAAACAGAACGTGGTCCTGAAACACCAGGCCAAAGTTGCGCGCCTCAGCCGGCGGTTCCGCGCCGGGTTGCGCCAAGGTGCGGCGGTTGAACCTGATGACGCCGTCCTGCAGCGGCTCCAAGCCCGCAACCACGCGCAGCAAAGTGCTTTTACCGCTGCCTGATGCCCCCAACAGGCAGACAATCTCGCCTGCGGCAACCGTCAGGTTGATTCCGTTCAGAACTTTGGTCGCGGCAAAGTGATGGTGGATGGACTCCAGCTCCAGCATCTTGACGGGCACCTGCCTTAAGAGAAATTGGGAGCGCGAGTTTTAGCGTAGAATGGCAGCGTATGACAACCCGTACCACCGTAATTGCGGCAAAACCTTCAAGCCGGTTGCACCTGCCTTCTGTCTGGACCGCCGGCGCGGTGCTTATAGCCCTGCCCATTGCGGTGCCCATCATTGCCATCCTGCTCACCTTTGTCAGCCCCAGTACCGAGGTCTGGCAACATCTGCGCGAGTCGGTGCTGCTGGAATATATCGGCAACACCGTTGGCCTGCTGTTGATGGTGGCGGTGCTGGCGACGCTGTTCGGCGTAAGCACGGCATGGCTGGTTGCCACCCGGGAGTTTCCCGGCCGCCGCTGGCTGTCATGGTTGTTATTGGTTCCCATAGCAGCGCCCGCGTATGTGGTGGCATATGCGTATGCAGACCTGTTGTCGTTTACCGGTCCGTTGCAAAGCCTGCTGCGGGAGTGGGGGCTTGCCGCTTCCGCTCTGCCGTCGGTGCGTTCCCTGCCGGGGGCGGCCTTTGTGCTCAGCGCCACGCTGTATCCCTACATCTACCTGTTTGCGTTTAACGCTTTCAGCCAGCAGGCCCAGCCTCTGGCGGAAGCTGCCCGGACCCTGGGCGCGGGTTCGGGGCGGGCGTTTTTCCGCGTTGCCCTGCCCCATGCCCGGCCCGCCATTGCCGGCGGCATGGCGCTGGCGTTGATGGAAAGCGCGGCTGATTTTGGAGTTGTGGACTTTTTCGGCGTGCCGACCCTGACCAATGGAATTTTCCGCACCTGGTACGCGCAGGGTGAACATCAGGCCGCCATGCAACTGGCGGGCTGGCTGTTTCTGGTGGTGGCGGTGCTGGTGGTGTTCGAGCAGATTGCGCGGCGCGGCTCTTATGCGAATCCGGTATCCCGGAACTATGCGGCGCCCCGGCGCCGACACCGCGGGGTGCGCGGCCTTGTCTGTCTGCTGGTCTGCCTGCTGCCGTTTGTGCTGGGCTTCGGCCTGCCTGCGGTGGTGCTGTGCTGGCACGCCGTCACCGTGGGTGATCCGCTAATGGGGCCGCGCTTTATCGGCTTTATCACCAACAGTATAACCGTTGCCGCCATTGCCTCCGCGGCAGCGGCAGTCTGCGCGGTCTGGCTCGCATACGCGGTGCGCCACCATCAGGGTGCCGGCAGCAGGCTGCTGACCATCAGTGTGCGGCTGGCCACGTTGGGGTATGCGGTGCCGGGCATGGTGCTGGCGGTGGGTTTGATTGCACCGCTGACCGGTGTGGATAAGTGGCTGGCTGAACATGTCAACCCGTTGCTCGGCCTGCCGGCGGGGTTGTTGCTTACCGGCTCCGCCGCGGCGCTGATTTTTGTTTATCTGGCGCGTTTTCTTACCGTTGCATATAACAGTTGTGAGGGCGGCATGGCCCGCATCCACAGCCACTATGATGCGGCGGCGCGCAGTCTCGGCGCTAAACCGTTGCGTATATTAACCGCCATTCACCTGCCGATCATGACCCCCACCATTCTCACCGCTTTGCTGCTGGTGTTTGTCGATGTGGTCAAAGAACTGCCTGCTACTTTGATTCTGCGCCCGTTTAACTTCGAAACCCTGGCCACCCGGACGTACCGGCTGGCTTCGGACGAACGCATAGCTGAAGCCTCAAGCGCGGCGCTGTTAATTGTGGCAGTGGGGCTGATACCGGCTTTGCTGATTGCCTGGCAGAATTTCAGCGCCGCCAGCCGGTCGCGCTGACCGCGGCGCGGTACCCGCCAACACCCCATTTTTCCCGATGAGTCTCTGAGCTAGAAACAGCTAGTGGCCGGCGGGCGGAAACCGCACCATACGCGCCGTTACACTTAACTACAGAGGATCCTCCAATGAGTACCTGGCTTGAAGACCCGTTCAAATCCGTGATTGCCGGCACCGGCCTGATTTTTGTTGTCTGCGGCGCCCTGGCTTTGGGTATCGCCGGAGTCAACTTGTTCGTCTAGCCCGGTTACCCTTTATGCCCGGCCCGGCTTTGCCGCCGGGCCGCCAATGCTCCCCCCCAAAAAATTTTAGCACCAACCCATTTGTCTTGGCCCTTGTCTTGCCCTCATATTTCTTGCCCTTCTATTTCTGACCCTTCTATTTCTGACCTTTGATGCAGCCCATCTGCATGCCGCGGCGGACTGGCTTCAGTCGCCGGTGTTGGCGGCGTCCAGGTCGCGGCGTATGTTGCGTCCTGCCAGCAGGAAGTGGGCGCCGGCCCAGAAGTAGACCCCTGTGGAAATGAGGATGGCGTAACGCAGCCCGTCGGTACCCATGGAGGCGCTGAGCAGGTCGCTCAAGAAGCCGACCAGAAACGGCCCCAAACCAAGGCCGATAATGTTGAGGATGAACAACATGACCGCGGACGCAATGGCGCGCATGCGCATGGGCGCCAGGTTCTGGATGGTGCCGAAAGCGGGGCCCAGCCACAGCGAATTGAGCACGCTGGGGGTGACGAGGATGGCAATGGCCAGATACGGGTTACCGGACAGCATGGCCGCCACAAAAAAGGGAAAAGCGATCAGCACGCCGGTAGCCGGCAACCAGCTGTACCAGCGGCGGTCCCGCAACGCCAGACGGTCGGCAATGGCGCCGCCCAGAAATGTACCCACGGCGCTGGCCACACCCAACACCAGCCCCAGATAGGTTGCGGTTTCAGCGATCCCCATTTCGTGTACGCGCATGAAAAAAGCGGGCAGCCACTGGCCCAGGCCGTAACCGACAAAAGACGTCAGCGCGCCGCCCATGGCCAGATGCACCATGGTTTTGCTGCGCAACAGGGTGCGCAACGCCTCACCCAGGGGCGGTTGCTCAGCGGCGGCCGCAGGGCTGCTGTCGGACATGCCGCGCAGCGGCTCGCGCAGGGTAAGCTTAACCACCACCGCCAGCAGGATGCCGGGCACGCCGACAATAAAAAATGCCATGCGCCAGCCGTAAAGTTCAGCAATCCAGCCGCCCGCCAGTAAGCCCAGAATACTGCCGATGGGGATCCCCAGCGCGTAGATGGACAGCGCAGAGGCGCGTTTTTCGGGTGGGAAATAGTCTGCGATCAGCGAGTGTGCGGGCGGTGAACAACCGGCCTCACCCACCCCCACGCCGATTCTGGCGGCTAGAATCTGCACAAAATTCTGCGCGAACCCGCACAGGGCCGTCATGCCGCTCCAGACGACCAGGGCGATGGAGATTATGGAGACCCGGTTGGCACGGTCCGCCAGGCGCGCGATTGGAATACCCAGCACCGTGTAGAAGATGGCAAACGCCAGGCCGGTCATCAGGCCAATCTGGGTGTCGTTCAAGCCCAGGTCGTTTTTAATCGGCTCCGCCAGAATGGTAACAATCTGCCGGTCGAGAAAGTTGAATACATACACCACAACCAGCATGCCCAGCACGTAGGCCCGGTAGCGGGGTGACTTCAGGGGGGATGCAGCATCCAGTGGGGCTGCCAGGCTTGATGGGTTGGACATATTAAAAAAGCCGCCCGCATGCCCTGCATGCGGGCGGCGCGGTTGACCGCTAGGCTTCGTCGCCCATGAAGCCCAGCAGGTGTAACAAGCTGGTAAACAGGTTGAAGACCGCCACAAACAAAGTCACGGTTGCCATGATGTAGTTGGTCTCACCGCCGCGCACGATGTTCTGTGTTTCGTACATGATCAAGCCGCACATCAGCATGACAAACAAGCCGGACACCGCCAGCGACAGTGCCGGCAGGCTGAAGAATATGGCCGCCAGGCCCAGGCCGAAAGCGGCCAGAATGCCGACAAACAGAAAGGTGCCGAACCTTAACATGTCGGGGGCGCGGTCCGACCGGGCGTAGGCTGACAAGCCGAGAAAAACAACGCCGGTAACACCCATGGCGGTGGCCACCAGGGCAGGGCCGTTAGGCAGGCTGAGGTAAGCACTCAGAATGGGCCCCAGGGTGTAACCCATGAAACCCGTTAAGGCGAACACACTGGCCAGCCCCCAAGCGCTGTTGCGCAGGTAGCTGGTTAGAAACAGCAGGCCGAAGTAGCCGGCCAGGGTCAGCAGCAGGCCGGGATGGGGAAGCTGCAGCGCGGCGGATGTCACCGCCGTGACGGCGCTGAAGGCCAGGGTCAGGGAAAGCAGGCGGTAAGTATTGCGCAGCACCCCATGTTGGGCGGTTGCGGTACCCGCGGTATTGGTCTGCCCGCCGGGGTTCAGCTGAGTTTCGGTACTCATCGGTCACTCCTGGTGAATAATGAGCCTACCTTAGCGTTTACAAAGCCAGGCACTAGTCATACTTTGCGCGCTGAGTCATCGGTAAAACCGAAGGTTGTGATTTCCCTCCTGTATGCGGGCTGCATGCGGGTTTACGAACTATGGACTGCTTCAGTCGATCAGCACTCCCGGATTGAGTATACCCTTGGGGTCCAGGGCTTTTTTCATGGCCCGCAGCCCGGCCTGGAACGGTGCCGGCACCTGTTGATCGTAACCCGGCCGGTGCATGCGGCCTACCGCGTGGTGATGGGTGGAAGTGCCGCCGGCATCGATGAGCGCCTGAGTGGCGGTATCTTTAATGTGTTGCCACATTTCCGCTTCACCGCCGGGTTGGGCAACGCCGGAAAAACTGTAATAGGGTGCCGGCCCGTCCGGATAGACATGGGTAAAACGGCAGGACAGGCGGGCGCCGTCCCCCAGAGTTTCACGCAGCGCCGCCCCCACCTTGTCACGCACATGCGCGTCAAAAGCCGGCCATTTGTCCCAGGTGATGGCGGTTTCAAAGGTGTCTGCCAACAAGCCCAGGCCATTGCTGACGCCGGCGTTAACACCGATAAACGATTGCCGCCAGGCGCCTACCGCGCCTTCCCGGCCGGTGGCTTTGCCGGTACCGTCATCCACGCGGATGGCCTCATCGTCGATACCGCCGCCGCAGTCCCGGGCAATCCGTACGGCTTCTTTGATGAAAGCACCTTGAGGCACGTCAGCAGACTCAAAACCGATAATCAGCAGACTCTGCCGGCCGTCCAGCCCGGCGCTGGCTTCCGCTTCGGACGGGTCCAGCAAACGCAGGTTAGCCGGCCATAATTTCGCCTGCACAATGTGCCGGGTGGCTTCGTAGCCTTCCGCCCAGGTTGGGAAGACCACCCCGGCGGTGGCGCGGAACACCGGGCGCTTCTGCAGGCGCAGCCAGACGCTGGAGATTACCCCGAGAATACCCTCGGAGCCGATAACCATGCGGTCGGGACTGGGACCCGCGCCGCTGCCGGGCAGGCGCCGGGACTCCCACCAACCCTGCGGGGTCAACATGCGGGTGGACTCAACAAAGTCGTCGATGTGGGTGTGGTTGGTGGCGTAGTGGCCTCCGGAGCGGGTGGCCACCCAGCCGCCGACCGTGGACCAGGGGAAGCTCTGCGGAAAATGCCGTAGCGTCAGTCCCTCCGGGCGTAGCGCGTTTTCGAGGTCGGGGCCGAACACACCCGCCTGAAGCCGGGCCGCCCGGGAAACCGGATCAATCT
>JANQOA010000198.1 GCA_028279305.1 Pseudomonadales bacterium
GGAAGATATTGGCGCCGCCAAGCACCAGCGACAACTTTACTCCGGCCGCTTTGAGCGCCCCGATATCCGCGCAAATCCGCTCAACCACCTGCGGTTCAATGCCGAACCCACTGTCGCCGCCCAGCGCTTCACCGCTCAGCTTTAACAACAAAGACGTCAAAACGCGCCGCTTACCCTTCGAGTTGCGCCGCTACTTCAGCGGCAAAGTCAGCTTCTTCAACCTCTATGCCCTCACCCACTTCAAAGCGCACAAATTCAACCACCTCAGCGCCGGCGGCTTTGGCCAGCGCGCCAACTTTCTGGTTGGGATCTTTAACAAACGGCTGGTCCACCAGGCTCACCTCAGCAAGGAATTTCCGCACCCGGCCCTCAACCATCTTGGCAACAATGTCTTCCGGCTTGCCGCTGTCCTGGGCCTGGGTCAGGTAAATCTCCCGCTCTTTGTCCAGCACCGCGGCAGGGACATCTTCACCCTTCACCACCATCGGACTCAGCGCGGTGACGTGCATGGCTATGTCACGGCCGGTTTCCGCGGCGTTGGCTGACAGACTCACCAACGCACCTTTGCGGCTGTCGCCATGCAGGTAGCTGCTGATGCCGCCGCTGGCGGAAGTCAGCAGTTTCGCCCGCCGCACGGTTATATTCTCGCCGATCTCCTGCACCAGGGTCTCCCGTTCCGCGTCCAGGCCGTCCGCCAGCAATTGCTGCAGGTCACCGTCCGCCGAAGTAAAAACCAGATCCAGGGTCTTGCCGACAAAGGCGATAAATTTTTCGTTTTTGGCGGCAAAGTCGGTTTCGATGTTTACTTCCACGATCGCGCCCCTGCTGCCGTCATCCGCCACTTTGACGGCCAGCAGGCCATCAGCGGTGGTACGCCCGGATTTCTTGGCCGCTTTCAGCGCGCTGGACTTGCGCAGTTCTTCAATGGCCTTTTCCATGTCGCCATCGGTCTGCTGCAACGCTTTCTTGCAGTCCATCATGCCCAGGCCGGTACGCTCGCGCAGTTCTTTCACCATTGCGGCGGTAATTGCCATTATCGATTGCTCCTGTCTGATCTAGCCTGTGGTTAAGAATCCGGATTGCCGGTTTTGCCGTCGTCTGCCGGCGCTGCGGCTTCATCGTCAGCCGCGGCAGCGGGTTCTGCTGCTTCTTCAGCGGCAAAAGCCTGATCCACGGTGGCGCGCACGCCTTCCGATATTTCCGCCACCGGCGCCGCGGCACCCGCGGCGTTTTCATCCACTTCGACAAATTCTTCGGGATCCACCTGCAGCGACGCCTGGCTCTGGCCCACCGCCACCGCGTCCGCCACCGCGGTCACATACAGGCGGATGGCGCGGATGGCATCGTCGTTGCCCGGGATTACGTAATCGACGCCGTCCGGGTCGCTGTTGCTGTCGACAATGCCGAACACCGGGATACCCAGCTTGTTGGCTTCACTCACGGCAATATGCTCGTGCTGGACATCAACCACAAAAATAGCGTCCGGCAACCCGCCCATGTCTTTGATGCCCCCCAGACTGGCGTGCAGCTTCTGCATCATGCGGGTACGTTGCAGGGCTTCTTTCTTCGGCAGCAGCTCAAAGGTGCCGTCTTCCGATTGTTTTTCCAGATCCTGCAGGCGGCGGATAGACTGCCTGATGGTTTTGTAGTTGGTCAGCATGCCGCCCAGCCAGCGTTGGTCGACATAAGGCATGCCCACCCGCGATGCCTGTTCGGCAATCACCTTGGCTGCCGCCCGCTTGGTGCCGACAAACAGTACCTTGTGGCCGCGGCGGCCGAGCGCCTGAATCTGCTCCAGCGCGGTATTAAACGCCGGCAGCGTGTTTTCCAGGTTGATGATGTGAATCTTGTTACGGGCACCAAATATATAAGGTGCCATCTTGGGGTTCCAAAAACGGGTCTGGTGACCGAAGTGTACGCCGGCCGCCAGCATATCTCGCATGGTTACGCTCATAGATAGGTCTCCGGGTTGGTTAACTGAGCCGCGCTTCCCAAATGCCAACCGCTACTGCGGCACCCGAGGATTTGTGTCGAAACCGGCCGATTTATCAAATAGTTACAGGCCGCACCTTTTTTAGAACAACGGCTGTAGAACAACAGACTGAAGATCAAATAACCATTGCCGCGCGGCGGGGCGCTTTATACCATAATCGATTGTCTTGCAAAACGGATTTCTTTACATGGTTGCAATGGTCGACTCGGCGGCGGATCTGGACGGCATGCGCGCGGCCGGAAGCGCCGCCGCCAGCGTGCTGGATATGATTGGACCCTACGTACAACCCGGCGTGACCACCGAGGAACTCGACCAGATCTGCCACAGCTACATAGTCGATGAACTCCATTGTATACCCGCACCGTTAAACTACGGCGGCGGCGGCAACCAGATGCCCTTTCCCAAGTCGATTTGCACGTCGGTCAACCATGTGGTGTGCCACGGTATTCCCACGCCGAGTAAAAAGTTGAAGTCCGGTGACGTATTGAATATCGACATTACCGTGATAAAAGACGGCTACCACGGTGACACCAGCAAAATGTTTTTTGCCGGGGAAGCCTCGGTGCTGGCCAAACGGCTGGTCAAAATCACCCAGGAATGCCTGTACCGCGGCATAGAAGCGGTACGTGCCGGAGCTTATCTGGGTGATATCGGTTATGCGATCCAGAAGCATGCTGAAGCCAACCGTTTCAGCGTCGTACGCGAGTTCTGCGGTCATGGCATCGGTAGAATTTTTCACGATGCCCCCCAGGTTCTGCACTACGGCCGCAAAGGCTCCGGCGTGCGCCTGGAAGAAGGCATGAGCTTTACCATTGAACCCATGATTAACGCCGGCAAGCGCCACATCAAGGTACTGCCCGACCAGTGGACCGCGGTCACCAAGGATCACAAAATGTCAGCCCAGTGGGAACATACCCTTATGGTCACCGCGGACGGCTGTGAAATATTCACCCTGCGCGAAGAAGAACGCGTGTGCAGCAACTAGCTGCCGGCGATACCGCCGGGTATCGCGCTCAGCTGGCTGAGCTGCACAACGAACTGGCGGCCCGCTATTGGCGCAACGACCCGATAGAAGAACTGTTAGCGGCACTCAGTAACGGTACCGATGAGCTGATCATTGATCTGTTTGCGCAGCAGTTCAGCGCGGAATGCGAGGTGGCGCTGTATGCCGTCGGCGGCTACGGGCGGCAGGAGCTGCATCCGGGTTCGGATATCGATCTGCTGGTGGTGGCCGGCAAGCCGGTCAAGTTCCGCCGCCAGATTGAGCTGTTCCTGCAGAGTGTGTTTGATCTAAACATCGAAGTCGGGCACAGCGTGCGCACCCCCAAGGCCTGCCGGGATGAAGCCAAGAACGACATCACCGTGGCCACCGCCCTGTTCGAGCGGCGTTTCCTGACCGGCGATAGGACCCTGGTGGGCAAAGTCGACAAAGCCATGGGCAGCAGCCGGCTGTGGCCTATCGCAAAGTTCTTTGCCGCCAAGCAACAGGAGCAGGTGCAGCGGCACAAACACTACGACGATATCGAATACAACCTGGAACCCAACGTTAAAACCTCGCCCGGCGGCTTGCGCGATATCCACACGGCTTTGTGGTTGTGTAACCGGCAGTTCGGCACCAGCGATGCGGAGCGGCTGGTGGAACTCGACGTGCTCACGGCCACCGAAAAACGCTGGCTGGTGGAGGGCAAACGGTTTATCTGGTGGGTGCGGTTCGGTTTGCATCTGGTGGCCGGCCGCAAGGAAGACCATCTGCAATTCAGCCACCAGCGTGAGCTCTCCCAGCGGCTGGGGTTTGTAGACACCGATGCGCAGCTCGGCGTGGAGCGGTTCATGCACCACTACTACCGGCATGTGCTGGCGTTAACCGAAGTCAACGACGTGCTGATTCAATACTTCAAGGAAGCAGTGCTGGGCCGCAAACGGGCGCGGGTGGTGGAAATCAACGAGCGCTTCCAACTGCGGGACAACTACATGGAAGCCCGCAATCCGGAGACCTTTACCCGGCAGCCCTCGCAGATCCTGGAAATGTTTGTGCTGATGGCCAACCGCAACGATATCGCCGGGGTGCGGGTGTCCACTATCCGCCTGATCCGCGAAAACCTGGATCTTATCAACGACACCTTCCGCAACAATCCGGCGCACACCCAGCTGTTCCTCGACCTGCTGAAGGCACCTTATACTCTGGTCTCGCAATTGACGCGCATGCGCCGCTACGGACTGCTGGGCCGCTACATTCCCGAGTACGGCAGAATCATCGGGCAGATGCAGCATGATATGTTCCATATCTACACCGTGGATGCGCATACCATGGCTGTCATCCGCAACATGCGGCGCTTCCGCTACCGCTCCAGCCGGGAGCGCTACCCGGTGGCCTTTCATTGTGTGCACAACGTGCCGAAGATCGAGTTGCTGTATATCGCCGGCCTGTTTCACGACATCGGCAAAGGCCGCGGCGGTGACCACAGCGTGCTGGGCGCGGTGGACGCTGAAGCATTCTGTAAACGCCACCAGCTGAACCAGGCGGATACGGACCTGGTGTGCTGGCTGGTAAAAAAACACCTGCACATGTCCGCTGTGGCCCAACGGCAGGACATCTACGACCCGGACGTGGTGCACCGCTTTGCCGCTGAAGTAAAGTCCGAGATGCGCCTCGATTATCTGTACGCATTAACGGCCGCGGACATTACCGCCACTAACCCAACCTTGTGGAACTCCTGGCGCGCCACCCTGCTCCACACCCTGTACAAAGAAGCGCGTAAGGTGCTGCGCCGCGGCCTGGAATCCCCGGCGGATAAAGCCGCCACCGTACACGCTTACAAGGAACGCGCCATGGAGTGGCTGCAGGAGCGGCAGGACCGCTTGCCGGGGGCCTGCGAACCGCGGCAGGTGGAAAATCTCTGGGATAATCTGGGTGACGACTTTTTTCTGCGCCACACGCCGCCGCAGATTGCCCAGCTCAGCGCCCACCTGCTGGACAACTATAAAGAAGATGTGCCCCTGGTTTATATCAATAACACCCAGGGTGACCTGGCCGCCCAGGGGGCCACCCGGATTTACGTCTATGCCAAGGATAAACCGAACCTGTTTGCCAACTCGGTGGTGGCATTAGGCGCCTTTGACGTATCCGTGGTGGACGCTGTGGTCCACACCAGCGCCAACGGCATGTGTTTCGACACTTACACCGTGCTTGACAAAGAAGGCAACGCCCTGCCGTTTGACGCACCCATCCGCGAGCGCATCCAGCAAGGGCTGGTGAAAGCCCTGCAGGCGCCCCAGGGGTTGAAAAAACAGCCCAGAAAACGCCTGTCCCGCCAGCAGCGGGAACTGGTGCATGCCACCAAAGTTAACCTGCAGCCTACCGCGGACGGTGAAGCCTCCACGTTGACCATCCTCGCCAGCGACCGGCCGGGCCTGCTGGCCACCATCGGTGCCATGTTCATCGAGCTGGAACTGCGTCTGCTGTCCGCCAAAATCACCACCCTGGGGGAACGGGTGGAAGATACGTTTGTGATTCAGGACAAGCGGGGCCGCGCCGTGGCCACGGGTGAGGCGGCTTATGACCTGACCCATACCATCCGCCAGCGCATCGACCAACATCTGGGCCAGACCTGACCGCCGTGATCAACCATCCCTACTTCGACCGTCTGCACGACTATCCGTTTGAAAAACTGCGCCGTCTCACCGAAGACATTGTACCGGCGGGACCCGACACCCATATCCCGCTGTCCCTGGGCGAACCCAAACACACCCCGCCGGAGTTTGTTTTACAGGCGCTGACGGACAAGGCCGCGCTGGCCGGCTTCCTCACCACCTACCCCGCCACCCGCGGCAGCGATGAACTGCGCCAGGCTGCGGCGGTCTGGCTTGCGCAGCGGTTCGGCGCCGTAGTGGACCCTGAAACCCAGGTATTGCCGGTGAACGGCACCCGTGAAGCGCTGTTTTCCATTGCCCAGGCGCATCTAAGCGGCGCTGCCGGCAGCAAGGTGTTAATGCCCAACCCGTTCTACCAGATCTACGAAGGGGCGGCGTTGCTGGCAGGCGCCGAGCCCGTTTTTGTGGATAACGATCCGGCTCAAGGCTACCAGCAGGATTTCGCCGCGCTGCCGGAAGACGTGCTGGCGGCCACGGAACTGGTGTACCTGTGTTCACCGGGCAACCCCACCGGGCAGATCATGTCCGCAAGCCAGCTTCAGCAGCTCATCGAAATGGCGCATGAGTACAAATTTGTCATCGCCTCGGACGAGTGTTATTCGGAAATTTATTTTGACGACAGCAATGTGCCGGTCAGCCTGTTGAGCGCAAGCGCGGCCATGGGCAACCCGGGGCACAGCCGCTGCGTGGTGTTCCACAGTTTGTCAAAGCGTTCCAATCTGCCGGGTCTGCGCAGCGGCTTTGTCGCCGGGGATGCGGAACTGATGGCCGAATATCTGAAGTACCGTACCTATCACGGCTGTGCCATGAGCGCACACCACCAGCATGTGTCTGCGCTGGCCTGGTCCGACGAACAGCATGTGCGGGAAAACCGGGACCTGTACCGCCGTAAATTTGCCGCCGTAAGCAAAATTCTCAGCCCCTGGTACACCCTGCAACAGCCGGCCGGTGGATTTTTTCACTGGCTGCGGTTGCCCGAGGGCAGCAACGACGAAACATTCTGCAGGCAACTGCTGGCGCAACAGAACGTTACCGTTATGCCGGGCAGCTACCTGGCCCGTGCCGGTCAGGATAACGGCGGCGTCAATCCAGGCAGCGGACATGTACGCATCGCCTGGGTCGCACCGCTGGAACAGTGCGAGCAAGCCGCCCGGCGCCTGGCGGAATTTGCCCGCACTGGTACTGGCGCGGGCAAGTAGTAGAATGGCCGCGCGCTAACACTGATAACCGGAAATATGTCCAACGTATTCGCTTTTGGCCTGGGTCTGGCCAGCCACAACAGTCAGGGTGAAGCCCTGGATTGCTTCTTTCCTCAACCGCTGCTGCACCCTGCCGCGCCGCAGGCGGAGCTGTGTGCCCAGCTTGACGCGGGCACGCACACGATAAGCCCGGAAACGGTCAGCCGCTTGGATCCGGAGCACCTGCTGGCCCCGGCCGGGTTGCTGGAAAGCGACCGGCCGCTGACCTGCGTGAACCTGACAGACGATGCCGCCATCACCTCCACCGCGGAAGCCTATCTGAAGCTGCACCTGCTGTCCCATCGGCTGACGTTGCCGAATACGCTGCAGCTCGACGGCATTTTTGCCCATCTGCCCAATCTGGCCTGGACCAACCTTGGACCGGTGGATTTGCAGGAGCTGGACCAGCGTCTGCTGAGGGCCCGGCTTAAAGATGAACACTTGGAGGTGATGAGTGTCGACAAGTTTCCCAAAATGGTGAACTACGTGATGCCCGGCGGCGTGCGTATTGCCGACGCCAGCCGCATCCGGCTGGGCGCTTACCTGGGAGACGGTACCACCGTCATGCATGAGGGATTTGTTAATTTCAACGCCGGCGCGCTGGGCCCCAACATGGTTGAAGGCCGCATCTCCCAGGGGGTGACCATCGGCGAAGGCACCGACCTGGGCGGCAGCGCCAGCACCATGGGGACCCTGTCCGGCGGTGGTGAAATTGTTATCTCCCTGGGCAAAAACTGCCTGATCGGCGCCAATGCCGGCACCGGCATCCCGTTGGGGGACCGCTGCACCATTGAAGCGGGCCTTTATATCACCGCCGGCACGGTAGTCAGCGTAGTGGATGAAAACCGCGAGGAGATCCGCAAAGTCAAGGCCCGGGAACTGGCCGGCGGTTCCGACATGTTGTTCATCCGCAACAGTCAGACCGGCGAGGTGGTCTGCCGCACCAACCGCAGGGCCATCGAGTTGAACGACGCTTTGCATGCCCACAACTGATACGCAAACGGAAGTGCTGCAACTGGCTGAGCAACTGATGGCTCAGCCTTCGGTGACTCCGGATGATGCCGGCTGCCAGCAGATCATCAGCCAGCGCCTGCAACAGGCCGGATTCAGCGTGGAGGCGATAAACGCCGGCGAGGTTACAAATTTGTGGGCTTCGCGCAATTTCGGCGGCAATGGGCGGCATCTGATGTTCGCCGGTCATACTGATGTAGTCCCAACCGGTCCGCTGGAACAGTGGCAATTCCCGCCTTTCGAGCCGCGGGTGGAAAACGGCATGCTGTGCGGCCGCGGCGCTGCTGACATGAAATCCAGTCTGGCGGCGATGGTGGTGGCGGCGGAACGGCTTAACTCCGGGGCGGACGCATTGCGCGGCACTCTGAGCTTCCTGATTACCAGCGATGAGGAAGGCCCGGCCCTGCATGGCACCCGCCACGTGGTGGACGAGCTGCAGCAGCGCGGCATCAAGCCGGATTTCTGCGTTGTCGGTGAACCCAGCTCCAGCCAACAATTAGGTGATGTGGCGCGCTGCGGCCGGCGCGGTTCGATTAACGCCCGTCTCACGGTGCGCGGCGTGCAGGGGCATGTTGCGTATCCGGATGACGCGGTTAATCCGATTCACCGGGCGATGGCCGCATTACATGCCCTCAGCAGTCATCAATGGGATGCCGGCAACGAGTATTACCCGCCCACCAGCCTGCAGATTTCCAATATCAACGGCGGCACCGGTGCCACCAACGTTATTCCCGGTGAACTGCATGTGCTGTTCAACTTACGCTTCAGCACCGAACAGACCGCTGAGGGCATCCGCGCCAAGGTGGACGAGTTGCTGGCTCCCTTTAACCTGGATCACAGCCTGGACTGGGAACTGTCCGGCCTGCCGTTTCTGACCCGCAACGGTACCCTGACCGAAGCGGTCAGCCGGGCGGTTGCAAGCGTCACCGGCCTGCAATGTGAACTCTCCACTTCCGGCGGCACCAGCGACGGACGTTTTATAGCGCCCTGGGCGGACAGCCCCGGCGAGCCGGTAGAGGTTGTCGAACTGGGGCCCACCAATGCCACCATTCATAAAATAGACGAGCGTATCAGCGTCGCCGAGCTGGCGCCGCTGTGCGAGATCTACCTGGCGATTGCCCGCACGTTGCTGGTGGCGCCCTGACCGTGCGCTACCTGTTGCTGGGGCTGCTGGTCTTTTTAATCTGCATCATCGCATTTGCGCCCGCCGGCATCATCGAGCGCGGCGTGGATACTCTCCCCGGGGTGGAAATGACAGACCCGCGCGGCACCCTGTGGCGCGGTCAGGGCAGACTCAGCGCGCCGGTCCAGAGCGGCGGGCAGATCGACGCGGCGGTCACCTGGGACCTCAACCTGCTGTCGCTGGTGAGTCTGAGCCCGACCTATCAGTGGACCCTGCAGAACCCCAACTTCAACCTGCGCGGCACCGCCGGCACCAGCTTTGACGGCCATCTGGCCAGCGTTGAAGGCACCAGCGACGCAGTGCCGCTGAACGAGTGGCTGCAGGTGTATCACATCGTCTTGTCCGGCGATTTTGCCATCAGCCCGACGCGAATGTTGGTGAGCAACAGCGGTATGCTTACTGATATCGAGGGGCGGATCGAATGGAGCGGCGGCAAGGTTCGTTACACGCTGTCAGGTATATTGCACGAAGTGGATTTGCCGCCGCTGGAAGCGTTTCTTGAGCGTAATGACAATGACCAGCCGCAGGCCACCGTGTTCGAAAAAGGCGGCAGCACCCCGCTGCTGATTGCCAGTCTCAGCGAAAATGGCTTTGCCAGGGTGGCCATGACTAAATTGTTTACCAAGTTGCTACGTACCCCATGGCCCGGCAGTGATCCGGATCACGCTGTGGTATTGGAGGTAGAGGAGCAAGTCCTTTAAAATGGGTTAACGCAGCCATTTCCTTTAGAATCAAACAGTTAGACCAGATTGCAACACTTGGAAACGTTTGCCGAACAATGTCGCATCAGTGGTGATCATATCTACACAATAGATACACATTGATGTGGCATAACCATATCGTCACAATACCGCGAGCTTGAGGGAGCTGCGGTAGATTGGAGCCGGGAAACCCGGTGTGACCGTAACCAAAGCCAAAAATGGCTAAGCAGAGACATTTGGTGCAAGACAGTATTTTGCCCGACAGCCCGGTCACGGGACGTCTACGGCTGACAAGGACTTACACGCAGTGACCTTCGACTCAGTGGCCAACAACTTAATGACAAAAGGCGTGGAACCGGCACGATGGCTGCTGATTGCCGGCATCGCCTACACGCTGGCCACCACCATCTGGACTTTTTTTGCCACCCCGGCACCGGCACCGGTCAGCGAACCCGCCCAGGTCAGCGAGTCGCGGTCTAAAGCCACCGGCAACGTTAACTGGATTCTGGGTAAACATCTGTTCGGCGAAGCGGGGGCAGCGCCGGAGGTGGCGGTAGCCGAGGCTCCGGCGCAGGAGACCAGGCTGCCGCTGGAACTGCAAAGCGTCTTTGTCGCGGATGTGCAGGAAGAGTCTTCCGCCATTATCGCCCAGCGCGGCAAAAGCGGGCTGCTGTACCGCATCGGCGCCAACATCCCGGGCAACGCCAAGCTGGTTGAGGTGCTGGTGGACCGGGTCGTTCTGAGCCGCGCGGGTGCAAGGGAAACTCTGAAGTTTCCGAAAAAACAATTCAGCGCACAGATTGCCGAGCCCGGTAACAGTACGGTGGACGGCGACGGCGGCGGCGCAGCAATTGACGCCGCGGGCACCGCTGCGGCACCGCCGTCCTCCCCGGCCGACGCGCTGGATCAGTACCGGGAGCGGCTGCAGAACGACGCTGAAGGCACCCTCGACGAGTTAGGCATAGAAACCGCAGAAAGCGGTGGCTACCGCCTGGGCAGCAATGCACAATCCGCCTATCTGCAGCAGACCGGCCTGCAGCCCGGGGATGTGATCATGTCTGTCAACGGCAGACAGGTGGGGAATATAGAACAAGACCAGCTGGAGCTGGAGAACATATTGGCGCAGGGTTCCGCACGCATTGAGGTGCAGCGCGGAGGCCGCAGATTTTTCATCACAGTATCGCTGAAATGACGGCACGCGCTGTTGCCAGTGAACGGGAAGTAACCTAGAACAACAAATGATGCAGACATTTAAATATCGAATCCTGGTGCTGGCCTTCAGCCTGGCTGCCGTGTCCCTGTACACCCCCCTGCAGGCCCAGGAAAAAGCCAAAACCTGGCGGATGACCGTTAAAGGCGCTGACATTCATGAATTTGTTTCTGAAGTCGCGGAAATTACCGGCAAGACGTTTGTGATCGATCCGCGCCTGAAAGGCAGCGTGACGGTGATCTCCGACACACCGATGGATAAAGACGGCGTCTACGCCCTGTTCCTCAGCGTGCTGCGCCTGCACAACTTTACCGCGGTGCCATCGGGCAACGTTATCCGCATCCAGCAGAATGCCACCGGCAAACAGACCCCGGGCGCCCAGGGCGACCTGGGAGCGGTGGCGCCGGAAGAGCTGGTGACCCGGGTAGTGGCGGCACAAAACGTGGACTCCGCCGAGCTGGTTAAAATCCTGCGTCCGCTGATCCCCCAATACGGCCACATCGCTTCCGTGGCGCAACCAAATGTGGTGATCATCAGCGACCACGCGGACAACATCATCCGTCTGAAAAAGATCATCGCCAACATCGACGTATCCGACGAAGAAGAAGTGGTCATGGTGCCGCTGAAAGAAGCCTGGGTGGGCACCGTGGTCGGCATCCTCGAGAAAGTTGCCCCCGACCAGATCGGCCGCGGCGCCAAAGGCCCCCAGCGCATCCAGATTATCGCCAACGAACGCAACAACTCGCTGGTCCTGCGCGGCAAACCGCGGCCCATAGCGGAAGTGCTGAAAATTGTCGACAAACTGGACCAGCCGGCCACGACCAGTGACGCCACTCAAGTGATCCGGCTGCGTCACGCGGATGCGGTGAACGTGTCGAACATACTCACCAGCATCATCAGCGGCCGGCAATCGGGGGAAGAAGAAGGCGGCAGCCAGGAAACCACCATCCAGGCGGACGAAACCCTCAACGCCATTGTGGTGCGGGCTGATCCGGGCGTGATGTCGGAAATTCTTGATGTAATCGACAAACTGGATGTACGCAAGGAACAGGTGTTGATCGAAGCGGCCATTGTTGAGCTGACCATCAGCGAAGGTAAATCCGTAGGGGTGGAAGTGGCCGCGGCTGACGGCTCCGGTGAAAGTGTGCCCCTGGTGACCACCGCCGGGGTACCGGCCGGCGCCAACCTGTCCGGCGCCATCACCTCCCTGCTGGGCGGTCTGATCGACACCGAGACGGAGACCATAGACATCATCGGCGGTTTACAGGCTACCTCCCAGCCGACCCTGGCCGCCGCCAAGGTGGATACCGACGGCATTTCATTTGCCGCGGTGATCACCGCCATCGCCACCAACAGCGACGCCAACCTGCTGTCCACACCCAGTATTCTGACCCTGGACAATCAGGAAGCGCACATCCTGGTCGGCCAGGAGGTGCCCTTCCGCACCGGTTCGTTCACGACCACCGGTGACGGCGCCAGCAACCCGTTTACCACCGTGCAACGGGAAGACATAGGCCTGGAGCTGACAGTGACCCCCCATGTACACGACGGCACTTCCGTGCGTCTGGACGTCGCTCAGGAAATCAGCAACCTGGTGACCACCGCCGTCGGCGGAGAGGCATTTGCCGATGTCATCACGTCCAAGCGGTCTATCGAAACCACCATTCTGGCTGAGGACCAGCAGACCATTGTGCTGGGCGGGCTGATTCAGGACGACATCGAAGTGAACCGCTCCAAAATCCCATTGCTGGGTGACATTCCGCTGTTGGGTAACTTGTTTAAAGCACGCTCCAGAACCCGCGACCGGACCAACCTGCTGATCTTCCTGCGCCCAACCGTATTGCGCTCCAAGGAAGACGCGGTTGCCGTCACCGACCGCAAATACCGGGATATATGGGATGTGGAAATCACTTCGGGTGATCCGAGCTATGAAGACCTTTACGAAGGTGAACGCCTGGTGGAAGGTGAACGGCTGCGGTAATCACGGCTCTTAATGAAGGCGATACTGTACCGGCTGAATCGCTTTCTGCTTAAGCTGCTGGTGCGGCCGAGCCTGACCGGCGCGGACAACTTTAATGCCGAGCGCGAGGTGGTGTACGTGCTCCACCACCGTGCCGTGACCGACCTTGTCATGCTCGACCTGGTGTGTACCGAACACCAGCTGACCTCCCCTTTTGCGCCGCTGCCGCTGGGTGACAGCAGCGAAGGCCAGCGCATTTTTCCACTGCTGCGCGCCACCGGCGGACGCATCACCATGAATACCCATTCAAACCGTCTGCTGCGGCTGATCGACGCACCCGCGGCGGTCAAAGAGGCGATTGTACTGGTGCCCATATCGGTATTCTGGGGGCGCGCAATGGCCGGTGAAAACACGCTGTTTGCGTCCCTGACCTCCGACGACTGGGCGGTAACCGGGCGCTTTAAACGCCTGCTGAACCTGTTCATCAACCGCCGCAATATTGTTGTGCATATCGGCCGCCCCATCCCGCTGGCGGAAGTGGCCGGCGGTGACATCGAGCGCGGTATTGCCATCCGCCGCACCGCGCGCCTGTTGCGCGTGCGCCTGCGCCAGCAGAAGGTCACAGCCCTGGGCCCGGATCTTTCCCACCGGCGCACGCTGCTGAACCAGGTGGTGCAGAGCCGTGCCGTGAATGCGGTGATCGACGCTGAGGTAGCCGGCGGTACGCGGCGCAGGAAAGTTGAACGCCAGGCCCTGCGCCACGCCCACACCATTGCCTCGGACATGTCCCACCCGACCATCAGGGTGCTGTCGAGGCTGCTGCGCTGGTTCTGGAACCGCATTTACGACGGCATCGAAACCCGCGGCCTGGAAGGCCTGGAGGCAGTCAGCGCCAGCCATACGTTAGTCTACGTGCCGTCCCACCGCAGCCATCTGGATTACCTGCTGCTGAGTTACCTGCTGTACTACGAAGGATTCATGATTCCGCACATCGCAGCGGGTGACAATCTTAATCAGCCGCTGCTGGGCGGCATTCTGCGCCGCGGCGGCGCTTTTTTCATGCGCCGCAGCTTCCGCGGCGACCCGCTGTATGCCGCGGTATTTAACGAGTATCTGTATCAGGTCTACCGGCGCGGTCACAGCGTTGAGTTTTTTCCGGAAGGCGGCCGCACCCGCAGCGGGCGGCTGATGCCGGCCAAGTTCGGCCTGCTGAAAATGACGGTTGAACACCAGCTGCGCGGTTTGCCCAAGCCGCTGGCCTTTGTGCCGGTATATTTCAGTTATGAGAAGGTGGTGGAAGGTTCCAGCTACCTGTCGGAACTGCGCGGCGCCAGCAAAAAGCGCGAGTCGCTGGCTGACGTGTTCCGCAATATCAAGCTGATAAGGCAGAATTTTGGCCGCGTCGGCGTCAATCTCGGGCGGCCGATCGAATTGGACCGGTGGCTGCAGCGCCACGCGCCCGAATACCTTGAAAGCGGCACCGCCAGCCTCAGCGGAGACAGCCTGGTTATGTCCCTGGGTACCGACATCATGCACGGCATCAACAATCAGGCTACCGTCAACCCGGTAAACCTGGTGGCGCTGGTGACGCTGGCCATGCCCAACAGCGCCATTGAGGAACCCACCCTGCGCCAGCAGATCAGTTGTTATCAATCTCTATTGGTGAAGTTGTACGGCGGCAACGGCATCCAGGTCAGCGGTCAGGCATCCGACAAGATCATCAGCCATGTGGAGCAACTGGGGCTGTTGAGCCGGTACCTTGAACCGTTTGGGGATGTATTGGGTCACGAACCCTTTGCCGCGGTGCTGATGACCTGGTACCGCAACAATGTAGTACACACATTGGCGCTGCCGTCCCTGGTCGCCTGCCTGATTGTCAAGCGGCGCCGGCCGCTGGCCCTGGCGGACCTGCAGCGCATGGTGCAGATGATCTACCCCTACCTGGCCCTGGAACTGTCATGCGACGACAGCAAGGAACAGATCTCCCGCTGTATAGACGCCATGACGTCGCTGGGGCTGCTGGTTTGCCGGGACGGGGACCTGTGCCCGCCGACCCCCGATGACAGCCACCACCTGCAGCTCAGTCTGTTGGCGAATCTGGTGTCGCAGAATCTCGAGCGCATGTTCATTGTCATCCACCTGCTGAACCAGGGCGGATTTACCATGCGCTCTCTACGGGACTCCAGCCAGCGGGTGGCGCAGAAAATGTCGCGCCTGTACGGCATCAACGCGCCGGAGTTTTCCGACGCGCGGCTGTTTGATCTGTTCATCAACCGTATGATCGACCACGGCGTGGTCACGGTGCTGGAAGACGGCACCCTGGATCAGGCGCCGGCGGTGGACCAGGTGCTGCGCGCCGCGGAGTTTGTGATCGACCCGAAAATCCGCTACGGGGTTCTGAACGCCAGTTCGCAGATCAGGTGATACTGCTGACGTTGGCTTCCCAGTTCTGCCCGTCAAATGCCTCAACAGGCATGCCGCGCCATACATCATCCGCCAGGCAGCGGGCGTTGACGCTGATGCCGTGGGGATGGGAGCGCGGCACGTAAAATACTTTTACGCCGCACACGGAGCAAAACAGATGATTGGCCACGCCGGTGTTAAAACGGTAGGACGTCAATTTGTCTTCACCGCTGCTGAGTTCAAACTGCTCTTTCGGCACAATCAGGTGCAGGTACCCGACGCGGTTGCAAATGGAGCAGTTGCAGTCCTTCAAAACTGCATCGGCATCCACCTGCACTTGGATCTGCACCGCCCCGCAGTGACAGCTGCCCTGGTATGTTTTCATGCCGCTCATGATCGCAAATGTACGCTTTCGTTAACTCCCGGTGACGTAGACATCATAGCGCACCGACTGACCCGTGTAACGGAGACTGGGCGCAACGCCTGCCGCAGGTAACGGCGGGTCCTTGCGGCGCCGTTTAACCACAACCCGTGGCGCACAGGCCAGGGCGCCGGCAAGACAGTGTTCCGGGTCGGCCGGGTGCACCGGGGCGCTGTCCTGCAGGCCCTGCAGAACCTGGGCAGCCAGACCCGGCAAAGCGGTTTTGCGCCGCTGAGGAAACATCGGATCCAGATAGATGACATCCCAACGCTGGCCTTCTGCCTGCGCCCGCTGCAGCCAAGCCGCGGCATCCGCATAGTGCAGCTCCGGCGCCAGCTCGAAACGGCGGATAAAATCCCGGGCCAACAACCAGACTATGGGGTGGCGTTCAATGCTGGTGACCATAAAATGCTGCTGCGCCAGGGTGATGGCATCGGTGCAAAAACCGGCAAACAGGTCGAGGAGGGTTCTACCGCTACCGTTGCCGCCGCAGGCGCGTACCAGGTCGCTGCGGCCGGCCAGCCGCTGTTGCTGCCGGCGCGGCTGCAAGCGGAACGGCTTACGCAAACCGGGCCCGGTCAGGGCCAGCCCGCTCGAATCGAGCCACAAGGTGTACGCGGCAGGTGTTTGCGGCGGACGGCTGCTGGTAGTGATATCACAGCATTCTGCATATAGCGGCAGCTGGCCGGCAACTGAAGGGTGAGCATGCAGGGGGATAGCGGCGCCCGAGGGCCCGGAGACCGGTTGCTCAGACGTATTCGTCAACGTGCCGTGCAGGTGCGGGCTGGGGTTGCTGGGCCTGACGGTTGTACGCGAATACCGCAGCCTCTTCCGGTGCGCGGTTGATGCGCACAGGACGCTGGCGCCCGCG
>JANQOA010000210.1 GCA_028279305.1 Pseudomonadales bacterium
AAATAGACTCCACCCACCTGGATACCCCGGGGCGCCTGAACCCCGCGGTAGACCCTTACGCCATGACCCCGTCAGCCCCGGCCGCGGCTGACGTGCCGCCTGCTGACGGTGTGCAGGTGGTGCGGTTTGTCAGGGACGTGCCGGCTTCCCGGCGTGACACTTCGGTGATCCGGCTGCCCGCTTTTGAACAGGTGCGTGACGATCCGGTGCTGTATGCCCACGCTTCCAGGATATTGCATATCGAGTCCAATCCGGGCAACGCCAGGCCGCTGGTACAGCGTCACCAGCAGCAGGACGTGTGGATTAACCCGCCGCCGCTGCCGCTGACCAGCAAAGAAATGGATGCGGTTTACGAGCTGCCGTATACCCGGGTGCCGCACCCGGCTTACGGCGAGGCAAAAATCCCGGCCTACGAAATGATCCGCTTTTCCGTAGCCATCCAGCGCGGCTGTTTTGGCGGCTGTACATTCTGTTCCATCACCGAACATGAAGGCCGCATCATTCAGAGCCGGTCGGAAGCCTCCATATTGCGCGAGGTGGAAGAGATCCGCGACCGGGTGCCCGGCTTTACCGGCGTTATCTCGGACCTCGGCGGGCCAACCGCCAACATGTACCGGCTGGCCTGTAAAAGTAAAACCGTGGAGGCCGCCTGCCGGCGCCCGTCCTGCGTTTATCCGGGCATCTGTCCGAACCTGAACACCGATCATCAGCCGCTGATCAATCTGTACCGCAAGGCCCGCAAAGTGCCGGGGGTTAAAAAAGTGCTGATTGCGTCCGGCGTGCGCTACGATCTGGCCAACGAATCGCCTGAGTATGTTAAAGAACTGGCCGCCCACCATACCGGCGGCTACCTGAAAATTGCCCCGGAGGCTCTGGATGAAGGGCCGCTGTCAAAAATGATGAAGCCGGGCATGGGCACCTACTACCGCTTTAAGGAACTGTTCGACAGGTATTCCGCGGAGGCGGGCAAGGAACAGTATCTGATCCCGTATTTTATTGCCGCGCATCCGGGTACCACTGACGAAGACATGCTGCGGTTGTCCCTGTGGTTGAAGGCAAACGGCTTTCGCGCTGACCAGGTGCAGGCTTTTCTGCCCGGTCCCATGGCCACCGCCACCGCCATGTACCACAGCGGGGTGAACCCGCTGCGCAAAGTCACCCGCAATAGCGAGCAGGTCTATGTGCCCAAGGGTGCCCGGCAGCGGCGGTTGCATAAGGCGTTTTTACGTTATCACGATGCCAATAACTGGCCCCTGCTGCGGGAGGTCTTACAGCGCATGGGCCGCGCGGACCTGATCGGAAACGGCAAGAAGCATCTGGTGCCCGCCTTTCAGCCGACCGGCACGGGCCCCGCCCAGCGCCGGCAGGGCGGCAAAATTTTCCGCACCCAGCACAGCCGTGCGGAAGGCCGGCGCCGGCGTTAGCCGGTTGCCGCCAGTAACGGCGGCAGGAAGTATTCTTCCACCAGCAGAGTATGGGTGCTGTTGCCGTTGTCATAACGCCAGCCGCAGGCGCGGCCGTAAGTCCCGTCCCCGGTGAGCAGCGGTTGCGCCGGCGTGTAGCGCTGCCACAGATCACTTTCGAACAAGCGTCTGGCCAGCGGCGTTTCGCGCAATGCGGTCAGTTCCTGCTGCACCAGGATTGAGCAGGTCACCGAGCGCGCCGCCAGTACCGGCCGGGTATCGATACACAAGACAATATGCCGGGCAAAAGTTGTTGCAGTTGCGGCATTTTGCAGCAGCTGATGCTCCCAGGCGTGCAGTTCAGCGCTGCCGCTGTGTAAAACCCGGACTGCCGGGTCGTCGCCGAAGTGCCGGGCGATGGCTGAGGTCATGCTGTCGGTTACGTCCACCCAGCGGCGCACCGCGCTGTCCGCATCAGCGGCGTTCACCGGCCGGGCACTGAATAACCCGGGCTGCTGCAGCCAGGGCGGAAGGGGGGCGGTATTGGTGGTCACAGGGGTGCGCATAGGGGTGCGCACCATACCCTGTTTCAGCGCCGGTTCATATGCCGCGCCGGGCTGTTGCAGCGCCGGGTACTCCAGCGCCCGCCCGGAGGCGGGCTAGTTCAGCTCAAGACCGTCCAGTTGCCCCGCCGCGCGCCATTCACGCAGGTCGTTGTAGAACGCAATCGGGCCGGCGCCATGCATGTTGGAAAAGAACCCCTGCTTGTTGCCTTTGCCGCCTTCGCTGTTGTAGTAGCCTGGGGTGCATTCAGCGTAAAACCGCGCTCCCACAACAGCCAGACGCCGCACTTCGTCGACGTAATCTTCTTCCGCCCGGGCCGTGGGTTCCACCGAGCTTTTCTGCCGCCGGCGCGTTTCGTCCAGAATATGCGCCACGTGTTTCGCTTGTTCGTTTAACGCATGGGGCACGTTGACGGTGATGGCGGTCTGGGTAAAGCCGAGGAAAAAGCAGTTAGGGAAGCCATGGGTCATCAGTCCCTGGAAGGTGCGGATGTTGTCCGCCCAGTGCTCGCTCAGGGCCTGTCCGCCGCGGCCGGTGATATCGTAGCCGGAACGGCGGGTATAAGCGGTGCCCACTTCAAAGCCGGTGGCAAAAATCAGGCAATCCACCTCGTATTCGACGTCGTCCACAACCACCGCGTTTTCGGTCAGGCGCTGCACACCGCGCCCGTCGGTGTCCACCAGAGTCACGTTGGGCCGGTTGTAAGTGGGCAGATATTCATCGTGGAAACACGGCCGCTTGCAGAACTGGCGGTACCAGGGCTTCAGGCGCTCACCGGTGCTGGTGTCCTCCACAATCTCGTCCACGCGGCCGCGCACGCTGTTCATCTTGCGGTAGTCGGAAAGCTCCATCAGCTCCGCGCGCTCGGCTTTGGTCAGGCGCCGCCCCAGCACTTTACCGGCGGCTTTAGCTGCATTGCCGGTCAGGTTGCGGAATATATCCGTCCAGCCATCGTGCACCATGTCCTGGTCTTCGTCACCGCCGCTGACCATGCTGTTGAAATTATCCATACGCTGCTGCTGCCAGCCGGCGGGCAGCGACGCAGCCCATTGCGGGTCCGTTTCGCGGTTGTTACGCACATCCACCGACGACGGTGTGCGCTGAAAAACATACAACTCCCGGGCCCACTCGCCGAGGTGGGGAATACACTGCACAGCGGTGGCGCCGGTGCCGATAATACCCACCCGCTTGTCCCGCAGGCCGGTCAGGCCGCCGCTGGAGTCGCCGCCGGTGTAGGCGTAGTCCCAACGGCTGGTATGGAAGGTATGGCCCTTAAATTCGTTAATGCCGGGAATGCCGGGCAGTTTCGGGCGGTTCAGGGGGCCGTTGGCCATGGCCACGTAACGGGCGCGCATGTTATCGCCGCGGTCGGTTTCCAGATGCCACTGCTGGCCGGCTTCGTCCCAGCGCATATCGGTCACGGCGGTCTGCAGGCAGGCTTTGTCATACAGGTTATAGCGTTTGGCGATATTGATGCTGTGCTGCAGGATTTCCGGCGCAAACGAATATTTGTGTTTAGGCATGTACTGCATTTCTTCCAGCAGGGGCAGGTAACAGTACGACTCGACATCACACATGGCGCCGGGGTAGCGGTTCCAGTACCAGGTACCGCCGAAGTCGCCGGCCTTTTCAATCACCCGGATGTCGTCGAAACCGGCTTCCCGCAGCCGCGCGCCCAGCAGCAGGCCGCCAAAGCCGCCGCCGATGATGATCACTTCCACTTCGTCATTCACCGGTTCCCGCTGGATGCGCGGGGTATAGGGGTCGTCTTCGTAGTGAGAGAAGTCCGCGGTCACTTCCACGTACTGGTCGATGCCGTCTTCACGGACGCGTTTGTCCCGTTCGGCCAGGTATTTCTCTTTCAGCGCGGCGGGATCAAAGTCTAAGTCGCCCAGGTAGGACTGAATGGCGGTTTGGTAAGTCATACAGTACTGTCCGATATAAGGGTTTACCGGCATTCTACTGGGCTTTGCTGATATCGCAAACAATGGGATAACGATCCTGTCGGACCAGCGCCGCTGTTGTATGGCAAATCTTATCCGGCCGCCGTAACATTCGCTCCCCCCGTTGTATTGCGGGCAACCACCGGGACCAAGGAGGACACTGATGACCCTGAGAATCAACGACACGGCGCCCAACTTCACTGCTGAAACCACCCACGGTGAAATCAACTTTCACGACTGGATTGGCGACGGCTGGGCGGTGCTTTTTTCCCACCCCAAAGATTTTACGCCGGTATGTACCACCGAACTGGGATACATGGCCGGGTTGCAGGGTGACTTTGCCTCGCGTAACTGCAAAATCATCGGCATATCGGTGGACCCGGTGTCCAGCCACGACGCCTGGAAGCAGGACATCGAAGACGTGACCGGTAACAAAGTGGACTACCCGCTGATCGGCGACCCGGAGTTGAAGGTGGCCAAGCTGTTCGAAATGCTGCCCGCTGCGGCCGGCGACACTTCTGAAGGCCGCACGCCGGCGGATAACGCCACCGTCCGTTCGGTCTTTGTCATCGGCCCGGACAAGCAGATTAAGCTGTCGCTGACCTATCCCATGACTACCGGCCGCAACTTCGACGAAATCCTGCGCGCCATCGATTCCATGCAGTTAACCGCCAGACACAAGGTGGCCACCCCGGCCAACTGGCAGCAGGGGGAAGATGTGATTGTCACGCCGGCGGTGTCGGATGAAGACGCCAAAGCGGCATTTGGCGAATTCAAGGCGGTCAAGCCGTACCTGCGGGTGGTGCCGCAGCCCCGGGACTAGGGCGGCGGCAATCAGGCGGGCGTTCAGGTGTTAGTCAGCACCAGTTTGCCGATCAGGCCGCCCGCCAACTGAGCCGTTAAAGCTTCCCGCACTTCGCTCATCGGGCGTTGCTGTACCGGGGCCGGGGTAAGCCTGCCCTCGTCCACCCATTGCATCAGCGTAGCCGTCAATTCCCGGTTGATGGATGGGTTGGCGCGGGCTTCACCACCCCAATCCACGCCGACGATGGCGCTGCGTTTAAGCAGTGCCAGGTTGAGGGCTATTTTGGGAATGGTACCGCTGGCAAATCCCACCACCAGAAACCGGCCCCCCGGCGACAGGGAGCGGAATGCGGGCTCCGCAACGGTGCCGCCCACCGGATCGTACACCATGTGTAAGCCGGTGGCGGCGGTCTTTTCTTTGAGAACGGCGCGCCAGTCCTCCTGACTGTAGTCGACGCTGTCGTCAGCGCCGTAGCTCACCGCGGCTTCTCTTTTCGCCTGGCTGCTGGCGGCGGCAATGACCCGGGCGCCCATGGCTTTAGCGACACAGATGGCGGCACTGCCGACACCGCCGGCGGCGCCCAGTATCAGCACGGTTTCGCCTGCCTGCAGGCGGCCGCAGTCGCGCAGGCCGAACAGGGCGGTGGCATAGTTGGTATAGAAACCGGCGGCCACGGTGGTCGGCAGATTCTTGCTCAACTTGGTCAGGCTGGCGGCGTTCACCGCCACCTGGGCGGCAAACGCACCCTGGCTGGTCAGACCCATCACCCGGTCACCCGGCTGCAGGTTGTCTACACCGGCGCCCAGTGCCGCCACCGTGCCGGCAAATTCACTGCCGGGATAATAAGGCAGGGGCGGCTTGACCTGGTACAAACCCTGCACCATCAGGCCGTCGACAAACCCCACCCCGGCGGCGTGCACATCCACCACAACTTCTTTGTCAGCGGCTTCAGGCGCCGGCACCTCCTGCAACTGCAGTTGACTGGGCGGACCAAACTGTTCACACACTACTGTCTGCATTACACCACCTTAACGCCTTTCGGCGGCCCGGCACTGGTGAAGCGGGTCCCGGGCGGGTCCACCGCCCAGTCAGCGGCTTCGTTCCACTGGTCGCCGAATACCATTTCCCGCATCGGCCGCCGCCGCACCGGACCATGGCCGCCCTCGGGTTTGCCCAGGGTCAGGGTGCAGGCAATCAGCACTTCTTCAGGAATGCCCAGCAGGGCTTTCAGTTCGTTTTCCACCGCGCCGTGGAAGCCGGTGATGACCCCGCCGTAACCCAAAGCCCGGGCCCCCAGCATCAGATTCTGCACCGCCGGATACATACTGGCGCCTTCCGTCGGGGTCGGGGAGCGGTAGCGCACCAGGCACGGCAGGATCAGGCAGGGTACGTGGTCAAAATTGTCAACATAATGCTGCATGACCCGGCCCATGCGGGCTTTGGGTGAGTTCGGGTCCGCGCCGCTGCCTTTGTCGTAACCGTCGTTGGCGCGTTTCTGCTGCCAGAATTTTCTTGCGCTGGTACCGATCAGAGCCTTGGCCTGTTGCGCCCGCGGCGAATCGGTCAGCACCACAAAGCGGAACGGTTGGCGGTTGCTGCCGCTGGGGGCGCGGGTGGCGGCAAACAGGATATCCCGCAATGCCTGCGGGGGGATGGGCTCGTTGCGATAGCGCCGGATGGCGCGGGTGCTGGCCAGGCCTTCTAACAAGCCGACGGTATCGTCGGCAACCGGCTGCGCCGCCAGAGGGTGTTCGCTTGCTTGCATAGATTTCAGTTGGTCCTTGCCGGTTTCTCTTAGTGCGGAATCCAGGCATGATCCTACAAGAAATAGCGGACTTAGTTTTGTTTTTTGGGGGGGCGATTAAGGTGAACGGCAATTCTGCGCCGCATCAGCAGTGGCGGCTGGCGCGTACCCCCACCGGCCCGTTGCCGGTGGCGGAAGACTTTATCTGGCAGACCGGCGAGGTGCCGCAGCCCGGCCCCGGGCAACTGCTCAGCCGCACCGTCTACCTGTCCATGGATCCTTATCAGTGGGTGCGGCGGCGCGGCGGCACCGAACAGCCCGGAGAGGTGTGCCACGGGCGCACGGTGTCCCAGGTGGTGGCCAGCCGGGCGGCGGAATATAAGGAAGGTGATTACCTGTTCAATACCAATGGCTGGCAAAGCCACGGCCTCACCGGTGAGGGTATTGGCATATTCGGCTACATGCACCCGCGCAAACTTGACCCCGATGCCGCCCCGTTGTCCACCGCCATCGGTGTAATGGGCATGCTCGGCTTGACGGCCTATGCCGGCCTGATAGTGCAATGTGCGCCGCAAGCCGGCGAAACGGTGGTTGTTTCCGCCGCCAGCGGCGGTGTCGGGCAGGTTGTCGGACAATTGGCCAGGTTACGCGGTAGCCGGGTTGTCGGTATTGCGGGAAGTGAGGAAAAATGCAGCTATGTCACGGAAGAGTTGGGATTTCACGCCTGCGTGAATCACCGCGGCGGCGGTCTGCCTGAAGCACTGCGGGCAGCCTGTGAAGACGGTTGCGACGTCTACTTTGAAAACGTCGGCGGGGCGGTGTTCAACGCCGTGCTGCCGCTGTTGAACCGCGGAGCGCGCATCTCGCTGTGCGGCCTGATTTCCCAATACGGCGGCAGCGGGGACCCGCGCCAGGCGTGGCGGGCGGCCGGCTCGGCAGTTTTCGAGCAGCAACAGGTACAGGTGCACGACCTGTTCGTGGGCAACTTTGTGGATGAGTACCAGGCTGCCTTTCTAGATGAGATGGGCGGCTATGTGCGAAGCGGTGAAGTGGTGTACCGGGAACACCGCTGGCCGGGTCTGGAGAAGGCACCCCAGGCGTTTGCCGCCATGCTGGAAGGCGGTAATTTCGGCAAGAGTATTGTTGAGGTGAGCGAGGCTTAACCCGCCTGTGCTTGTTGACGTTTGTCAGGTATAATGCGGGGTTGGCTTTGAGGGGAGAAATAGTTGGGTTTCCGCTGTATTTCAGCTTTGTGGATTTGCCTGTTGGCTGCATCGGTGGCTGCCGGTGAACCCTATCCGGAACCCGCCCTGGAATCCTACTGGTCAGGTATTGCCAGTTTTCGCAGCTTAACCACCGCGGAACGGGTGCGTGATGAAATTCAGCACCACTTTGCCACTGCGTTGGTGATCCGGCGGGTCAGTACCGCCAACGGTGAGTTCTTCCGCTTGTTATCCGGCCCCTACGGCGAAAAGGCAGCCGCGCACAGCGCGGTGGATAAAGCCCGTGGCGCGGGGTACGAATCCGCGTGGCTGGTAGTGGAGCCGCGGCTTGCCCGCGGGGCGGAGGTGCCCGCGCCGGCTGCTGATGCCGCCCCCGGGGTTGTTGTCAGTGACAAGCCCGCGGACGGATCGCCGCTGCAGCCGGCCGCTGTTGATGCAGAAGTTCACAAGGATGTTCACACAAGTGAAACCATGGCGCCGGACCAGCCGCTGTATGTGGACGTGCAGCAGGGTGCGAGTATCAAGCTCACCCGCATAGATACCGCGGCAACACCCATCAAAATCGACGGCTTTGTCGACGAGCCGGTATGGCAGCAGGTGCCGGTAATCGACGACTTTGTCACCCTGGAGCCGGATACGCTGGTGCCGGGTAAATACCCCACCCATATGCGGGTGGCGTATTCGGAGCGGGGCATGTATGTCAGCGCGGTTATGCAGCAGCCGGTGGAAAGCCTGATCCGCCGCTTGAGCGGCCGCGATGTGCGCGACAACCGGGACAGTTTCAGCGTTACGATAGACACTTCCGGTGAGGGGCGTTACGGCTTCTGGTTCGGCATCAACCTGGGGGATGCGCTGATGGACGGCACCGTGCTGCCGGAACGCGTGTTCACCAACGACTGGGACGGGCCCTGGTACGGCCGCAGCCAGAAAACCGACAACGGCTGGTCCATGGAAATGTTCATCCCCTGGGGAATCGTTTCCATGCCGGCCAGCAGCGCAACCCGCAACGTCGGCCTGTATGTTTCGCGCAAGGTGGCGTTTATCGATGAGCGTTGGGGCTGGCCGGCGCTGCCCCCCACCCAACCCAAATTCATGTCCGCCCTGCAAAAGCTGGAGATGCAGGATGTGCAACCGGGCCAGCAGTACAATATCTATCCGTTTGCCTCAACGGCCTTCGACTTTGTGGACCATGAGCCGGACTACCGGGTGGGCGCGGACCTGTTCTGGCGCCCCTCCACCAACTTTCAGATGAACGCCACCATAAACCCGGACTTCGGTAACGTGGAGTCCGACGAAGTGGTGATCAACCTCACCGCCACGGAAACCTTCTTTCCCGAGAAGCGCCTGTTTTTCCTCGAGGGGCAGGAGATTTTTGTAGCCTCTCCCCGGGCGGACACCCGGGGCAGGGGTGTGGGCATGCGCGGCGCCCCGTATACCATGGTCAACACGCGGCGCATCGGCGGCCAACCCCGGGAGCCGGACGTGCCGGATACCATCGATATTCCCCAGCGTGAGCTGCTGCAACCCACGGAACTGTTGGGAGCGGTCAAGACTACCGGCCAGATCGGCCGCGTCCGTTACGGCCTGATGGGGGCGTTTGAAGATGAAGTAAAGTTTGATGTGGAAAACTTCGCGGTGTCGCCGCAAGGGGCGCCGGAGAATCTGCATCAGGATGGTAACGACTATGGTATTGCGCGCGTGCTGTATGAGGACAACCAGGGCGGCGCCTACCGGGCGCTGGGATTTCTCTCCACCGCGGTGCTGAATCCCCAGCGCGACGCCATGGTTAACGGTCTCGACTTCCACTACCTGACCCCGCGCGGTAACTTCAAGGTGGACGGCCAGTTGATGAATTCAGACATCGACGGTGAGGAAACCGGCTTTGGCGGTTTTGTCGACTTTGAGATGAATTACGGTCAGGGGCGGGTACACCGGGTGGGGCTGGAGTACTTCGACGAGCACATAGACATTAACGATCTGGGTTTCCTGCAGCGTAATGACGAGTACCGCATCCGCAGTTCGTTCCAGTGGACCAAGTCCGATTTGTCCTGGGCGCGGGAGAATCAGTTTGACGTACGCGGCTTTGTGCAGCGCAACGTGACGGAAAATCTTTTTACCGGCGCCAGCATCTCGTTTTCCAACCGCACCAACCTCAACGACCTGTCCCAGTTGATTGCGCGGCTGTCCTACGCGCCCAGCTATTTTGACGACCTTAACAGTTTCGGCAACGGCACCTACCGGATTGAAGATCAGATCACCAGCGAACTGAGTTGGCAGACCGATACCGCCAAACCCTGGAGTTTTAAGTTCGGCGTCGGCTACGACGAGGAAAATCTCAGTGATGGTTCGTACAACGCCAGCGTTGGGGTGTTCTGGCGGCCGACGGATCAGTTTGCGGTGGAATTTGAAACCAAATACATCAGCAGCGACGGCTGGCTGCTGCATCAGGAAGACGACCTGTTTGCCACCTTCGAAACTCAGCAATGGCAGCCGAAACTGTCCGTGGAGTATTTCATCAGCGCGCGCCAGCAACT
This sequence comes from Pseudomonadales bacterium, assembly GCA_028279305.1. Classification (GTDB taxonomy): domain Bacteria; phylum Pseudomonadota; class Gammaproteobacteria; order Pseudomonadales; family Azotimanducaceae; genus UBA4421. The sequence continues at coordinate 10,217 of JANQOA010000210.1, forward strand.
GCGCCTGTCCATGCAGTGGGTAGGCATCCGCGCTGAAGAAAGTGAGTTTTTCCTGGTCCCCGCCAGTCCCGGCGAACTGATCCCCATAGATAAGCCGGTGGGCCCCGGGTTTGATGACAACTACGATTTTTCCGTCAGCCAGTACAGCATGCAGCTGCGCTACCGCTGGGAGATTGCGCCGTTGTCCGACATCTTTGTGGTCTATACCCGCCTGGCAAATCTAAGGGAGGCGCTGCAGGACCGCAGTTTCAACCGGGTTTTCAACTCCGCCTGGCGGGACCCGCTGGCGGACTTTCTGGTCTTCAAGATCCGCTACCGGTTCGGCTCCTAGACCTCTGCGGCGAACCGCTACGACATTTCGCTGCTGGCGGCCAGGTCTTCTTTCAGGGTGCGGCCCGCAAACCAGTACATTGCCGCGGAAACGACATTAAAGATCAGGCTGATGGCCAGCGCCCAGCGCAGGGCGTCCTGTCCCAGGTCGGTGGTGATGTTGAGGATGTCGGAGACAATGCCGGTGAACTGGGGACCCAGACCCAGGCCGATGATGTTGAGGATGAACAGCAGGATGCTGGACGCCAGTGCGCGCATGCGCAGACCCACCATACCCTGGGTCAGGGAGAAGGTCGGTCCCAGGTAGTAGGCGCCCAGGAAATAGGAAACGGACAGCACCCACAGCGCGGCATAGGGTTCGTGGTAGAGATACACAAAGGTGCTGAAGGGCACAGAGACGATGGTCGCCAGGCCCGGCAGCCAAACATACCAGCGCACGTCCCTTGCGCCGAATTTGTCGCCCAGGTAACCGCCCAGAAATGTGCCGGCAATTGAGGCGAAACCCAGATAAAACAAGGCCAGGCCCATTTCTCCGGTGGTCAGCCCATGACTGCGGTTGAACATGGCGGGAATCCAGTAGCCGACCCCGTAACCGACAAAGGCGTGCAGGCTGCCGGCCAGCGCCAGAAAGCGGAAGCTGCGCCGGTTCCAGAGATACTTGAATACTTCTTTCACCGGCGGCGCTTCCCCGGCCTGCATCTGCAGGCCTTCCGAAGCCCCCCGCGGCGGCTCGCGCAGGGTGAAGCGGACAACCAGGGCCAGCATCACGCCGGGCAGTCCCACCACAAAAAACGCCGTGCGCCAGTCCATCACCTCGTTGATCCAGCCGCCGCCCAGATTGCCCAGCATGGTGCCGATGGGGATACCCAGCGCGTAAATACCCAGCGCGGTGGCGCGTTTATCCGCGGGGAACATATCTGAAATCATTGAATGTGACGGCGGGCTGCCGCCGGCTTCACCAATGGCCACGCCGATACGCGCCAGCAGCAGGTGAATAAAGTTGGCGGCCAGGCCGCACAGGGCGGTAGCCATGCTCCACAACCCCAGGCACACCGCCAGCACGTTGCGGCGCGAACCCTTGTCCGCCAGCCGGGCGATGGGTATACCCAGGAAGGTATAAAAGGTGGCAAAGGCGATACCGCCGAGAAACCCCATCAGCGTGTCGGATACACCCAGATCCTGCTTTATCGGCTCAACCAGTATCCCCAGAATGGAGCGGTCGATGAAATTGAAGATATAAACCACAACCAGCAGGCCCAGCGCATAAGACCGGTAAGCGGGTGAAAATGCCCCTGCAGATTGATCTGTCATAGTTATTGTTATCCCTCTCCTGCCGGCAGTGTGCCGCTAGAGTGCCCCGACCACAAGTTGACAGTCACGGTTTTGTCGGGCAGGTGTGGTACAACGGAGCGGAGTAATTCAGTGGAGAAGGTTATGGGTGAGCAGAAGCGGGGCCGGCAGGCTGTGCTGGCGGTTGTTTTATGGTTGGGTACCGCCACGGTGTGGGCGGCGGGCGGCGTGGTCTATGAAGACCGCAACGGTAATCAACGCCTGGATGCAGGGGAACCGGGCATCAGCGGCGTGCGTGTGTCTGACGGCCTGCAGATCAGCGTGACGGACGAGCAGGGCCGCTGGAACCTGGAGATTGAAGACGAAGCGGTGATATTTGTGGTCAAGCCCAGCGGCTACGCCACCCCGGTGAGTGACGATCAACTGCCGCGCTTCTACTATATCCATCAGCCCAACGGCTCTCCGCCGGGGCTGCGTTATGCGGGGATTGAGCCCACCGGGCCTTTGCCGGAGAGCATCAATTTCCCCCTTATCCGCCAGCAGGAGCCGTCCGCGTTTGAGGCCATCCTGTTTGCGGATACCCAGCCGCAGACGGAAGCTGAGCTGGATTACATCCGCGACCGGGTGGTGGCTGAGCTGATCGGCAGTAAGGCCAGCTTCGGCATGACCATGGGGGATATCCTGTTTGACGATATGTCCCTGTTTCCCAGGCTGATAAAAATTGTTGGACAGATCGGCGTGCCCTGGTACAACGTGCCGGGCAATCACGAGTTGAATCTGCTGGCGGCGGACGACCGCTATTCCCTGGAGACCTTCAAACGCTACTTCGGCCCGCCGTACTACAGCTTCGGCTACGGCGGCGCGCATTTTTTTGTCCTCGATAATATTGAATACCAGGGTAACGGCCGCAGCGACCCGGGTGATGTGCGCGGCAGCGGCGGCTACATCGCCAAGTTCGGCAAACGCCAGCTGCAGTGGCTGAAACGGGAGCTGTCTTATATCCCTGAGGATGCGCTGGTGTTTCTGGCCATGCACTCACCGCTGGAAACCTATGTCGCGGACAGCCCGGGGGTGACCACCGAGGACCGGCGCGAACTGTTCCGCCTGTTGAGCGGCCGGCCCAACCTGTATGCCGTTGCCGGCCATACCCATACCACGGAACACCTCTACTTCGGCGAGGCCGACGGGTTCCGCGGCCCCGGGGAGTTCCACCACCATGTGCTGGCCACCGTCAGCGGTTCCTGGTGGAGTGGTCCGTTTGACGAAGCCGGTATACCCACCACCTGGCAGCGGGACGGCACGCCCAACGGGTATCACATTCTGGAGGTAGACGGCGCGCAGGCGGCGGTGCGTTTCAAGGGCGCCGGCCGGCCGGCGGATTACCAGATGCGCATTATGTACGACGTCGCGCACCACGGTCTGCGCCCGGACGGGCTGCGGGATTTCCGTCACGGGGAGCTGTTTGACGGACGCATGAGCCTGGCCCAGGTAGCGGCGGCGAGTGTGTTGGTTAATTTGTTTGACGGCGGGCCGAAAAGCAAAGTGTATTTCAGCGTTGATGGCCGCGCGGAACAGGAGATGGCGCGGCGGGTGCGCATCGATCCGATGATTCTGGAGTCTTTTACCCGCAACCAGGATACAAAAAAATCTTTTGTGCAGGCGATGCCGTCTTCACACTTGTTTGAAGCCGACCTGCCGGACGATCTGCCCGCGGGTGTGTACACTGTGTCGGTGCGCGCGGTGGACGAGTTCGGCCGCACCCACCACGGCCATTCGATTCTGGAGATCACGGGAAACTGACAGGTTGGAGCATATGTTGGAAACGGTAAATCCGCAGGACGTTGGCCTGTGCCCGGCGCGGTTGCAGCGGCTGGCCGCCTGGCTGCAGCAGCAGGTTGATTCCCAACGCCTGTGCGGTGCCAGCGTGCTGGTGGCCAGAAAAGGGCACATTGCCTTTCAGCAGGCCGCCGGGCTGGCGGATCTGGACAGCAGGCAGCCGTTTGCGCTGGACAGTATTGTGCGTATCTATTCCATGTCCAAGGCTGTCACCACGGTGGCGGCCATGATGCTGTATGAGGAAGGGCATTTTCAGTTGGACGCCCCGGTTGCCCGTTACCTGCCGGAGTTCAGCGAGACCCCGGTGTGGCGCGGGCCGGGTCATGCTCTGGATGATGTGGAACCGCAGCACGAGCTGATGACCGTACGGCAGCTTATGACCCACACTTCGGGCCTGACCTACGGCTTTATGCAGGACAATGTGGTGGACGAGGCGTACCGGGCTGCCGATATTGAGTTTCCCGGCAGCGCAGCGTCGCTTCAGGAACTGGTGGCAAGGGTGGCGCAGCAGCCGCTGTTGTGCCAGCCGGGCAGCCGGTGGAATTACTCGGTCAGCACGGATGTGCTGGGCCGGCTGGTGGAAGTGTGGTCCGGGCAGGACCTGCAGGCCTATCTGCAGGCGGCGTTGTTTGAGCCTCTGGGTATGGTGGATACCGGTTTCCACGTCGCCGCGCACAACCATCAGCGTTTTGTCAGCCTCTATGCGCCGTTATCCGGCGGCGGCTTAAGCGGCGTGGCCGGGCGCAGTGATCCCGCGGCGCCGCCCCGGCAGCCGGGCTTGAAACTGCAGGAAGCCGCGGCGGACAGCCGTTTCCTGCAGCCGGCCGTATTGTTTTCCGGCGGCGGCGGTTTAACCTCCACGCTGGCTGATTATGCACAGTTCTGCCAGATGTTGCTGAACGGCGGGGCACTGGGCGGCAACCGGCTGCTGAGCCGTAAAACGGTCGCTTACATGCGCATGAACCAGTTGCCGGAAAACCGCGACATGGCGGCCATGGGGCAGCCGGTGTGGAGCGAAACCTCTTACGACGGCATCGGTTTTGGCCTGGGTTTTGCCGTGGTTATCGATCCGGTGAAGGCGCACATTATCACGTCCCCCGGCGAGCACCACTGGGGCGGTGCAGCCAGCACCTTCTTCTGGCTGGATCCGCAGGAGGAGATGTTTGTTGTATTTCTGACCCAGCTCATGCCTTCTTCCACCTACCCCATTCGCCGCGAACTGCGCACCCGGGTCTATCAGGCGCTGGTGGACCCTTCTCCCTGAGCGCCCTGACAGCCGCCGGCACCGGTTTACACCATAACGTAGATATAGTTAACTACACTGTCCGAGGAAGCGGAGAGAGTTGGCGCACGGTCGCCTTTTCCGCGGCCGGTGGAGTTTGATGGTTGGCGGCGTTGGGAGGCGTTGCGGCTGTTAAAGCATTATCCCCGGCGGCGGCTGAGGTGACAGGCCAATTCGCAAGGTAACCCATGTGGTGGGCCAGGCGCGCCGTCAGGCGGGTCTAGCGCGATCCGGGGTATGGCGCCTGCGGCCATAACCGGACCAGGTTTATCCCCAGTGATTGTGTGTATTGCGCACGCGGTGCATGGGTTACCTGCGCCCGTTTATTAATCTATGCTAGCACCACAACGCTGGATGGCTTCAGCACAACCAGCCGGCAGGCGCCGTCAACCGCCTGTAACCGACCGTCTGTAGCTAACTCTGTAGCTGACAGAGGCGGCGGCTGTAAAACAACAACACGGGAGGAGACATGGCACAGACCCACGATCACGAAATTGTTTCGATATATCCATTTACTGATGAACAGGTGGATCAGCTGATGACCCGCTCTTCCGAGTGTGTGCTCATGTGGGCAACCAAGGACGGCTGGCCGGTGGGGGTGACCCACGCCTTTGTCTGGCATGAAGGCAAAATATGGATCACTTTTGCCTCCCACCGGCACCGCGCGGCGGCCATCCGCCGCGATAACCGGGTGTCGGTCAACGTCAGTTCCAAGGGGTACCCGGTGGATGACGAATCATTGCCCTCGGGTGCCATCACCTTTAAAGGGCACGGCGAGTTTTTTGACGACGACGAGACCAAAAAATGGTTTTACGGCGCGCTCTCCAAAAAGGTCAGTCCCACGGACAAAGCCGGTGAAGATTTCTTCTATAACCTGCTGGATTCGCCGTTGCGCACCATCCTCGCCGTGACCCCGGTGAAAAAGATCATGTACAACGGCGCCACCGCCCAGCAGCACATGGCCGGCACGGTAAGCGAAGATGAACTGGGGGAACGTCTGGAAAGTGACAAGGAGCGCATGAACAAAGCGCGCGAAAAAATAGGTCTGGAGCCGCGTTAACCGTGCCAGGCAAAACCCGTACCGGGTGGGCGGTGCTGCTGGGTTTGAGCGTGCTGGTGCTGACCGCCGGCTGTGCGCAGCAACCCGGGGCGGCACCGCAGGACCTGGCGGCAGCGGCCCTGGCTGACCGCCAGTGGGTGGACCTGAGCCATCCCTACAACCAGCAGACACTTTACTGGCCGAGCTCGCCGTCAGCGTTTAAACACGGTGAGCTGGACTACGGCATGACCGAAGGCGGTTACTTTTATTCCGCTTATACCCTGGGGACGCCTGAACATGGCGGCACCCATATTGACGCGCCGATTCACTTCAGCGCCGGCGGCCAAACCGTTGAAGCGCTGCCGCTGGAAAAGCTGATTGTTCCGGTGTTTGTTATTGACGTCACCGCGCAGGCGGAGGCGGACCGGGATTATCTGCTGCAGGTGCAGGATATTGTGGATTTTGAGGCCCGCTACGGGACCATCCCCGGCGGCAGTGGGGTATTGATGCGCACACGTTGGGACCGCTACTGGCCGGATGCGCGGAACTACCTGGGCGACGATGTGCCCCGGCGCACTACCCATCTGCATTTCCCCGGGTTCAGCACAGCGGCGGCGGCGTTCCTGGTAAGAGAACGCCAGGTTGCCCTGATTGGCATTGATACAGCCTCCATCGACCATGGACCCAGCCAGGATTTCATGGCCCATCGGGTGGTTGCGGCGGCTGACGTGGCAGCGCTGGAAAACCTTACGGGTTTGCAGCATCTGCCGCCCACCGGCGCCTGGCTGTTTGCCCTGCCGATGAAAATTGAAGGGGGTTCCGGCGCGCCGGTCCGAGTGGTGGCGCTGCTGCCCTGATATTCCTGCGCTTCAGGGTGGCTGCAAGGCAATCTTGCGTGTCAGAATTCCCGTATGAACAGAGCAGTAAAATTCTCTTTATGGATCTCCCTGTGGATGTTGGCCATACCGGCACTGCTGCTGGCGCTGCTTGCCGGGTTGTTGTATCTGCAACCCCAATGGTTGTTGAGTGCGGTTAACGCCAGTCAGAACACAGTGCAGGTACAGGCTGAGGATGTGCGCCTGTCCGCCGCGCCGTTGACGCTAGCGCTGGCCGGTCTAGAACTGACCACAGCTACCCACACGGTGAGCGTGGACCGGGGGGAGGCGCAGGCGGCGCTGGCGGGGTGGCTGCGGGGGCAGCCGTTCTGGTCGCTGGATGTGAATGAAGTGAACGTCTCTGAGCGGCCGGCGGCTGAGGCACCGGCACAGACCCGGACGGAGCCGGTGGCGGCGGAAGCGGTGCCTACATCAACGCTGTCCGAACAATTACGCGGGCTGCCGGCTGAGCTGGTTTTGTTCAACCAGGTGCGGCTTGGTGCCCTGCATCTGCCCGGTCAGGCACAGCCGGTACATTTGTCCCTGCAGCGCGGGGGGCAGCAGGCGGACAGCCCGGTGACCCTTGACGCTGAGCTGGCCGG
>JANQOA010000212.1 GCA_028279305.1 Pseudomonadales bacterium
AGCGGGCCTGGACAAGGCACTGGCGATTATCGACGAAGCCGCCGCGGCCGGGGTGCGGTTGCTGGCATTTCCCGAAGCCTGGCTGCCCGGTTATCCGTATTGGGCGTGGTTGGGGCCGCCGGCCTGGGGCATGCAGTTTGTGCAGGCTTATCACGACAATTCGTTGCAGCGTGACGGTAAAGAGCTGGAGAGCATCGGTGCCGCGGCAAAGCGGCATGGCATGCACATCGTTTTCGGCTACAGCGAGCGGCAGGGCGGCACGCTTTATCTTGCGCAGAGTCTTTTTGGTCCCGAGGGTGAGGTCATAGCCCACCGCCGCAAGCTGCGTCCCACCCACGTGGAGCGATCGGTTTTTGGTGAGGGGGACGGCAGCAGTCTGGCCGTGCACGACACGGCCCTGGGACGGTTGGGCGCACTGTGCTGCTGGGAGCACCTGCAGCCGCTGTCCAAATACGCCATGTACAGCATGCACGAACAGGTGCACGTAGCAGCCTGGCCGACCTTTTCTCTGTACCCGGGCAAAGCTTATGCGCTGGGCGAAGAGGCGAATATGGCGGCGTCCCAGGTCTATGCCCTGGAGGGGCAGTGTTTTGTGCTGGCTGCAACCAGCATGGTGACGGCGGCGACCCTGGATGCCATGCAGCTGGACGAGCAGCAGCGGCAGCTGCTGCTGCCCGGGGGCGGATGCTCAACCATTTTTGCCCCGGACGGACGGCCGCTGTCGGAACGGCTGCCGGGGGATGCGGAAGGGCTGGTGACGGCGGAAATAGATCTGGCGGAGATTGCCCTGGCCAAAGCCGCGGCGGACCCGGTGGGGCATTACGCGCGGCCGGACGTCACCCGGTTATGGTTGAATACCCAACCCAGTATGCCGGTGCAGGCATTTGACCCCGGACTGTCCAACCCGGCTGCGCAACCGGGTGATGGCGGGGCGGCGGGACCACCGTTGAGTGAGAGTTTTGCGGCGGCGGACGGCAGTGCTGAGCCCACTGAATCAGAATGACAACAATATTTACAAACGCACCGGATTTTGTAGCTGTTTGCAGTGTGAAAGCGGCTTGCAGCGTTGTCCGTGCATCCCTATAATTCGCCACCTTGTTGATGCGGGGTGGAGCAGTCTGGTAGCTCGTCGGGCTCATAACCCGAAGGTCGTGGGTTCAAATCCTGCCCCCGCTACCAAAGGAAGAAGGCCCCTTTATGGGGCTTTCTAGTACTAGGCAAGGTAGGTGTTTCGGATAGCGAATACACCTTGCTGATGTGCTGCCACACAGTGCCAGATATGTGGTGACCCGTACTCAGACCGTTCCTTAGGTGGCCCGCTTCATCCGGCGGGTGCCCGTGCGTTAGGCTCATGCATTTGGACGGTTCCGTTAGGACTCAGCGTCCGTAACGTGGTTCTGAACAGAGTCAATTGGTGATGGGCTTAGGCCCTTTTTTTGTGCCGGACGGTTTTGGGACGTGGACGGCGCGTGCCGGTGTTTGCCGCCCGCGCTGAGGTGAGTTTGTGAGAGAGGTTTGAATAGAAGAGAGCAACAGGTTGAAGAACTGCTGGCCCCTACGGTGGAATCGCTGGGTTGCGAGATCTGGGGTGTGGAATTCCTCAACCAGGGTAAACACAGCAAACTGCGTTTGTATATCGAGCGTCCCGGGCCGGAAGCGGGGGTGACCGTGGATGATTGTGCAGCGGTCAGCCGCCACGTCAGCGATATTCTGGACGTCGAAGAGTTCAGCAGCAGTGCTTATACCCTGGAAGTGTCTTCTCCGGGTATGGACCGGATCCTGTTTAAACCCGCGCAATATACGGAAAGTGTTGGCGAGCAGGTGGACGTGCGGCTCAACTTTCCCTTTGAAGGCAGGAAAAAATTTGTTGGCGTGCTGGCCGGACTCGAGGACAACAGCGCCGTGTTGCAGGTAGACGACGAAGAGTACGTGCTGCCGCTGGAGAATATACAACGTGCGCGGGTGGTGCCTGCCTTCTGAGGGCGGCCGGCGGCGCACAATGAACAGGTTTCAGGTAGAAGGCTAAAGATGTCGAAAGAAATACTTTTGGTAGTGGATTCGGTCTCCCACGAAAAAGGTGTGCCCAAAGAGGTAATTTTTGAGGCCATAGAGTCTGCCATGGCTATGGCGACCAAGAAAAAATACGGCGAAGAGGCGGAGTTCCGCGTCGCCATCGACCGTGAATCCGGCGAGTACGACACCTTCCGCACCTGGGCGGTGGTCAACTACGAAGATGAGGAAGAACCCAATCCGCAGGCCATGTACAGCGTGGAGGAAGCCCAGGAAATCAAACCCGGCGCGGTGCTGGGTGATGTGCTGGAAGAGCAGGTGGAATCCGTTGAGTTTGGCCGCATTGCCGCGCAAACCGCCAAACAGGTCATAGTGCAGAAAGTCCGCGAGGCGGAACGGGCGCAGATTGTTGAGGCTTATCTGCCGCGGCTCGACGAGCTGGTTAGCGCCACGGTGAAAAAGCTCGGCCGCGATAGCGTAATTGTCGATCTTGGCGGTAACGCGGAGGGTATTCTCACCCGGGAACACCTTATTCCGCGCGAGACTTTCCGCGTCGGCGACCGGCTGCGTGCGCTGTTGATTGAAGTGCGCCCGGAAAACCGCGGACCGCAGCTGATTTTAAGCCGCACGGTGCCGGCCATGCTGATTGAACTGTTTAAAGTGGAAGTACCGGAAATCTCAGAAGACGTCATCGAGATTCGGGGAGCGGCCCGGGATCCGGGTTCGCGGGCAAAAATTGCGGTAAAAACCAATGACGGCCGCATCGACCCGGTGGGTGCCTGTGTGGGCATGCGCGGCTCCAGGGTGCAGGCGGTGTCCGGTGAGCTGGCCGGTGAGCGCATTGACATTGTGTTGTGGGATGACAATCCCGCCCAACTTACCATCAATGCCATGGCCCCGGCCGAGGTGGCGTCCATCGTGTTGGACGAAGAATCCCATTCCATGGACATAGCGGTGACCGAAGAAAACCTCGCTCAGGCGATTGGCCGGGGCGGGCAGAATGTGCGCCTGGCCAGCGATTTGTGCGGCTGGTCGCTGAATATAATGACCGAAGAGGAAGCGGCCCAGAAACAGGAAGAAGAGGCGCTGAAGTTTATCGCTGAATTCATGGAAGCGCTGTCCGTGGATGAAGACGTTGCCGGCGTGCTGGTGGAAGAAGGTTTCAGCACCCTGGAAGAAATTGCCTATGTGCCCATCGAAGAGATGATGGCCATTGAAGGCTTTGATGAAGAAATTGTGCAGGAGCTGCGCAACCGGGCTAAAGATGCCTTGTTGACCAAAGCCATTGCCAGTGAAGAGGCGCTGGGTGACCAGTCACCGGCGGATGATCTGCTGGAAATGCGCGGCATGGAACGCCAGCTGGCTTTCAAGCTGGCCGCCAACGAAGTTGTCACCATGGAAGATCTGGCGGAACTGGCCATCCCGGAACTGCTGGATATTGATCCGGAACTGGGTGAAGAAAAAGCCGCGGAGCTGATTCTTACCGCCCGCGAGCCCTGGTTTGCTGAGGAAAGCGCTGATGAGTCCGTGGATGCTGCAGACGACGCGGCAAAAGAGGCGGCAGCAGAATAGAGATTTGTCCTTAACAGCAGAATTGAAGGACAGCAGGAGTAATGAATGGCAGACGTAACGGTTAGACAACTCGCAGATACGGTGGGCGCTCCCGCCGACCGATTGTTACGGCAGATGAAAGAAGCCGGGCTTGCGCATACTTCTGAAGAAGAGCAGGTCACCGAAGACCAGAAGCAGGTGCTGTTGGCCTATCTGAAGCGCAGCCACGGCGCCAGCGAGGAGGCGCCCACCAAGATCACCCTGAAGCGCAAAAGCGTCGGCACGCTTAAGGCCGGCCAGGGCCGCGCCGGCCGTAACGTTTCTATTGAGGTGCGGCGTAAGCGTACCTATGTGAAGCGCGGCGAGGTTGAAGATACGGCGGATAAAGCCGCCCCTGCTGCTTCCGCCCCTGCCGCCACCCAGAGTGAGCTGGAAGCGGCGCGCATCCGGGAAGAAGAGCAGGCGCGCAAGGCCGCCGAAGAGCTTGCGCGCAACGAAGAAGCGGAGCGTAAGGCGGAAGCCGAGCGCAAGGCGGAAGAAGAAAAACTGAAAGCGGAACAGGCCCAGCGCGAGGAAGAAGAGCGGCAGGCGCGGGAGCGTGAAGAACAGGCGCAGAAGGAAGCCGCGCAGAGCCAGAAACAGTCTCAGGATAAGAAGGAACCCCAGGAAGCCGTATCCGCTGCGGATCTGCAGGCCAAAGAACAATCGGAGCAGAAAGGCGGCAAACGCACCAAAGCTAAAGACAAAGAACGCCGCGGTGACGATTTTGGCGGCAAGGGCCGGCGCCGGGAACTTTCGCTGAAAAGCGAGCGGCGCAGCAAGCGCAAACAGGCACACCGCCAGGCGCCCCTGCAGGTGGATCAGCAAGGCGGCGAATTTAAGCCCACCGAGTTCATTTCCCGGGAAGTGGAAGTGGGAGAGCTCAACGCCGTGGGGGACATTGCCCAGGCCATGGCGGTGAAAGCCAGTGAAGTGATCAAAACCCTTATGGGGCTGGGGGTGATGGCCACCATCAACCAGTCCCTGGATCAGGATACAACCACCCTGGTGGTGGAAGAGATGGGCCACAAGGTTAAGCTGGTCAGCGAAGATGCGCTGGAAGAACAGCATGTGGCATCCCTGGCCATCGAGGGTGAAACTACCCCGCGCGCACCGGTGGTGACGGTGATGGGCCACGTTGACCACGGCAAAACCTCGTTGCTGGACTATATCCGCAACACCCGCGTTACCAGCGGTGAAGCCGGCGGCATCACCCAGCATATAGGCGCCTACCGGGTGCAGGCGGGTGGCAGTGAAATCACGTTTATCGATACCCCCGGCCACGCGGCGTTTACCGCCATGCGCGCCCGCGGCGCCCGGGTGACGGACATCGTGATACTGGTGGTGGCGGCGGATGACGGCGTTATGCCGCAAACCGAAGAAGCCATTCAGCACGCCAAAGCCGCGGAAGTCCCGGTGATTGTTGCCATTAACAAGTGTGATCTGGAAGCAGCCGACCCGGACCGGGTAACCAACGAACTGGCGGCCAAAGAAGTTGTGCCGGAAGACTGGGGGGGTGACACCCAGTTTGTCCGTGTCTCCGCGGTCAGCGGTGACGGTATTGATGCGCTGCTGGAAGCGGTCGTTCTGCAGGCTGAGATCATGGAACTGGGCGCCATTGAAGAAGCGCCCGGCCAGGGTGTTGTGATTGAATCCCGGCTCGACCGCGGACGCGGTCCGGTGGCCACCGTGCTGGTACAGAACGGCAGTCTGCGCCAGGGTGATATTGTCATTGCGGGTGAATCCTACGGGCGGGTGCGCGCCATGCTGGACGATCAGGGCCAGGCGATCAAACTGGCGGGGCCCTCCCAGCCGGTGGAGGTGCTGGGCCTGAACGGCACGCCGGCGGCCGGGGATGATTTTTCCGTCACCACCGATGAACGCTCGGCGCGCGAGCTCGCGGAATTCCGCAGCGACCGCAGTCAGGAGCACCGCCAGGCCATGCAGCAGGCTGCCAAGCTGGAAAACATGTTTGCCAACATGGCGGAAGGCGAGAAGCGTATTCTCAAGCTGGTGGTAAAGGCGGATGTGCGCGGCAGCCTTGAAGCCATCATCCAGGCGCTGGCTGACATCGGCAACGATGAAGTTGGGGTGCAGGTGCTGGGCTCCGGGGTGGGCGGCATCTCCGAGTCTGATGCCACCATGGCGGTGACCTATGGCGCGGCGGTGTTCGGTTTCAACGTGCGCGCTGACAAAACGGCAAAAACAATGCTGGAGCGCGAGGGTGTTGACCTGCGCTATTACAGCGTCATCTATGAACTGCTTGATGACGTCAAAGATGTGTTGTCCGGCATGTTGAGCCCGGAAATGCGCGAAGAGATTGTCGGCGTTGCGGAAGTGCGGGATATCTTCAAATCGCCGCGCTTCGGCCTGATTGCCGGTTGCATGGTGACGGAAGGTACGGTGTTCCGTAACAAACCGATCAGGGTGCTGCGCGATAACGTAGTGATCTACGAAGGTGAGCTGGAATCCCTGCGCCGCTTCAAGGACGACGTTAACGATGTGCGCAGCGGTACCGAATGCGGTATCGGGGTGCGCAACTATACCGACGTGCGGGTAGGTGACCAGATTGAAGTGTTCGACGCCAAAGAAGTGGCGCGCGAGTTATAGATGTGTCCAGAGACCTTAAAGTAGCCGACTTTATCCGCGACGAAGCTGCCCGCATCATCCAGCTGGAGATGCGCGACCCGCGCGTGGGCAGCTTTGTCAGCGTAAATGACGTAAAGGTCAGCCGCGATCTGTCTTATGCGGACATCTATGTGTCGTCCCTGCATGCGGAAACGGAGGCTGACAAAAAGTCCCTGGTTGAGGTTTTAAACGGCGCGGCGGGCTATTTCCGCAGCACCATTGCCAAGCGTCACAACATGCGCACCACGCCTAAACCCAGGTTCCACTACGATAAGCTGGTGGAATCCGGGCCGCAGTTGGAGCAGCTTATTGCCACAGCCATGCGCCAGCACGGGGATGCCGGCTGATGGCGCGACGGCGTAAAGGCCGCCGGGTGGACGGCATTATAGTGCTCGACAAACCCCGGGGCATTTCTTCCAATGACGCGGTGCAGCAGGCAAAACGTTTGTTCGGCGCGCAGAAGGTGGGCCACACCGGCAGCCTGGACCCCCTCGCCACCGGGGTGCTGCCGCTCTGTTTTGGGGAGGCCACCAAGTTCTCCCAATACCTGCTCAGTTCAGACAAAAGGTATTGGACCCGCATCAAGCTTGGGATCGCTACGGAAACCGGCGACGCGGACGGTGAAGTGCTTGCCGAGGCGGACGCCGGCGCGGTCAGCCGCGCGGACATAGAAGCGGCGCTGGCTGAGTTCCGCGGTGAAATCCGCCAGGTGCCGTCGATGTATTCAGCTTTGAAACACAACGGCCAGCCGTTGTATAAGCTCGCCCGCCAGGGTATCGAGGTGGAACGCGAAGCCCGCTGTGTGACGGTATACAGTAATGAAATCGCGGCATTCCACGGTGATGAACTGGAATTGGAACTACACTGCAGCAAAGGTACCTATATCCGTACCATTGCGGAAGAACTGGGTCGCAGTCTTGGGGTCGGCGCTCATGTTACGGCGCTGCGCCGCCGGAGCGCGGGACCGTTTACCGAAGAGGATACGGTTACTTTGGATTTTCTTGCCGGCGAGCGTGAAAACGGCTCGCTGGACCGGTTTTTACGGCCTATTGCCAGCGCGGTAGGTCAGTGGCCGGAGGTGCTGTTGACGGATGCCACGGCGTTTTATTTGCGCCAGGGTCAGCCCGTGCAGGTGCCTCATGCCCCAACCAGCGGTTGGGTGCGGCTGTGTGAAGACAGCAACGGCGAACACAAGCAGTTTGTCGGCGTTGGTGAAGTGCTGGACGACGGGCGCGTGGCGCCCAGAAGGTTGGTGGTCAGTTAGGTATGCAAAAGAACCTGGCCGCCGTGAACTGGGGCGACTGTAAATATGCACGGTCCACCCCGAATCAAAACATGCATATTGGAGAAAATGAATGGCTCTGACAGCCGAACGAAAAGCAGAGATTGTTAAGGAATACCAACTTGAAGATGGCGACACAGGGTCGCCGGAAGTTCAGGTCGCCTTACTGACTCATAACATCAACACCTTACAAGACCATTTCCGTGATCATCATAAAGATCATCACTCGCGGCGCGGCTTGATTCGAATGGTTAACCAGCGCCGCAAGCTATTGGATTATTTAAAAAGTAAAGATTCCGCCCGTTACAGTGAATTGATTCAACGACTTGGATTACGTCGTTAAGCGGGCATTTGGAGGTAAAGTTTGAACCCTATAACTAAGACATTTCAGTTTGGCGACCACGAGGTTTCGATTGAAACCGGCAAGGTTGCGAAACAAGCCACCGGTTCGGTGGTTGTAACCATGGGCGACACCGTCGTGCTGACAACAGTTGTCGGCGCCAAGAGCGCCCGTCCCGGCCAGGACTTTTTTCCCCTGACCGTTAACTACCAGGAAAAAACCTATGCAGCGGGGAAAATCCCGGGCGGGTTTTTCCGCCGCGAAGGCCGGCCGAGCGAAAAAGAAACTCTGACCTGCCGCCTCATCGACCGCCCCATCCGGCCTCTGTTTCCCAAGGGATTCATGAATGAGGTGCAGGTGA
>JANQOA010000231.1 GCA_028279305.1 Pseudomonadales bacterium
GCCCATGTCGGGCATACCGCCGCCCGGCATGGCAGGTGCCGCGTCTTCCGGCATATCGCTGACCATGGCTTCGGTGGTGATCATCAACCCGGCCACTGAAGCCGCAGCCTGCAGCGCGGTGCGGGTGACTTTGGCCGGGTCCAGAATACCCATCTCCAACATGTCGCCGTACTCACCGGTGGCCGCGTTATAACCCTGGTTGCCGTCCAGAGCAGCTACTTTATCCAGTACCACGGCGCCTTCGGCACCCGCGTTGATGGCAATCTGACGCAGGGGTGAGC
Source organism: Pseudomonadales bacterium (assembly GCA_028279305.1). Taxonomy (GTDB): domain Bacteria; phylum Pseudomonadota; class Gammaproteobacteria; order Pseudomonadales; family Azotimanducaceae; genus UBA4421. The sequence goes on from JANQOA010000231.1 coordinate 282, forward strand.
TCATGGCGCGAACCGCAATGGCAATGCCGACGTTCTGGTCTTCATTGTCGCCTTTAACCTTGGTGGCCGCTTCGATGGCACGCACCAGCGTGACGCCGCCGCCCGGTACCACACCTTCTTCCACCGCCGCGCGGGTGGAGTGAAAGGCGTCTTCTACGCGGGCTTTTTTCTCTTTCATCTCTACTTCAGTGGGCGCGCCAACCTTGATCACGGCAACCCCGCCGGCCAGTTTGGCAAGGCGTTCCTGCAGCTTCTCACGGTCGTAGTCTGAAGAGGTGTCGTCGATTTCCTGACGGATCTGCTTGATGCGCGCTTCGATATCCGCACGGTCACCCGCACCGTCAACAATGGTGGTGTTTTCCTTGGTGCTGGACACACGCTTGGCCACACCCAGATCATCCAGGGTGGCGCCTTCCAGGGTCAGCCCCACTTCTTCGGAGATCACCGTGCCGCCGGTGAGGATGGCAATGTCCTGCAGCATGGCTTTGCGGCGGTCGCCGAAGCCGGGTGCTTTGACCGCGGACACCTTGACGATGCCGCGCATGTTGTTGACCACCAGGGTGGCCAGGGCTTCACCTTCGATGTCTTCAGCAATCACCATCAGGGACTTGCCGGCTTTGGCAACACTTTCCAGCACCGGCAGCAGATCGCGGATGTTGGAAATTTTCTTGTCGCACAAGAGGATAAAGGGATCTTCCTGTTCAGCGGACATGGAATCCTGATTGTTGATGAAGTAAGGCGACAGGTAACCGCGGTCGAACTGCATGCCTTCCACGACGTCCAGTTCGTTTTCCAGACCGGAGCCTTCTTCAACCGTAATTACACCTTCTTTACCCACTTTCTCCATGGCTTCAGCGATGATTTCACCCACCGCGGAATCGCTGTTGGCGGAGATCGTACCCACCTGGGCAATGGCTTTGGAGTCTTCACAGGGAGTGGCCATGCCCTGGATGGCATCTACCGCGGCAGCTACCGCTTTGTCGATACCCCGCTTGAGGTCCATCGGGTTCATGCCGGCGGCTACTGATTTCAGGCCTTCCTGCAGAATGGATTGGGCCAGCACGGTGGCCGTGGTGGTGCCGTCGCCCGCTTCATCAGAAGTCTGGCTGGCCACTTCTTTGACCATCTGCGCACCCATGTTCTCAAACTTGTTTTCCAGCTCAACTTCTTTGGCTACGGAAACACCGTCTTTCGTGACGGTGGGGGCACCGAAGGACTTATCCAGCACCACGTTGCGGCCTTTGGGGCCAAGGGTCACCTTTACGGCATTTGCCAGGGTGTTGACCCCGTCCAGCATCTGGCTGCGGGCATCATCACCAAATCTTACGTCTTTAGCGCTCATCGCTTATTCCTCGAGTTCTGTCTTTCGTTGAATTCGTGTTGTCTATATCGCTCGGCAGCCGGGGTTAACCCTCCAGCACACCAAAAATTTCGCTTTCGCTCAGAATCAACAGCTCTTCACCTTCCACCTTTACGGTGCTGCCCGCGTACTGGCCGAAGATAATCTTGTCCCCTACTTTTACGTCGAGGGCGCGCACGTCGCCGCTATCGGTGATTTTGCCCGAGCCGACGGCCAGGATTTCACCCTGGGAAGGTTTTTCGGTTGCTGAGTCGGGAAGCACAATGCCGCCGGCACTGGTGGTTTCTTCTTCCAAACGCCGTACCACTACACGATCGTGTAAAGGTCGAATATTCATTACTGGTAATCTCCCAATTGCTCCAAGTCTTGGCGCCAGCTCGCAAAGGGGCTGGACATAATCCCATTAGCACTCTACAGGCGAGAGTGCTAAAACGAAGGACCGATATCATATGGCCGCTTTTCGCAGATTCAATACCTAAAGCTAAAATTTTCCCGCAATTGGGGCAAAGTACCCGGATTCGGCCACCCGGCTGCCCAGGTTACGGCTTGGACTGCCGTCAGTTCGGGTCAGCCGCGCCGCTCGAAATCGCCTTCGATCACCACCGGCCCGTCGTCGCCGGGCCGTTCAGAGCCTGCCGGCGGTGCCTGAAAGTTGTTTTGCACACCGGGCTGCAGGTTGTGCACCTGCACACGTTTCAACATCTGCTGGGCGATCAGCATGCGGCTGGGCGGAAACAGCAGCGTGAAACCCACCGCATCGGTGACAAATCCCGGCGTCACCAGCAGCGCCCCGGCCACCGCCAGCAGAATACCTTCAGCCATTTCCCGGGCGGGAATTTCGCCGGACTGCATACGCGCCATACCCCGGGTCAGCGTGGCAATACCCTGCCGCTTCAATAGCGCTACCCCGATTACCGCGGTGAGCATGACCAGAAATATGGTTGGCCACACATCAATATAGCCAGCCACCTCAATCAACAGGTACATTTCGGCTATGGGGGTCAAAAAGAAAATCAGCAGCCAGGGCATACAACACCACAAATTGCGCGGGTCTTCTAAATCTGGGGGTTTCAAGCGTACAAATCAAGCCTGCGCGGAAGCCGGCGTGCCGGAGCTGCGGCAGCTGATCTGGCAGGTTGTGGCGATGATTCCAGAAGGTAAAGTAGCCACCTACGGGCAGATTGCCCGCCTCATTGGCTTTCCGCGCCACAGCCGTATGGTGGGTACCACCCTGCGCCGCCTGCCGTCGGATACCCGGCTGCCCTGGTTTCGCGTGGTTAACGCGAGCCTGCGTATTTCCCAGCGCGGCGGCGGCGAGGCGCGGCAGCGGGCCCTGCTGGAGGCGGAAAACGTGACCTTTATCGGCAACCGCATTCCCGCGGCATACCGCTGGGAGGCGGACGCCTGAAACGATCTGAACAAAGGTGCAAGAACAGGAAGGAGTGCAAGATGGCGACACAACACAGCAAAGGTGAAGTTTTTGCGCGCCTGCACAACACCGGCACCTTTGTCATCCCCAACTTCTGGGATATCGGTTCAGCCCGTATCCTGCAGAACCTGGGATTTCAGGCGCTGGCGTCCACCAGCTCCGGTCTGGCCCGCAGTATGGGACGCCAGGACGGTGAGGTTTCGCTGGAGGAAAAACTCGACCACCTGCGCGATGTCAGCGCGGCCACCAATGTGCCCATCAGCGCGGATTTTGAGCAGGGTTTTGCGGATGCACCGGAGCAGGTGGCGGCAAATCTGCTGCGCGCTGCTGAAGCCGGAGTGGTGGGCGCGTCCATAGAAGACTGGTCCGGGCAATCCATTTACGACCTCAGCCTGGCGGTGGAACGCATCCAGGCGGGGGCTGAAGCGCTGGCCGGCCTGGTCTTTCCCTTCACCCTGACCGCGCGGGCGGAAAACCTGCTGCGCGGCAACCACAGTTTTGATGACACCATTGCACGCCTGCAGGCCTACGCCGCGGCCGGCGCGGATGTGGTCTATGCCCCGGGGCTGTCCAGCAGCGAACAGATCGAGACTATTCTGAGCAGCGTCAGCAAACCCCTGAACGTGCTGTGCACATTTATCCCCGACCTTAACTTCAGCGGTTATGACGAACTGGGCGTGCGCCGCATAAGTACCGGCGGAGCGCTGGCGAACCAGGCGATAAACGCCACCTTAACCACCGCCAACCGCATGCTGGAACAAGGGGATTTCACCTGGGTGCTGGACAACCCGCCAGCGCCGGTCATTAAATCCCTGCTCAGCGGCAGCTAGTCCGCCCCGCCGGCAGCCGCCGGCTGGCCGCTGTCCTCCTCGTCCACGGCGCGCCAGGGCGCCACCCACAGCAACAGCAGCATGCCCGGCACCGCCAGAGCGGCGCTGAGGTAAAAGAAGTTGGTCCAACCCATGGCCTCCACCATCACGCCGCTGGCGCTGGTGGCCAGTACCCGCGGCAGCGCGGCCAGGGCGGTAAACAAGGCAAACTGGGTGGCCGCCGCCAACCGGGAAGTTTCCCGGGCCAGGAATGCCAGCACCGCGGCGGTGCCCAGCCCGACCCCCAGATACTCCGCAATCAGCACAATTGCCAGATCGGCCAATTGCGGGGAAGGCAGCTGGGAGATCCAGGCGAAGCCGAAAATTGTCGCCAACTGCACCACGCCGAAACACCACAGCGCCCGGTTGATGCCAATCTTCACGACAATCAGCGCACCGGCAAAACCGCCGATAATGGCCGGCCACAGGGCCGCATTTTTGGCCACCACCCCGATGTCCTCCAGCGCAAAACCCAGATCCACATAAAACGGCGTGGCCAGCGCGGTGGCCATGTTGTCGCCAAACTTATAGAGAAACATAAATGCCAGCACGGCCAATGCCGGCCCAAACGCGCGCCGGCCAAAAAACTCCTTAAAGGGTTTAACCACGGCGTCCATCAGCGACGAAGGCAGTTCCGGGGGCGCCGGTGATTCAGGAATCAGCAGCGTGACAATCACGCCGATCATCATAAACCCGCCCATAACCACAAAATTCAGCTCCCAGCCCAGCGGTACCGCCAGAATCAGGCCCAGTGAGCCTGGTATCAGCCCGGAGATCCGATAGGCCTGGGCAAAAATTGTATTGCCCATGGCCAGCTCACCTTCCGTTTGCAGAATCTCGCGCCGGTAAGCATCCAGCACAATGTCCTGGGTGGCGGAAAACACCGAAATCAACAGCGAGACGGTGGCGATCATCCACAGCTGGGACTGGGGCTGCCAAACCCCCAAACAGGCGATCGACAACACCAGCAGAATCTGGGTGACCAGCATCCAGCCGCGCCGGCGGCCCAGAAACGGAAAACTGTAACGCTCCAGCAGCGGCGACCAGAGAAACTTCAGCGTATAGGGGTACGTAACCAGGCTGAAAAACCCGATCACCGACAGACTCACGTCTTCGACCCGCAGCCAGGCGGGAATCAGTTGCAGCAGCAGGTACAGGGGCATGCCCGAACTCACGCCGATACCCACGCAGATCAGCATGCGCCGGTTGAAGACTTCGTGGTAGTTAAACTTCAACGGCGGCTGCCGGCTCAGTCGCGGAAGTTGTCAAACTGCAGCGGCGTATCCATATCCAACTCCCGCACCGCCGCCATGATCTTCTGCAAATCGTCCCGTTTCTTGCCCGTCACCCGGACCTTTTCACCGTTAATTTGCGCTTGTACCTTCAGCTTGGAGTCTTTGGCTGTTTTGGTGATCTTCTTCGCGGTGTCACGGTCGATACCCTGGCGCAGGCTGAAACTCTGCCGTTTGACCTTACCCACCCCTTCGATGTCACCCGGGTCCAGACAGCGTCCGTCCAGGCCGCGGCCCGCCAACTTGTCACGCAGAATGTCTTCCAGCTGCTTGATCTGGAACTCTTCCGGCGCCGATATCAAGATCCGCTCATCTTCAAGGTTGACCTGAGCGTCAACGCCGCGAAAGTCGAAGCGGTTGCGCAATTCCCGGGTTGTCTGGTCAACCGCGTTGCGCACTTCCTGCACATCGACCTCGGAGACGATGTCAAAAGAGGGCATAGTCAGTTCTCCTCTTCACAAACTCCTCATTACAAAATGTCTTATCACAAAAACAGGATGACGCAGTTCCTTGACATGCGCGCGGTGCTCGCATATCAAGGCTCATCCACTTAAACGCACACGCCACGCACAATACATGTCACCCAAGGACATTCCAATATTGGTTGTCGACGATGCCAAATTTTCCAGCGCAATCATTGCCAAGGTATTGCGCAGCGGGGGTTTCAGCAACGTGCGTTTCACCAACAATCCGCTGGAGGCGCTGCGCTCCATCGAAAAGCGCCCGGCGCAGATACTCATCGCAGACTGGCTGATGCCTTCCATGGACGGCCTGGAGCTGACCCGGCGTATCAAAAAGCGCGACGAAAGCGGCGACCATTTCACCTACGTCATGCTGATGACCGCCCGCGACGATAACAACGCCATGACCGAAGCTTTTGCCGTGGGGGTGGATGACTTTATCAACAAGGCCCACCTGCGCGCGCAACTGCTTTCGCGGGTGCTGGCGGCCGGCCGCATCGCCAACCGTCTGAACGAGCTTATTAAGTCGAACCACCTATTGCAACGGAAAGTTAAAGAGCTGCAGACCAGCGACCTGGTGGATCCGGTAACCGGCTTGGGTAACCAGAAGTTCACCCTGGAGCGTTTAAATGAGGTGCTGGAACAATCCCGCAGCCGCGGCGGGGCTGCCTGCCTGTTGCTGATCGGCATCAATAATCTGGACGTGGTGAAAAAGCAGTACGACCAGGGCAGCATCGACGAGTTGATGTCGGGTATCAGCGCCAAAGTCCGCCAGCTAGTGCGGCCGCTGGACATTGTCACTCATCCGGAGACCAACATTTTTGCCGTCACCATGCTGCAGGAGAGCTTGAAAAATTGCACCTCACAGAGTTTCAGACGCATTTTCGACAGCCTTTACATGCATTCTTTCAAAACCACCGAGGGTTACATCCCGGTTGTGGTTGGGGTCAGCATTACCGCGGCGGACAGCAGCACCGGCCACCCCTCAGGCAAAGAGTTCATGAGCTTTGCTTATCACGGGCTGGCGCGCAGTTTTCAAACCGGCATGATTACCGTGCAGCCCTACGACCCGGACCAACACATGGCGCTGGCCGGCAAGCCCGGCGGCGACAACAGAACGGCTGAGCCGTAAGGGACAAAATGGCTAAACACAGGCTGACCAAGGTCACCACCCGCGCCGGTGATCAGGGGACCACCAAGCTCGCCACTGGCCGCACGGTGGCTAAACACGACCCGCTAGTGCTGACGATGGGCGCCATAGACGAGTTGAACAGCCATGTTGGAGTGCTGGCCGGCCTTGCCGGTGATCCTCACCCGGCGGCGCTGAAAGAGATCCAGCAACAGCTCTTTAACATGGGCGCGGTATTTGCCATGGAGGGTGGTTTTGACGCGCCGGAGCTGGCCGGCCTGGAAAGCCTGACCGAGCAGCTGAACGCCAGCTTGCCGCCGCTGACCGAATTTGTGCTGCCCGGCGGCGGTGCCGCGGCCGCCGCCAGCCATATCTGCAGGGCAGTCTGCCGCCGCGCTGAGACCCAGACCTGGCTGCTGATCAATAACCTGCCGGAAGCAGCCGAAAGTTACGTCAGCAGCGCACGTTACCTGAACCGCCTGAGCGACTACTTTTTTGTGCTGGCGCGGGCGCTGACGGAAACCGCTGAAGAGCAGTGGCAGGGACCGGGCGGCGCGGGGAGTTCCGGGGCAGCGGCAGACTAAAGCACCAGCCGCCGGATATCCGCCAGCACGGTGGTCAGAAAAACCATGAACCGTCCGCCGTCCGCGCCGTTGATCACCCGGTGATCGTAAGATAGAGAGAGCGGCAGGACTTTACGCGGCTGAAAGCCTTCACCGTCCCACACCGGTTTGGTCTGCAGTTTGGAAACCCCGAGGATGGCCACCTCCGGCGCATTGACGATGGGGGTAAAGCCGGTACCGCCCAGCGCCCCGAGACTGGAGATGCTGAAGGTACCGCCCTGTACATCATTCATCGCCAGCTTTTTGTTGCGCGCTTTATCCGACAGCTCCGCAATTTCGCTGCTGAGCTGCCAGATATTCTTCTGCCCGGCGTTCTGAATAACCGGCACCACCAGACCTTCAGGGGTATCCACCGCCATGCCGATGTTGATGTACTCCTTGACCACCAGATGTTCGCGGTCCGCGTGCAGGGAACTGTTAAACATCGGGTACTCCGCCAGGGCATGGCAGCAGGCTTTGACCAGAAACGCCAGCGGCGTCACCTTGATGCCTTTGCGTTCACCTTCCTGTTTCAAAGACTGACGGAACGCTTCCAGGTCGGTAATGTCAGCCTCGTCATGCTGGGTGACGTGGGGCAGGTTTACCCAGCTGCGGTGCAGATTGTCCGCGCCGCGCCGTTGAATGCGGGTCAGCGGCTGCAGCGACACCGCGCCGAATTTGCTGTAATCCACCTCCGCTACCTGGGGTAAGCCGCCGCCTGCAGTCTGCGGTTCCGTCAACTGCTGCTTAACAAACGCTTTAACGTCGTCCTTGGTAATGCGGCCGCGGTTGCCGCTGCCCTGTACGCGCTGCAACTCCACACCCAGTTCCCGCGCCAGGCGCCGCACCGCGGGCCCGGCGTATACCTGCCCTGCCGCGGTCACACCTTCATCTTCCCGGCTTGCCGGCACGGATTTGCCGGCCGTGTCCTGCTGCGGGTGGGGTTCGGCTGCTGCTGCCGGTGCCGCAACCGGCGGCGCGGCCGCGGCGGGCGCTGCGTCCGGGGCTGGCGCTGCCGCTTGAATTGACCCGGCGCTCACCTCCAGGGTGGCAATGAGAGTGCCTTCTTCAACCTCAGCACCTTCAGACACCGCCACCGACATCACTTTGCCGGCCTGTTCAGCGGCAATTTCCATGGACGCCTTGTCTGATTCCAATACCACCAGCAGATCATTCTGCTCAACCTGGTCACCGGCTTTTACCGCCACCTCAATCACCACCACGCCGGTGGCATCGCCGATATCGGGCACCAGCACATCAATCTGGGCGGCTGCGCCGCCGCTCTCCGCGCCGGTCTGCAGCGGCGTTTCCGCCGGCGCTGCTGCTTGCGCCTGGGATGGTGCGGATTCCGCGGCGGACGGCTCCGGCTCGGCGACAGCGGGAGCCTCCGTGCCGGCGTCCGCGGCCAGGGTGGCAATCAAATGGCCTTCCGCCACCATATCCCCCACCGCCACCGCCAGGGACTCAACCACCCCCGCAGCCGGAGAAGGTACATCCATGGACGCCTTGTCGGATTCAATCACCAGAATGGTATCGTTTTCCTCAACCCGTTCACCCGCCGCCACACAAAGCTCAATAACTTCAACTTCTTCGATATCACCCAGGCTTGGTATTCTTATTTCCATTTACTTTCTTCAGTCTTTACCGGTTCGTCCGCGCCAGGCGGTCAGCTTACGCGGGGATTGTTTTTTTGCGCGTCTATCTGCATCTTGTTGCGCGCGTCAACCACTTCCTGGGCGGCAATCAGCTGTGCCTGGGCAAGCTTGTGCAGCGCCGCCAGGGTCACAAAGCGCCGGTCGACTTCAAAAAAGTGCCGCAGCTGCTCACGGGTGTCGCTGCGGCCGAAGCCGTCGGTACCCAATACGTGATAAGGCGCGGTGATGCAATTTCTGATCTGTTCAGGAATGGCTTTCATATAATCAGTGGCGGCAATCACCGGCGCATCTCCCTGCAGACACCGGGCCGCGTAACTCACCCGCGGGGTCTGCTCGGGGTTAAGCATATTCCAGCGCTCGACATCCTGGGCGTCCCGGGCCAGCTCGGTAAAGCTGGTGACGCTCCAGACTTCCACATTAACGCCGTGCTCCGCATGCAGGGTTTCCGCCGCAGCTTCCACCTCACGCAAAATAGTACCGCTGCCCAGCAGGCGCACCGCTTTGCCGCCGGCTTCCCCGCTTGACAGGGTCTTCAGCCGGTACATGCCGCGCAGAATGTCCTCCTCAACCCCTTCCGGCATGGCCGGATGCGGGTAGTTTTCGTTCATGACGGTGATGTAGAAGTACAGGGGCTCCTGCTCGACAAACATACGCCGCAGCCCGTCGCGGATAATCACCGCGAGTTCGTAGGCATAACACGGGTCATAGCTGATGCAATTGGGCACCGTGGAGGCAAGCAGATGGCTGTGCCCGTCCTGATGCTGTAAACCTTCTCCGTTCAGGGTGGTACGCCCGGCGGTGCCGCCGAGCAGAAAACCCCGCGCCTGCAAGTCACCCGCGGCCCAGGCCAGGTCTCCAACCCGCTGGAAGCCGAACATGGAGTAGTAGATGTAAAAGGGGATCATGGTGAAGCGGTTGGTGGAATAGGACGTGGCGGCCGACAGCCAGGCGGCAAATGCACCGGCTTCGTTAATACCTTCTTCCAGCACCTGGCCGTCCTCGGATTCCCGGTAGGAGTTCAGTTCCCCCGAGTCTTCCGGCTCGTAGAGCTGGCCCTTGGACGAGTAGATGCCGAGCTGCCTGAACATGCCTTCCATGCCGAAAGTACGGGCTTCATCCGGCACAATCGGCACAATGCGTTTGCCGATTTGTTTGTCCCGCAACAGGGTGGCGAGAATCCGCACAAAGGCCATGGTGGTGCTGATCGACCGTTCCCCGCTGCCCTGCAGCTGCCCTGAAAACACCTCCAGCGCCGGGATCTGCAACTGCTGCGGGTCAACCAGGCGCTGCGGGATGGGGCCGCCCAGCGCCGCACGTTTCTCCTGCAAATAAATCATTTCCGGTGCGTCCGCTGCCGGGCGGAAATAGGGCACCGCTTCAAGCTCTTTGTCGGTGAGCGGCACATCAAAGCGGTCGCGGAAGTGTTTCAGCTCTTCCAGGTTCAGTTTTTTAACCTGGTGGGTATCGTTTTCCGATTCCCCGGCGTCACCCATGCCGTAACCTTTTACCGTCTTGGCCAGAATAACCGTGGGTTGGCCCTGATGGTTAACCGCCGCGTGGTAGGCGGCATAGACTTTATACGGGTCGTGCCCGCCGCGGTTCAACCGGTAGATATCATCATCCGACAGATCAGCAACCATTTGTTTAAGCTGTTCATCCTGGCCAAAAAAGTTGTCCCGCACATAGGCGCCGCCCTTGGCCTTGAAGTTCTGATACTCACCGTCCACGGTCTCATTCATGCGCTGTTGCATCAGGCCATGTTCATCCCGCGCAAACAGCGGGTCCCAATGGCGCCCCCAGACCACTTTGATGACGTTCCAGCCGGCGCCGCGGAAGTAACCTTCCAGTTCCTGAATGATTTTGCCGTTTCCCCGCACCGGACCGTCGAGGCGCTGCAGATTGCAGTTGACGACAAAAATAAGATTATCCAGGCGTTCCCGCCCGGCCAGCGATAACGCTCCTAACGATTCCGGTTCGTCACATTCGCCGTCACCAAGAAACGCCCACACCTTGCGGTCACCCATCTCCACCAGCCCGCGGGAGCTGAGGTATTTCATGATGTGCGCCTGGTAAATGGCCTGCAGCGGCCCCAGCCCCATGGAAACCGTTGGGAACTGCCAGTAATCCGGCATCAGCCAGGGGTGCGGATATGAAGACAAGCCCTGTCCGTCCACCTCGCGGCGGAAATTATCCATCTGGGTTTCGCTGAGACGGCCTTCCAGGAAAGAACGGGCATAAATCCCCGGCGCCGCATGCCCCTGAAAGTAAATGAGGTCACCCAGGTGGTTGCGGTCCTCGCTGGGACCGCGGAAAAAATAGTTAAAACCCACATCGTATAGGGTGGCTGAGGATGCAAAGCTGGAGATGTGCCCGCCCAGATCACCGGGGCGTTGATTGGCACGCACGACCATGGCCAGGGCGTTCCAGCGGATCAGACTGCGCAGGCGGCGCTCCATGAACAGATCACCGGGCATCAGCGCTTCTTTGGCTGAGGGGATGGTATTTCGGTAGGCGGTGGTGATTGTATAAGGCAGACTGGACCCGGATTTGGTCATGCGGTTCGACAACCGCTGCAGCAGGAAATTGGCCCGCTCTACACCTTCGTTTTCTAGGATATATTCTAAAGACGCCAACCACTCTTTGGTTTCGTCAACATTACTGTCATCCTGCTTGGGATAAGCCATATCTGCTCTATTTGCTCCTTCTATCCGCGGGCCGCATACAGCCGCTCGGCATCACCCGCTTAGAATACGCTTATTGTGTGACCCCCGGTATGACAACCGGGACGCGCATAATGTCATCCCTTCAGTATAGACAACCGGACTTACCGCGGACCCGGCCGCTCCGACCGCGCCAACCCGGATAGTAGACCCTGCCAATCAAAAAAAGGTCCGGGATCGGGTTTACGCCCCGGCGCAATTTCATTGTGGCCGACAATGCGGTCCACACCCAGGTCATAACGTTGCAGCAGCGCCAGCAGCACAGGCTGCAGGGTGCGGTATTGGGCCGCCGTAAATTCACTGTGCACGTCACCTTCGAGTTCTATGCCGATGCTGTAGTCGTTGCACCCGCCGCGGTTGCACCATGCCGATTCGCCCGCATGCCAGGCGCGCTGGTCAAAGGCAACAAACTGCTGCACCTCTCCCTGGCGGTCGATGAGCAGGTGGGGGGCCACCCGCAGACCGAGCAAGTCGGCAAAGGATGGATGTTCCGTTGTATCAAGCCGTCCGGTAAACAGGCGCGCCGGCGCGCCGGTGCCGTATTCACCTTCAGGCAGCGACACACAGTGAATCACCACCAACTCCGGCACCGCTGCAGGGGGGCGTTGGTCGAAGTGCGGGCTGGGTGACCAGGTGGCTGAATTCAGCCGGTGGCCGCTGCTGATTTCCATGCTGCACATTAAAGGGCATGCCGGTTAGGCTTACAATGACCCGCCACGGTGGCATTATCCGCCTGGAATTATGCAACACTCATATAAGACCCATGATCGATGAGATAACCCTGCGCAATGCAGCCCAGCAGAACGTACGCGAAGCGTTATCTGAAGATCTGGGCAACGAAAACGATATTTCCGCGGCTCTGGTACCGGCGGACGTACAGGCCCGCGCCCAGGTCATCACGCGACAACCCGGCACCTTCTGCGGCCGGGCCTGGGTGGAGGAAACAGCACGCCAGGTCGACCCGGCAATCGAGATCGACTGGCAGACCGAAGACGGCGCACGCGTGGGGGCTGATCAGGTGCTGTTTTACCTGCAGGGACCCGCCGCCAGCCTGCTGACCGCGGAGCGCACCATGTTAAATTTTGTGCAGCTGCTGTCCGGCACCGCCACCAAAACCGCGGCTTATGCGGAACTGATCAAAGGCACGCCGTGCACTCTGCTGGACACGCGTAAAACCATCCCCGGCCTGCGCACCGGGCAGAAATACGCGGTCACCTGCGGCGGCGGCGCCAATCATCGCATGGGCCTGTTTGATGCTTTTCTGCTGAAGGAAAACCATATCGCCGCAGCCGGATCGATCACTTTAGCGGTGCAGAATGCACGCCAGATGCAGCCGCATCTGAACGTGGAAGTGGAGGTGGAAACGCTGGATGAACTCCGCGAAGCCATAGATGCAGGGGCGGACATCGCCATGGTGGATAATTTTGACCTGGCGCAGACCACCGAAGCAGTACAGATAGCCGATGGCCGCATAAAGCTTGAAGCTTCCGGTGGCATTGATGAGAATTCCATCACTGAAATCGCCGCCACGGGCGTGGACTATATTTCCGTTGGTGAACTGACCAAAAATATCGACCCCTTGGATCTCTCCATGCGCTTTCTGGCTTAGTTCACCCATATCTTTTGAAGGAGCAATAGATAGAAGGATTTGAGCCTTGAGTAGATTTAGCGCATTCGGAATTCACCTGGGTTTAAGTTTTATCGTTTTTATCGGCCTCGCCTACCTGGTGCTGTTCCACTGGTATCCCGACTTCTTTTTTACCACCGACGGCGGCTGGCGCGGTATGCGCATCATCATTTTTGTCGACCTGGTACTGGGACCGGCGCTGACCCTGGTGGTTTATAAACACGGCAAACCGGGTCTGCGCACGGACCTGACCCTGATTGGCGCTGTGCAGATTTCATGTCTGCTGGCCGGAACCTGGATTGTCTACGCGGAACGTCCGCTGGCCATTGTGTACAACGACAGCCGCTTTTCCGTGATGAGTGCTGACGACTACACTGAGGCCGGTCTGGAAGTGCCCAATCTGCGGCACCTCGACGGCCGCGGCCCCAAATGGGTGATGGTGGAGATTCCCGAAGGCCTGCATGCAGAAGCGGACTTTCGCGCCAAGTATTTTAAAGAAGGCAGGGCCATCAACACCGTGGCTGAACTATATAAGCCGTTCAGCTTTGAGCATGAACAGGTGCGCGGCGATCCGGTAAGTCTGGACGTGGTGGCTTCAAAGGAGAACCGCCGGGCCGCCCTGGCCGAGTGGCTGGAAGAACATGGCGGCAAGGCGGAAGATTACCTGTTTTACAACATTGCATCGCGCTTTACCTACGGCTACCTGGCGTTCGATCCGGCCACCGGAGAAACGGTGGGTCTGTTGAGTTTGTCGGGAGTTTGAGCGCCCCCCTGAAGTTTAATCCGCAAGCAACCGTCAGACCGCTGGTGCCGGCTTCGCGGATCAGGAGCCGCCGTCTCTCAGAAACCGCATCAGAAACGTAGCTTGCCTGCCATCACCATCCAGACTGGTGCGCACTTCAGCACACTCGGAGACTTTTGTCGCAAGGGCAAATTGTTGGTCCTGCCTCACCAACCGGCTGGTTGCCAGGCGCTGCAATAGCGGCGCGAACTCCCTACTGCGCAGCCGATGCAATGCCTCACACCACTGCAATAACGAAACGACCTCCGCTCTTGCGGCGGCCAGGTCACCGGCAGCTACCGCCCGGTCAACATCAAGGCTGAATGCATCCAGATCCAGCGGATCCAGGGCGCGTGCCTGCTGCAGCAGAAATTGCCGCCGTACGGCAGCACCCGGACGCGCGGATTCGTGTGCCGCCAGAAATCTGTAGTACGCAAGAAAAGCTGACGGGTTCCAGGGGTCGGTCAGCACGGCGCGTTGATAGCTGTTGTCAATTTCCGCAAGCAACTCATCTGACGGGCTGTCGCCGGCTGATGCTTCCAACAGCCGCGCCTCCCCCAGTACCGGCACTCCCCGCTGGGGGTTCAGCCGCTGGGCAAGCCGCGCGTATTGCAACATTCCCCCCTCCGCCTGCCTGATCTGCTGAGTAAAGGGCACCACCGAACGCTCGGCAAAAACGCCATAGGTCATCACGTCCAGCGCAAGATAACCCATATTAGTCACCAGCCCGAGGCCGAGCATGATGTACAGACCCAGCCCGGTACGGTTACCGCTACGCTCGTGACTTTGTTTACATTCAGGCACGGCAAATGCAGCGGCCAGCAACAACCCCAGCATCACAACCAGCGGCAGGATATAAAAGACAAAGTTCACAAGCGCATGGCACAGAGCTACCCCTACCGCCACCAGATAGGCGAAGCGGTGCGTCAGGGGTGCTTTTGTAAACGTCTGCTGAAGGCAGTACGCCGCAGTATATAACGCCATGACCGCCACCGGCAGGACAAACCAGACACCACCTTCCAGAGCTAACTGAACATAGTCGTTATGGACAAACTGGCCCGCCGTCTCCTGTTCCAGAGGCGACCTGAACATCGGATACAACAGCGCAAAGTTGTATAGGCCGATGCCGCCGGCTCCGCCGTATTGCAGCATGGCCTGCCACGCAGCTTCGATCATCAGCCAACGGGCCTGTTGAGCGGTAGATTGCGGCACCGCCTGCTGCGCAGCCGCAGTGCCGGCGTCCACGCCCGGTACCATCACCCAATAAACAAGCAGCGCAGCGGCAATCGCCCCGACACAGGCCCCGACGTGCAACTTGCTGAGACCCTTGCGCACCAGCAAACACAACAACAGAACCGCAGCACCCACCGCAACGGCCACAGCAAAACGCGAATGGGTGGCAAACATGGCAATGCACACAGTAAAAGTTACCAGGCAGGAAAACACCACGCCGCTGGATTCCACCGCTCGTCCCAAGCGCTGGATCAGCCAGGGTAACCAGGCCAGATACAATAAAGTGACGTAATTGTTAGGCTCAAACAGGGGCGCATGCGCCCGGGTATCGAACGCCAGGAATTCAATAGCGGATATCGAAGCAAACACAAATACCAGGCAGGCGGCGGCGGTGAAGATACGTTGCGGCCGGTAGCAGACACAAACCAGCGCAAACAAGGGCAAACACGCTGCAATCCAACTGGGGGCGAAGCTGGTATCCACGCTGATAGAAAAGAACAGGTGGTTGAGCACAATCAGAAACAGCGTAGCCACACACGTGTAGCCGAACCACGGCCGTTTGCTGAGCACTTCGCAAAACCGCTGCGGGCCCATGACCCACCACAACCCAACCGGGATAAGCACTACCCCGAGCAGAAAAATGAGGTTAAATCCGATACCGTAGAAGAAACACGACACAAAAAACGCCCCCACCAGGGCGGCTTCCGAGGCTGTTGTGCGCAATTTGTGTCCTTGCTGGCTGCGGCGGATGATGGTGCCGGAACGCGGAATCGAACCGCGGACCTACTGATTACGAATCAGTCGCTCTACCAACTGAGCTATCCCGGCACGGCTCAAAGCGGCGCCAAGAATACTCAATTTGGACAAGTGAAGAAAGCAATTGCTCCCGCGTAAAGCGGGAGCAATTACAGCGTTACGGACAGCGCGTTTTTTCAGGGAAGGTAATACAGATGACCAGCCCGTCAGGGTGGGTAGCGGTGACGTTATAATCCGAAGCATCTCCGCTGGGACCATCCGCCACGGCATACAGGATGCCGTCATCCGACTGGGGTTCCCAGCCGATTGCGGTTTCGATGGCTGCTATATTGGCCAACCCCACCGCATAGGTGCCGTTGCGCAGGAAAAAATCCTCCTGGAACACCTCCATGGTATTCACGTTATTCACCAGCACGGCTTCTTCAGTTGTCTCGATATAACTCTGATACGCGGGTACCGCAAAAACGAGCAGAATGGAAAGAATGGTCACCGTGACCATTAATTCGATCATTGTAAAACCGCTTGCGTTATGTCTGCCTTGCATCCTTTACCTCCGCATCACTGATTACAATTTCAAACGCAAGAAGGGCAGCCACGCTGCCCTTCCAAGCATCCACTGATGGTCAGTGGCGTCATCGATTTACCAGATAATGGTGCTGGATGACGTAGCGGTCCAGTCGCCGTATACAGGGCGTTCAATCACAACCTGCATGTCGTTACCCGCGATGGTACCGGTAGCAGCCAGGCCAACAGCACCGTCAGCGGTTACACCAGCGCCGGCTACGTAGGCAGCCACACCTTCCGGAGAAGCGCGGTCGAACTTGTCAGCGCCAACCTGATCACGCAGTTCAACGATCCAGGCAGCAGAGTCAGCCAGACGAGTGCTTGCGGTCGGGCGGTCTTCCGCACCAATCTGAATGTTAGCGCGGGTGCGCTGCATTTCAGAATTGACGAAGTCGATGCCTTCTTCGTAGTGAGAGTTCACTTTAGCCATATTCGCGGTAGCGATGTAGGACTGGTACGCGGGGAGCGCCACAGCGGCCAAAATACCGATGATCGCAACTACGATCATTAATTCAATCAGGGTGAAACCCTTGTTCATAGCGTTTTTCATTTCGAAACAACTCCGTTACTCAAATATGTCAAAACGTGTCAGCCCGCGACAATCCTGTCCCTGTGGCTAATTCCGTCAGTGGAAGTAAAGCAATCCTTGTGCCAACCTGGGGAAAATAACCACTTTCACGTGAAATTTCCCAACAAAATCAAGTGCTTAGCAGTGTACAACCTCTCATTCCACCCGGCTGTAAGCCAACCGATGCGCCGCTCACCCCAAGTTGCAACCGCAACTGCGGGTCAGAAGCTGACAATTGGGGTCACAACCCGGTGTGACCAGTGGCCGTACTCCCACTCTCACACTTGAACTTGCCACCAAGTCCACCACCAATAGTAATTACTGATGTGACACATTGATGTGGACGGTTACGCAATACTTATACTAGCTCATTTCCGCGCGTGCAGCCCGGTATGTAAAATTGTGACCCGCTTATCGACACCGGGGTGATGCAGGCATACACTTCATCGGTTCTAGCTGGGTATTGTACATAGCTCAAAGTTAACTTTATCGGTTGAAAAGGATCTCAGCGCTGTATGGCAACCGAACCTATCCCAATTAGCGGTCTGGCCCGACGACTGGTCGACGACGGCATCCTGGAGGCAGAATCCGCGCTCAAGGCCACAGAAGAGGCCCGTAACGCTGCTGTGCCCCTGGTCAGCTACCTGGTTCAAAACAAGGTAGCGGACGCCCGGACAATCGCCGCCAGCGCCGCTGAAGAGTTTGGTGTGCCGATCATGGATCTCACGGTGTTCGACCTTGAGAGCATTCCCAAAGATCTGGTTAAAGAACAGCTGATCCGCCAGCACAACGCGCTGCCTCTGGTACGGCGCGGCGTGCGCCTGTTTGTGGCGGTGTCGGATCCAACCAACCTGCAGGCGCTGGACGAGATCAAGTTTCACACCGGCGTCAACACCGAACCCGTGCTGGTGGAAGAGGACAAACTCGCCAATCTCATCGAGCAGTTCCTCAACGCCCAGGAAGACGACGGCCTCGGCGACCTGGACGGCGACGACCTCGAAGACCTTGATATGGAGGCGTTTGACGCCACCGACACGGCAGAAGAAGAAGACGCCGGAACCGCCACCGACGACACGCCGATCGTGCGGTTTGTCAATAAAATGCTGTTGGACGCGATTAAAACCGGCGCTTCGGATATCCACTTCGAACCCTACGAAAAGTCCTACCGGGTAAGGTTTCGTACCGACGGTGTCTTGAATGTCATGTCCACACCGCCCCAGAACCTGGGTACACGCCTGGCCGCGCGTTTGAAGGTGATGTCGGAAATGGACATCTCGGAACGCCGCATTCCCCAGGACGGCCGCATCAAAATGAAACTGTCTAAAACCCGCGCCATCGACTTCCGGGTCAACACCCTGCCCACCTTGTGGGGTGAGAAGGTGGTGCTGCGGATACTGGACCCGTCCACCGCCAAGATGGGTATCGAGGCTCTGGGCTTCGAAGACATCCAGCAGGAGATGTTCCTGGACGCCCTGCACCGGCCTCAGGGCATGATCCTCGTCACCGGGCCCACCGGCAGCGGCAAAACCGTCTCGCTGTACACCGGGCTGAACATATTGAACACGGCGGAGCGCAACATCGCCACCGCGGAAGACCCGGTGGAAATTAACCTGGAGGGTATTAATCAGGTCCACGTCAACCACAAGGTGGGGTTGGACTTCGCCCAGGCGCTGCGCTCATTCCTGCGGCAGGACCCGGACGTGGTCATGGTGGGGGAGATCCGGGACCTGGAAACCGCTGAGATTGCCATCAAGGCCGCCCAGACCGGCCACATGGTATTGTCAACCTTACATACAAATTCAGCGCCGGAAACTCTGACCCGTATGCGCAACATGGGGGTTCCGTCATTTAACTTGGCAACCTCCGTTAATCTGATTATCGCCCAGCGCCTGGCAAGGCGCTTGTGTAACGAATGCAAAAAAGAACTGGACGTGCCCAAGGAAGCGTTACACGAAGAGGGCTTCACCGAAGAAGACGTTAAGACCGGTTTTAAGGTCTACGAAGCTAACGAAGACGGTTGTGACAAATGTAACGCCGGATATAAGGGTCGCGTCGGAATATATGAAGTAGTTAAAATTACACCTGAGATGTCTCGTATTATCATGGAAGATGGCAACAGCCTACAGTTGGCGGAACAGGCCAAGGCGCACGGATTTAACGATCTGCGGCGCTCCGGCCTGTTAAAGGTTATGCAGGGCGTCACCAGTCTGGCGGAAGCTAACCGCGTCACTACGGGACATTAACCGTTGAGCAAGATCCGGGTTCGTAGAGGGTAACCAGCATTATGGCCGAAAGCGCAATATTCGTTTGGGAAGGCAAAGACAAACAGGGCCGCAAAAGCAAAGGCGAAATCTCTTCCGCAACACCGGCAATCGCTAAAGCGGAGTTGCGCCGTCAGGGCATTGTTGCGACCAAGGTCAAGAAAAAAGCCCAGGGGCTGTCCTTCGGCGGCGGCGGCAAGGTCAAGCCGGCAGACATCGCCCTGTTCACCCGGCAGATGGCCACCATGATGCGTGCCGGCGTACCGCTGGTGCAATCCTTTGACATTGTTGCGGACGGGGTCGACAAACCCAAGCTGGCGGACCTGATCCGTGAAATCCGCAACGACGTATCCGGCGGTAACTCATTTTCCTCTGCTATCCGCAAACACCCGGAACAGTTTGACGAACTATTCTGCAACCTGGTGGACGCGGGTGAACAGTCGGGTGCTCTGGAATCCATGCTGGACCGTATCGCCACCTACAAGGAAAAAACCGAATCCCTGAAAGCTAAAGTACGCAAAGCCATGACCTACCCCATAGCGGTACTGGTGGTGGCCTTTATCGTTGCCGGCATCCTGCTGGTAAAAGTTGTGCCCCAGTTTGAGCAGGTTTTTGCCGGGTTCGGCGCGGAGCTGCCGGCATTTACCATGATGGTGATCGGCTTTTCGGAATTTGCCCAGGCGTACTGGCTGTGGATCATCGCGGCGGTGGTGGGCACGGGTTTCCTGTTTTCAGAAATACGCAAACGCTCACAAAAGTTCCGCGAAGGCCTGGACAAGCTGGTGCTGAAGATGCCGGTAGCGGGTGAAATTATCGAAAAGTCAGCGGTGGCCCGCTTCGCGCGGACCCTGTCCACCACCTTCGCTGCAGGTGTCCCGCTGGTAGATGCATTAAACTC
>JANQOA010000236.1 GCA_028279305.1 Pseudomonadales bacterium
CCATGGGGCCGATCAACGACCGGATGCGCGAACAGATGCTGGCGCGGCAGGGCGACGCAAAGTTCGCCATTCCCTGGACCACCCTGGGAGAGTATCTGCAGCACCTGCAGAGTTCCGGCGTCTCGCCTAACGTGGCCTCCTTTGTCGGCGCCACCACCGTTCGGGTGCATGAACTGGGTTACGAAAACCGCGCCCCGGATGCCGCCGAGTTGGCGCGCATGCAGGCCCTGGTGGCCCAGGCCATGCGTGAAGGGGCGCTGGGGGTCGGCTCTTCCCTGATCTATGCGCCGGCATTCTACGCCGCTACTGATGAACTGGTGGCGCTGATGCAGGCCGCCGGGGAGTACGGCGGCACTTACGTTTCGCACCTGCGCAGCGAAGGCAACCGGCTGCTGGAGTCGATTGACGAACTGATCCACATCGCCCGGGCCAGCGGCGCGCCGGCACAGATATACCATCTGAAAGTCAGCGGCCGGGAAAACTGGCACAAATTTGAGCCCGCGGTGGCAAAAATTGAGGCGGCGCGCCGCGGCGGCCTGGAAATCAGCGCCAATATGTACACTTACACCGCCGGTTCCACCGGGCTGGACGCGGCCATGCCGCCGTGGGTACAGGAAGGCGGTTTTGATGCCTGGGCCGCGCGCCTGCGCGATCCGAGTGTGCGCGCCCGCCTGGCCCGGGAAATGACCACCCGCTCCGACGACTGGGAGAACCTGCTGCTGGCCGCGGGCGCTGACAAGACCCTGTTGGTGGGTTTCCGCAATCCGGAACTGCGCATCCATACCGGCAAAACCCTTGCGGAGGTTGCCCGCCTGCGCGGTACCGGCATTGCTGAAACCGCCATGGATCTGGTGGTGGAGGACGGCAGCCGGGTGCAGGTGGTCTACTTTCTGATGTCCGAGGAGAATGTGCGCCGCACCCTGGCTCTGCCCTGGGTCAGCTTCGGCTCCGACGCCTCCTCCATGGCCACCGAGGGTGTCTTCCTGAAACGCAGCACCCATCCCCGTGCGTACGGCAACTTCGCCCGGGTGCTGGGTAAATACAGCCGGGATGAAAAAGTCATCAGCCTGCCCGAGGCAGTGCGCAAGCTCACCAGCCTGCCGGCAGCACAGTTGAAGCTGCGCGGGCGCGGGCATCTGCTGCCGGGTTACCACGCGGACATTGCCGTATTTGACCCGGCCAGGGTGCAGGATCATGCCACTTATGACCAACCCCACCAGTACGCCACCGGCATGGTGCATGTGCTGGTGAACGGACAGTGGGTACTGGAACGCGGTCAGCATACCGGGCGCCTGCCCGGCCAGATTGTGCGCGGCCCCGGCTGGCAGCCGGACGCACAGGAATAAAGCCCAGGATGGCACCCCCCGACAGCCGCCTGGACGGCAAGTCCATCCGTTATACTCGGGCCATTCTGCTGACTTCCCTGGTCGGCATGGGTTTTGGCTTTACCGTGTTGTTTGCCATTCTGGCGCCCCTGGGGCGCGAGGTAGGGTTCGGTGAATTTGAAATCAGCTGCATTATTGCCGCTTCTTCCTTAACCGTATTCCTCGCCAGCCCGCGCTGGGGGCGCGCCAGCGACCGGCTGGGGCGGAAGAGGATTCTGCTGACCGGGCTTTTCGGTTATGTGTTCGGCACGCTGTTATTTGCCGGCATGTTCCACCTCACCCTGGTCGGCGTACTGATCCCAACCGTTGGCTTTGCCGCGCTGATGATCAGCCGCATCATTCATGCTTCGCTGATGGCCGCCATGATGCCCGCCGCCAGCGCCTATATGGCGGATATCACAGATGTGGCGGGACGTACCAAAGGCATGGGTGCAGTGGGCGCAGCCACCAACCTGGGTAATATCATCGGACCCGCCGCCGGCGGCCTGCTGGCGGCGGTCACCTTGCTGACGCCGCTGTGGTTTGCCGCCGGTCTGGCGCTGCTGACCGCGCTGTTTGTAGTACTGTTCCTGCCCGAATCACCCCGCGCGCTGACCCCGGGCGCACCCACTCCCCGCTTGAGTTATACCGACCCGCGCATTCTGCCCTTTATCGGTGTCGGCGTGCTCATGTTCATGGGCATGGCCCTGGTCCAGCAGACCATGGCGTTTCGCTTTCAGGATGTGCTGCAATTGGATGCGGTGGATACCGCGCGTACCTACGGCCTCGCCATGGGTGTTTCCGCGGCCATGTCCCTGGCCAGCCAACTGCTGCTGATGCAGCGCTTTTCGCTGACGCCGTTCCAGTGGCTGATGGCCGCGCTGCCGGTCATGACCTTGGCCTTTTTACTGATGGCGGTGGCTGATACACAGCTGTTGCTGATGAGTGCCATGGCCTTGCAGGGGGCCGGCATGGGGATTGCCGGGCCGGCTTTTATGGCCGGGGCATCCGTTGCGGTCAGCGCTGAGGAGCAGGGTGCGGTTGCCGGCGTAGCCGGCTCCTGCGGACCGCTGGGATTTACTATCGGGCCGCTGCTGGGCGGGTTGATGTACCAGATTGAACCGGCCCTGCCCTACTGGTTCACCTTTGCCGTTTACATCCCGCTGCTGCTGTTTGTCATCTTCATGAATCACCGCTTGAAGCACCCCCAGGGTTGAAACGCTTCAGCAGCCCTCCTTGGGGCAATTGTTGCAGTAATTGCAACCATGAAAATACACCCCACCAATGGCATGATACCCGCGCACGGTTCAGCCGTTGATTCTCACCCGTTGCATAAAGTTAAGGACCCGGATGTGAACGCAATTACGATCAAGCGGCGCTTTGACAACTGCCCGGCAGCGGGTGCCCGACCTCCCGCGCGTCACATCGTATTTCCCGATAACGCTGACTACCTGGCTCTGCTGACCTTAACTGTGGCCGCGGCCGCGGAATAACCGCCGGGTATGCAAGTATTGTTGTTATTGCGGGCGAGGCGGACAGCGGCTGCGGTGCTGTTGTTGGCGCTATCCACCGGCTGCAACCCGGTTGAGCAGACGCCGGTACCCCAGGCGCCGGCGCAGCAGGTGCCGCATGGCAACGTAGCGCAGACCTCATCGGCGCTGGACGCACTGTTTGCCGAACCGCCCCGGGGTATCACCAGCTACCGGCTGGGCCCGGAAGGCAACCCCAGCATGCTGATATTGGCGGTTAATCCGCAGGCGTTTGAGCCGCAGCTTATCGCCGCCCCGGGCGAGGGTATCTCCGCCCGGGACGCCATCCAGCGCTTTAATCTGCAACTGGTGATCGGCAGCGGATTTGTGTCCACCATGCACAGCCTGCAACCGGTGGGCCTGTTGCAACTGGAGGGCCGCACCCTGAGCCCCATCGAAACTCACGGATATACGCGGATTCTGGGGGTCTCCGACCACGGCCTGGGGGTGGTGCACCGGCAGGCTTACGAGCGGGACATATTTCACAGCGCCCTGCAGGCCGGGCCGGGCATCATCGAAAAGGGTCAGTTGGACATCTCGGAGCGGGACTTGCAGCGGCCTACATATTTCCGCAGTTTTATCGGTTTGTGCGCTGACGTCTGGCTGGCGGGCATCAGCTTTAAGCCCGTGCACCTGCGTACTCTGGGGGAAGAGTTGTTGGCGTTTACCCAAACCCAGGCCTGGCAATGCCAGGAAGTGGTCAACCTGGCCGGTGACCGGCAGGCGGTATTGATGTTGCGCAACGGTCAGCAAAGCCTGGACTACCACGGTGATATCAACACCCATAAGGTCAGCTTGCTGGGATTTGCGGCAAAATCCGCTGAGCGCTGAGCTTTTTGTTGCTTATTTAATTTACCCGGGTAATATTGAGGCCATCAACACAGACGGATGGCGGTAAATGTCCGACTCCACACCAGCCCAGGCCCCTTCTTTGCCCCCTTACTGCGCTTTTCAGGGTGCGCAGCAAGTTGCCGCGGGTGATTTGCTGAACGTTGCGCTGGCCTGCCGGGCCCTGCAACAGTCCGCTGCGGCGCTGGTGCACATTTTTGATACCCACAGCGGCCGGGTTGTGGACCTGGATCTGCGCGGCAGTGCTGAAGAGGTTACCGCGCGATTGGCCGAGCAACACCCGCAACAGGCGGGTAAACGGCGCCGCGGCCGCCCCAGACTGGGGGTGGTAAGCCGCGAAGTCACCCTGTTACCGCGTCAATGGCAATGGCTGAGCGAGCAGCCCGGCGGCGCTTCGGTGACGCTGCGGCGCCTGGTTGACGACGCGCGCAAAGACCCGGAAGACGCCCGCCGCCGCGCCCGCGACGCGGTATACCGGTTTGCCACCGCCACCGCCGGTGACGAAGCGGGATTTGAGGAGGCGATGCGGGCCCTGTTTGCCGGGGATGCGCGCGGCTTTGCGCGGCAGATTGCGGATTGGCCCGAGGACATTCAGCGCCAGGTGGAGTTAATGGCAACGGCCTGCTGGGCCGGCTAGTTGCCGGCCGGCTGTCAGTTGTCGTCCGGCAGCAGCTGCGCCATATACTCCTGCTGAGCCGCCAGCCGCTGGGGATCCGCTTCGCCGAACGATGCCATCAGTTCCTCCATGCGCTGACGCGCGGCATCCTGCAACTCCGGGTGCGGAAACAGATAGAACTGTCCGCTCTTGATACCTTGCACCACCAGATCCGCCACCTCGGCCGGATCTATACCGGTGTGCATGGCCATGTTCATCACTTCGTTATGGGACTGTGCCGCCTCACGGGCAGCCGCATCCGCCACGTCAAACTGCTGCGGGCGGGTGCGCTCACTCTCCAGAATACGGGTTCTGACCATACCCGGACATAACACCGACACGCCGATATTGTGCGCCTCCAGATCCGCCCGCAGCGCTTCCGACAAGCCCACCACGGCAAACTTACTGGTGTTATATACGCCGAGTCCGGGGGACGTCATGACGCCCGCCATGGACGCGGTGTTTACGATGTGCCCGCCCTCCCCGTGTTCCTTCATACGCTGCACCAGCGTCTGCACGCCGTTCACAACACCGCCAACGTTGACCCCCATCACCCAATCCCAGTCTTCATAGGTCACCTCGTCCAGACCGCCGCCGCGGTACACGCCGGCGTTGTTGCACAGCACATGTACGGCGCCGAGTTCCTCAGCCACCCGGTCCGCCGCCTGGCGGAACTGCTCCCGGCTGGTTACATCCAGCGGCACGCCCAGCACCCGGGCGTTGCTGCCGGTCAACTCAGCTTCCGCGTCAGCCAGGGCCGTTTCGTCCACATCCGCGATGGCCACGTTCATGCCTTCATTAAGGAAAGCTTTAGCCATGGCAAACCCGATGCCGCTGGCACCGCCGGTGATAAACGCGTTTTTTCCCGTCAGCTGTTCCATCTGTCTATCCTGTATCTGTTAACAAAGGGCTTAAGCGCGTCGGCCCGCTTATTGCCGGCCGGTCTCAAACTGCAGGTGGCGGGTGGCGGTATGCAAGTCACACTCAGGCTCCTGCGCAAATTCAAAGTCGTGAACTTTGGCATATTCGTGGCTGACCGCAACGGGTTTCTGCAGATATACCGGGTCCGACAACTCGTAGGTGAGCTTCATACGATAGCCGCCGTCCAACAATTCATATTTTTCCACCAGCGACTTCTGCGCGCTGGAGCTGATGCCGCGGGCGTTGCCCCAAGGTTTAGCGGTATAACCCCGCGAATGGATAACCAGCGTGCCGTCCGGCTGGCGGCCGCCGTAAGCGTATCCAGTGCTTGAGGGCGGCGGTGCGGCGGCGGGCGCCGCCGCGGACACGCGCCTTGACTCGGTACTGTGTTCCACGCTGATGTTCAATCCCGCCTCGTCAAACTGCCAGCGCTGGGCATAAGGCCAGGCCAGCATGCGCGGTAACCCCCTTGGTTCGCAGCGCAATGACGGGTCGTCGTTGATATCAAAGCCGCTGACTTCCCGGCGCGCCTGATCAGTCAAGGGCCAGTCCTCCGGCGGTGCGAAGCCGCCCACCAGGTTGGCGCGCAGGGAGCGAATCAGGCGCCAGGTACCGGAAAAGTCCGTTGAAGGCTGCAAAGGCGCTCTGGTGATCTCATCAACCACGTCAGGCGGGCGGCGGAATGAATAAAACGTCTTACCGTCCGCCCTGGTGACATGGTCAAGCAATGCAAAGCTCACATCCGGCTGGCGGTTCGGGTTGGCTACTACCCTCACCCGCTGGCCGATCTGCAAGGTGTGCCGGGTCCAGCCGTTGCGTACCAGCCCCGGCACCGAGTGTCCTTCAAAGGTCCATTGAGCAGCGGTCCGGGGACCGCCTTCCGTGCCGTCAAGGGTGCCCAAAAGGGTGAAGTAATAGTGCGGGTTGGTCCAGGACACTTCCGTGACCTTACCCTCCACCGCTACCGTTCTGCTGAGATCAAAAGCAGCGCGGGAGTGGTGCGCGGTAGCGCCGCCGGGCACCGCCAACAGCAGGGCCCCGGCAAGCAGTTGGGCCTGTTTCAGCCAGAAGCTCATATTCCCTCCCCGGCGGCGTCACGGCGCCTATCCCCCTTCGATGCGCGCCATGAAAAAAACTTCGCTGTCAGCTCCGATCGGCTCCAGAAACGCATCCTGAAAAATCTGCCCGTCTATGGCCACCGCCGTCTGGTCCAGCAGTTCCGCCAACTGCGGCCAGCGCTGCTTAAGCTCGCGCACCAGATCACGGTAGTTTGCCACGTCCAGTTGCAGTTCACGCTCACCACCGGTGATAGCGACAAAATTGTCCGGCAGCACTATTTTGGCCATATCCTGAACCCTGATTCTTGCCTAAACCTATACCTGAACAGTTAAAAGGGGCCCAAGGGCCCCTTTGTGCTGACTCCCGGGCCGGTATTATTCCTCAAGCGCGGCCAGGATATTCGGCGGCGACAACGGCAGATCCGTCAGGCGCTTGCCCAGGGCCCTGGACACCGCATTCGAACACGCGGCCAGAGGCGCAACAATAGGGGTTTCCCCTACTCCGCGCACACCGTAGGGATGGCTCGGGTTCGGTACTTCGACAATCTGCGTATCGATCATGGGCAAATCCGAGGCTACCGGGATGCGGTAATCCAGAAAGCCCGGGTTCTCCATGATGCCGTCGTCGTTAAAAATGTATTCCTCATTTAACGCCCAACCAATACCCTGAGCCGCGCCGCCCTGCATCTGCCCCTCAACATAAGCAGGATGGATGGCTGTGCCGGCATCCTGGATGGCGGTGAAACTCAGCACATCCACCTTACCGGTTTCCTTATCCACTTTGAGGTCTGTCATATTGATGGAAAAGCTGGCACCGGCCCCTTGCGCGTTGACCGAAGCGCGTCCCTGGATGGGGCCGCCGGTTTTTGCCGCCGCGCCGGCCAGGTCAGCCAGACTGAGGGGCTGCACATCCGCGTTAACCCCGGGCGCCGGCACCGCCTGGCCGTCCTGCCACTCCACCTGGTCTTCATCCACGCCCCAGGTCATGGAAGCGCGTTTTTTGCATTCGGCAATCACATCTTCACAGGCCTGAACCACCGCCATGCCGGTGGCGAAGGTGGTACGGCTGCCGCCGGTGACGTTACAGAAACCGGTACTTTCGGTGTCACCTACCTGGGCCCGCACTTTGTCATACTCAACCCCCAGCGTTTCCGCGGCCATCAATGCCATGGAAGCCCGGGAGCCGCCGATGTCCGGGTTGCCTTCAATCACCATCACTGTGCCGTTTTCATTGATGTTGATCTCAGCACTGGATTGCATGCCGATGTTGAACCAGAAACCGGCGGAGATGCCCCGGCCCGCCCCCTCCGGCACCGGCTTGCTGTAGTTGGGATGGTTTTTTGCCGCTTCGATACACGCCTTGAAGCCGATGGGCGGAAATTTTGGCCCGTAGGGTGCCTGGGTGCCTTCGTCCGCGGCATTAACCAGCCGCAGATCAAGGGGATCCATGTCCAGTTGTATGGCTGCTTCATCCAATGCACATTCAAATGCATGCATGGTTTGCGGCGCGCCCGGCGCCCGGTAAGCGGCCACCTTGGGTTTGTTGACCAGCACATCAAACGCCTCGACCGCAAAGTTCTCCAGGTCGTAAGGGGCGTAAATGGCCATGATGCCCGGCATATGCGGCGCGCCGGCAAAAGCACCCGCTTCGAATGCCGACCAGGCCTGCGCGGCGGTGATGGTGCCGTCGTTCTGCAGACCCACTTTGATGCGCGTCACGGTTCCCGATGTGGGCCCGGTGGCGCGGAAGACTTCCTCCCGGGACATCTGCATTTTCACCGGCCGGCCGGCTTTTTCCGACAGCAGAGCGGCCAACGGCTCCAGGTAGACTACCGTCTTGCCGCCGAAGCCGCCGCCAATTTCGCTGGCAATGAACTTCAGGTCCGCGACATCTTTGCCCAGCAGTTTGGCGGTGGCGGCGCGGAATTCAAAATGACCCTGGGTGCAGCACCATACCGAGCCCCGCCCGGTTTCGTCGATGTTGGCAACACAGGCATGGGGTTCGATGTAACCCTGATGCGCCATGGGCACTTTGTACTCACGCTCGATGATCACATCCGCACGTTCAAAACCTTCTTCCACATTGCCGCGTTCGAGCTTGCCGATGTTGGCGATATTGCTGGGTTTGTCCGGCTTTTCCGGCAGCTTGGTGTAGTTGTTCTCATCCACCAGCACTGCATCCGCATCCATCGCTTTAACCACATCCAGCACCGGCGGCAGCACTTCATACTCCACGTTGATGGCATCCAGCGCGGCGTTGGCCTGGGCCGGCGTGGCTGCCGCCACCGCCGCCAGGGCGTGACCGTGATAAAGCACCTTATCCCGCGCCATGATGTT
>JANQOA010000243.1 GCA_028279305.1 Pseudomonadales bacterium
GCGGGGGGGTTGTTCTGGGCGTGGGCGTAACAGGCCAGGGAAATGGCCCGCAGGGCGGATTGTTCCACCCCGTGCTCGTGCATGAAACGTACAACTTTCATGGCAAACATCTGCGCCGGCGACATCAGTCCGTAGGGCACGGTGTAGGCAAATTCTCCACCGATAGTGTTGCGCCGCGGGCCTTGGCCAAAACGGCCGAACTGCCCCTGGGCCAAAGCGCGGAACACCACCACGGTTTCCGCCAGGCCGGCATGAATGGCCGCCGCTGCGTTGGCTATGGCACCGGAGCCGCCGCCACCGCCGCCGCCCCACTGCATGTTGGCAAACCGCAGTTCTTTGCAGCCCAGCGCTGCCGCCAGCCGGGACGGGTCGCTGCGGTCGTTGCTGTAAGAGGCGAAACCGTCGACATCCTTGGCATTGATGCCGGCGTTTTCGCAAGCCTGCAGAATGGCCTGCAGGGCCAGTTTGAACTCCGCGTCCGGGGCTTCACCCCGTTTGTAATAAGCGGTTTCCCCAACACCGGCTACCGCCACGCGTCCGCGCATTGTCTCCACATTCCCCCCGATAGTGCCCCGTGTACCGGCACATGCAAATAACGTATCCGCTGAACCTTACACCGGCCTTCCGCGGCATGCCAATCTCAGCAGGCGGCGCGGTGCATTCCATTGCCGGTCAAGCTTGGTTAAGGTTAATACATAGCGATACCAGGGGGAGCAAGAACAATGCCTATTAAACCGGAAGCCGTAGGCGCGCGCGGTGAACCCAGCCGCCGCAGTTGGACCAGCAAAGACGCCCTGCTCTACGCCGTCGGCGTGGGCGCGGGGACCGATGAACTCAGTTACACCACCGAGAACACCAAGGACACGCCCCAGCAGGTGCTGCCGACCTTTGCGGTGATAATCGGCGGCGGCGGCGCGCCCTGGGACCAGATTGGCAGCTACAATCCGGCGCTGATGGTGCACGGTGAGCAGGGTATTGAACTCTTTGACGCCATCCCGCCGGACGGAGAAATTGAAAGTGTTGGCGAATGCACCGCCATCTGGGACAAAGGCAGCGCCGCGGTGCTTGAGTTTGAAAGCACCAGCACCAATACCGCAACCGGCGAGCCGCTGTTGAAAACCCGCACCCAGTTGTTCTGCCGCGGTGAAGGCGGCTGGGGCGGTGAGCGCGGTCCCAGTGAAAAACTGGCCTTTCCCGAGCGCGCTGCCGACCACCAGGTGGTCTACAGCACCCGCGAGGACCAGGCGCTGACCTACCGCCTGTCCGGGGACCGCAACCCGTTACATTCGGACCCTTCGTTTGCCGCCATGGGTGGTTTTGACAAACCCATTCTGCATGGCTTGTGTACCTGGGGTTTTACCGGCCGCGCCTTGCTGCACAGCTTGTGCGGCTCGGACCCCAACCGCTTCAAGAGCATGAACAGCCGCTTCTCAAAACCGGTGATCCCCGGTGATACGCTGACGGTCAGCATGTGGGTGGATGGCAATGAGGCGCTGTTCAAGACCGAAAAC
>JANQOA010000244.1 GCA_028279305.1 Pseudomonadales bacterium
GACCAGCTTGCGGGTTTCATCCACGGAAATAGTGGACCAGACGTTGGTGGAAGCCGGTACAAACCGCCCCTCGGCATCCCGCTGGGGTTGCTGCGGGTGCACCGGGTTCCAGCCCCATACAAACTCGCCGCTGCGCACGTCATAAGCGCGCACCACTCCCGAAGGGATGTCGTGGCGGATGCTGTCGGTTACATAGGCGCCGGTGACCACCAGGTTGCCTATGATTGCGGGAGCGCTGGTGACGCCGTATTCGTTACCCTTATGCGCGGTGAGCCCCTCGGTCAGATCAATCTGGCCGTTGTTGCCGAAATCCTCGCAGGGTTTGCCGGTGCGGCCGTCCAGGGCGATCAGGCGCGCGTCCAGCGTGGCCAGCAGAATACGGTGTTCACACACCTCTCCGTGACGCACCGGCGCAACCCAACTGCTGACACCGCGGCAGTTGGTGAGGTTCTCCTGGGTCATGTCAACTTCGGGGTTGTAGACCCATTGCTCCTCTCCCGTGGCCGGGTCAAGTGCAAACACGCGGTTGAACGGGGTGCAATAGTACAGGCTGCCCTGGGT
Source organism: Pseudomonadales bacterium (assembly GCA_028279305.1). GTDB lineage: Bacteria > Pseudomonadota > Gammaproteobacteria > Pseudomonadales > Azotimanducaceae > UBA4421. The sequence continues at coordinate 562 of JANQOA010000244.1, forward strand.
GACAATGGGGGTGCCGATATACGAAGTGGGCCGGTTGGCCTGCAGCTCGTCAGAAACCGCCTCCGTCAGCGATTGTACGCCCGCCTTAAAATCGCCGGAGCGGTGTACCCAGGCTTGTTGTAACGCGGCCACATTGCCGCGGTTGATTTGCGCGGCGCTGGAGTAATGTCCGCCGCCCGGGCCGCCGCCGTAAGCGGGCCATTCGATATCGTCCGCGAAGGTGGAGGTTTGAACTGTTGCCAGTATCAATACAAGTAACAGAAAACGCATAGGGGCTTTTCGTTGCTATTTCGGATGTGACGTAGGACGATGCCACAATCGCGGCAAAAAAACGAGGCAAGCCATGCGCGCTGTTGTTCTGATCATGTCCACTTTGTTTGCGCTCAGCGCCCTGGCTGACCAACAGGGCGGCAAAGGGAGTGCTGACCTGGCAGCGATTGAAAAGCTGTATCAATCCTGGCGTACCGCGGTGCAGGGTTCTGACATTCCCGGCTATGTTAATGTGCTGCACGCTGACGTACGCTTGTTACCCCCGGGCGCGGATGCGATTCAGGGTGCCCGCCGTTATGCGGAATTTCTGCAGCCGGTGTTCGATACCGCAACCTACCGTATTGAGGTGCACCGGTATCCGCAGATTGAAGTGTACGGCAATACCGCCGTGGCTGAGTACGACTATACCATTCACCTGAGCCTTAAAAATCCGCAGGTTGGCATTGCGGAACCCGGAGCGCTGACGGCTTCCGCCACCACCGCGCGCTATTTTGATGTGCTGCGCAAGGACAACGGCGCCTGGCGGGTGTGGCGGCATAGCTGGCAGACTTACGAACCAGCGGACTGAGCACCGCTGTCAGCCGCTAACAGCCTGCGCCAGCCAGCGCCGGCCCTTGGCAGTGGCCACCCCGTGCAGGTAACTCCCCAGAGCAAAGCGGATGGTCCGCTCGATGTCATCAGCGGCATCGTCAAACGGGCTGATGTGATCGTTCAGCAGCAGGTGGGAGAGACCGTGGACTGCGCTCCAGAGCGTGAACGCCAGCAGGTCGATGGGGCCGCCGGCAATAAGTTTTTGTGTTTGCGCTTCGCGCAACGCCGCCACCAACATGGCTGTGGCGCTGTTTCTCGCCATGGCCACCCGCGGCGACTCGCCGGCCGGATCGTTGATGTTGAAAATCAGCCGGTATGCACCGGGGTTGCTGCGGGCAAATTCCACATAAGCGACAGCCAGTTGCTGTAGTTTTTCCAGGCCGTGGCCGCTTGATCCGACGTGGTGCTGCTGGTGAGCCAGCAGCTTGCCGAGGCTGTGCACGGCAAGATCTTCCAACAGGGCCTGTTTGTTCCTGAAATGGCTGTACAGCGCACCGTGGGTGACGCCGATCTCCGCGGCAATCTGCCGCATGGTGAAATCTACCGATTGGTGCCGGTCGATGAAGTGCAGGGCGGTGGCACGGATGGCCGCCAACAGGTCGCCGTGGTGGTAGCCGCGCTTGTGTTGCGCCGGTTTCCTTGCAGCGCGGCTCACGCAGAGGCCCGGGCGCTTAGAGCGTCGGCAATCAAAGCCTGTGCGTCCGGCGGTCTGTTAACCGGGCCGCCCTGAATTGCACCGCTGTCGTAAATTGCTTCGCCGCCCAATACGGTCCGCAGCACCTGGGTCCCGGCCAGCGCTTCAGCGTCCACGGTCAAGGGGTTGCGGTCGACGATTACAAGGTCCGCCGGGCAGCCCGGGTCCAGGTGTCCGAGACCGGGCCAGCGCATCACCCGGGCGGCGTTGCGGGTAAAGCTCTGCAGCGAGGTCAGGCGGTCGATTTCATTGCCGCCGGGCAGCAGGTGGTGGTGTCCGCTGGCCGCGTCTTCCCGGGTTTCGTTCAAAGCCATCTGCCGCCACGGATTGTCCGGTCCCCAATCGGTGCCGCAGGCAAGGTTCAGACCGCTCTCCACAAAACGGCGCATGGCGATGAAGTCCTGCTGTACCCGGGGTGGAAACTTCTCTTTGACCCGTTGGGATTTGCCGTAAACAAAACTCGCACTGGTAGTGATATGCAGGTTGTAGCGGGCATATTCACTGATGTGCGCCGGTGCAGAGAAGTAGCAGTGCTGCAATACCCAGTCCCGCGATGCAATCTCGTCAGCCTGGGCGGTATTGCGTAACGACTCCAGAAATTCGTCCGCGTCGCGGTAACCTCCCAGCACCATGTTAAAGCGAATGCCGGTGTCCAGGCATTTCTGCATGATCTGCGGCTCCAGGTACCGGGGCAGAAAAGTTTTACCCCGGGTCGGCTGGCCAAAACTGTCGGGGTAGGGATCGTGCATGCGCAGGTACCCCTGGGACAGGGGACCGCCCCGTGACAGGGTCACGCCGTCCACCCGGAACCTGTCGTCGCTGGTGTTCTGGCGTGACTGGCTGTAAGCAAACAGGCCCAGCGCTTCGTCGTCAGCATAACCCATGGTGTTAAACGCATAACCGTTAAGCTCCACGCTGGCCACTACTCTGGCACTGCACAGGCCGCGGTTGCTGAGCTCGCGGTAGGCTTCGATATGCGGCGGCATCATGGCGTGGGCTTCATACAAGCCGGTGATGCCAAAAGCATTGCAGGCCTGCACGCCGCCGACCCCGGCCAGGGTCCACACATCGTCGGGCAGGCTGGGTAATTGTCTGATTAAAGAGGCCCAGTAGGGATCGTCACTGTAGTAATTATTCACCTTACCTCGGAGTATGCCGGTTGGCTGGCCGTCCCCGTCCTTTTCAATACTTACCGCACACACCTGGTCCGGAATGGGTTTGCCGATGCCCAGATGGGCCAGGGCCAGAGTGTTAAAGGCGGTCACATTAGGCGTGCGCGGCGCCCAGGCCATTATCCAGACCGGGTGTTCGGGCGCCGCTGCGTCCAGCACCTTGCGGTCCGGCAGGCGCCGCTCAGCCAGGCTGGTGTAGTCGCGGCGGATGAAGTAGTGCGGCTCGCCGACCGGGGTGCAGACAATCCATTCACCCTTGGGCGTATGTTGCGCCCGGATTTTGATGGCGCTGACAATGTCGTCGAAACACTCGGCATCCAGCAGGTCAACGGTGCCGACGCGGTAAGCCATCATATGCATGGCGTGGGGGTGGGCGTCGACAATCCCCGGCAGCAAACAGCCGCCCTCCAGATCAACTTGCCCGGCCTGTCTGCCGGCTAAAGCGCGCATCTCGGCCAGGGTGCCGCGGCCTAGAATGCTGTCGCCGGCTACCGCCAGCGCCTCGCTTCGGTCCTCTTCACGGTCCAATCCCAGGACCGTGCCGCCATGGTAAATCACCGCTTGTTCGCTCATCAGGATCCCCCCCGGTCCGCGCCGCTATCCAGTGATTGAATCTAACCAATGGTCAGATTAGCGCGCATTATCGGCCTGGAACGTTGAAATTGTCAATTTGCGTGGTGGATCTGAACCTTGATGGAGCGGGTCGACTTGTCTTCAGCGGTGGCAAACGCTTTGTCCACTTCGTCCAGGGCAAATGTATGGGTGACCATGGGCTGGATCAGATCCGCGTGCTCAACGGCCAGGCCGGTGCCCAGGCGGAAGTCGCCCAGCGCGGCGTCGCGGCCGTAACAGTTGGACACCGCCAGGGTCAGCTCCTTGCTGAACATGATCATGCCGGGAATGCCCGGTGAACCCTGAAACAGACCCAGGATCGATATGCGGCCGCCGGTGCGGGTGATTTCCACAGCTTCCGCCAGCGTGTTTGTTTCGCCGCCTACGGTTTCGATGGTGACATCCGCGTACTGATCACCGACGTCCGCCAGCAGGCTGCCGGCGCTGTCATAGACCCGGTCTGCGCCGAGGAACCGGGCCAGCTCCTGCTGGTGCGGATGGCGGGCGGTAATCAGCACTTCAGCGGCACCCGCGGCACGCGCGGTGAG
>JANQOA010000245.1 GCA_028279305.1 Pseudomonadales bacterium
CCAGCCGTCACCGCCCATGTAACCCCAGCAACCGCGGCCGGTCTCCCCGTGACCGCGGTGGTCATTGGCATACACGCTGATGCCGGCCTGCACCAGCTGCTGCGCCACGGCGTCATAACGCTGCGCATGTTCTCCCATGCCGTGGGCAATCTGCACCACCAGCCGCTCAGCACCCTGGCCAGGCGCCAGCCATTGATAACAGGACACCGCGCAACCGTCGCTCGCCCCCAGATCAAACTTCTGCATTACTTCATTCCCGGAAAATCAGCCGCAAGGTTACGGCAGTTCGTATTCAGAAGTGAAGTTTTTGCGGTTCGGCATGACTATTTTTGTCAGCGCCGCGGCGTCCAGCACATCCTGCTCGCTCCACAGACCATTCAGAAACAGCAGGTAAGCCACCACCGCGTAAGTGTCGGCGTCCGACAGCAGGCCGGCATTCTGATACGGCATGGCGCGGCGGATGTAGTCGAACAGGGTCGGGGCGTAAGGCCAGTAGGAGCCTATGGTGCGCTGGCCGTAACGTTGGCCGCCGGCCAGCTGATCGTTAAGGCCATCGCGGCCGTGCTCGCCGTGGCAGGCCATGCAATGCTGACGGTACACCAACAGACCCTGTTGCACGGTGCCTTGCCCGGCGGGCAGGCCGCGGCCGTCTTGAAACACGGTGATGGAGGCCACCTGCCCATGGTCAAGCTGGCGCCCCAGCCCCGGCCCGGCACGCCCGGCAGCGCCAGCCGTGACATCCCCCGCCCGGCTATCCGCCGGGGGATTAACCGGCGCCCCCGCCACCGCCGGCAGCAGCCAGAACCACAACATGCACACTGCCGGTGCCGCTCTCAAAATAGTCTTAAACATAGGTATTCTGCAGCTGGCCATCCGCGCCGACCCGCCATGCCTGAATGGCGTTGTAGTGATAAAAGAACCGCTGTCCCATACGCTTCAGCAGCGCCTCCCGGGATGGCTGGGTGCCGCTGCTGTCAACGGCGCGGCTGAGCAGCACACAGGGTGCACCATCCCATTGCCAGACCATGCGGAAGCGGGTCAGCGCCTGGGGTAATACCACCCCGTCTAACGCAGCCTCGGCCCAGCTGGCACCGCCATCCGCTGATACTTCCACCTTGTTAACGGCGCCGTTTCCGGTCCATGCCAGGCCGCTGATTTCATACAATCCCGGACCGCGCAGGTGCAAACCCGGGGAAGGGGAAGTGATCACGGACTTAACCTGCATGGGAAAGGTGAATACCTCCGCCGTGCCGTCTTTGCCCAGGTCCGTGTACTTGGAGGTCTCCTGCCGCGACATGGCCGGCTGGGTGCTGACCTGCAGATAGCGCAGCCATTTAACGCTGGCATTGCCTTCATAACCGGGCAGAAACAGGCGCATGGGATAACCGTTTTCGGCGCGCAGACGTTCACCGTTCTGGTACAGCGCGATGATGGCGTCGTCCAACATCTTATGCATGGGGATACTGCGGTTCATGCGCGCGGCGTCCGCGCCTTCAGCAATGACCCAGCTTGCCGCGGGGTCCAGGCCCGCCTCCTGCAGCAGCACCGAGACCGGCACGCCGGTCCATTCGCTGGCAGACACCAGACCGTGAATATGGCCGCAGTCCAGGGCTTTGGGCTGAGCGGACAGATTCGCCGCGCTGTTGCCGGAACATTCCAGAAACATGATTCTGGACACCATGGGATAACGCAGCAGGTCTTCGGTGCTGAATTCCAGATTGCGCCGCACCCGGCCGTGAAGGGTGAGTTTATGCTGCGCCGGATCAAGCTCCGGCACGCCGCTGTGATGGCGTTCAAAGTGCAGGCCGGACGGCGTCAAAGTGCCTTCCAGGAATTGCAGCGGGGTGCGCGACGCACCGCTGCCCAGGGTGCCCGGTTGATTGGAAAAATCCCCCCGCTGCACCGCCTGTTCAAAGCGGCTGGGGGCGCCGTAACCGCTCAGGGGCGCCCCCGGCGCGCGCCCGGCGGCGGCCGCCCGCTGCAGAACCAGCCCGCCGGCCCCTGCCAGCCCGCCCTGCAGCAGCATGCGGCGGTGCAACAGTCCATTTCCCGCTGCCCGGTCATGCAACGGATCTTTGTCAGCCATTCCCGCCCCTCACAGCGCACGTTTTGTTGCGGGGGATCAGTCAGGCAGGCGCGCCTGAATTTGATCACCCGAATCGGGTAGCATGGTGGAGGCTTAGCTGCAGGATGACAATAGATAATGAAAATCACCACCGGCATACCGCTTACCGACCTGAACAAAGTAGCCGCGGCCACCGCCGCGGTTGAAGCGCAGGGTTATGACGGCATCGGCACCCAGGAAAACCGTCAGGACCCGTTCCTGCCGCTGGCCATTGCCGCTACCCACAGCAGCAGCCTGGAGCTGGCAACTTCTATTGCCATCAGCTTTGCGCGCAGCCCCATGGTTTTTGCCAATATCGGCTGGGATCTGCAGCGGGCTTCAGCAGGCCGCTTTGTGCTTGGCCTGGGCAGCCAGGTGAAAGGCCACAATGAGCGGCGCTTCAGCGTGCCCTGGACGGCGCCGGCGCCCCGCATGCGGGAACTGGTGCTGGCGATCAAAGCCGTCTGGGCCAACTGGCGCTACGGCACGCCGCTGGATTTTGCCGGCGATCACTACCGTATCAATCTCATGCCGCCCAACTTTGTGCCGGAACCCTGCGACAGCCCGCCGCCGCCCATTACCATTGCAGCAGTGGGCCCGGGCATGATGAACGTGGCCGCACAGGTGTGTGACGGCGTGCGCCTGCACCCCTTCTCCACCCGCAAATACCTCGAAGACGTTGCCCTGCCCCGGCTGCAGGCCGGTATCCCGCAGGGGGTGGGTGAACGCCGGCATTTCGAAATATCGGGCGGCGGTTTTGTTGCCACCGGCGCTACGGACGAAGCGGTGGCCAAAGCATTTGAGTGGGTACGCATGCGGGTGGGTTTTTACGGTTCCACCCGGGCTTACTGGCCGGTATTTGCCGTGCACGGCCTGGAGGACCTGGGCGAAAAGCTCAACCACATGTCGAAAACCAACCAGTGGCAGCAGATGACCCGGGAGATTCCCGACGATGTGGTGCATCTGTTTGCCGCCGTGGCGCGTCACGACCAGTTGGCGGCAGCGGTCACCGCCAGGTTCGGCGGCATCTCGGATAGTCTCAGCGTGGGCACGCCGGTGGACGAACCCGGCGGTTTACCCGCCGGATTGATTCAGGACCTGCAGCAGATTGCCACCCCGTTCAGCCGCTTTAACACCGGCAACAACACCGGTAACGCGGGCTGAGCCGGCTAAACACCGGCCGCCGCGGCAAACACTTACGTGGAGAGAATTGTCACCCCGGACAAGCCCGGCGCGCCGTAGACATGGGTGTAGCCCACTTTAGGATTGTCCGGCACTTGCCGCTTGCCGGCGCCGCCGCGCAACTGCAAGGCAATTTCGTATACCTGCCGTAGACCTGACGCGCCGATGGGTTCTCCGTTGGCGATACAGCCGCCGTCGGTGTTGACGGGTAATTTGCCGTCAATCTCGGTCCAGCCGTTGGCCAGCCATTCCTCCTGCTCACCGTCTTTACAGAACCCGTTTTCCGACATGTGCATGATTTCCGCGCCGGATTCCGTGTCCTGCAGCTGCGCCACCTGAATGTCTTCCGGACCCACGCCGGCCATCTCAAATGCCGCATTGGAAGCCTGCACCGTGGGGCTGTCCGCCCGTTCCAGCGCCTGATTCTGCGAAAACACCTCAAACGAGCCGAAGTTGCGGGTTTTCACCACCGCGGCTTTCAGATAAACCGGATTGGATGTGTACTCTTTGGCTTTGTCAGCCCGGCACAGAATCATCGCGCAGCCGCCTTCCGCCGGGGAACAGAACATGTACTTGCGCAACGGGGAGCAGACCATGGGGGACTGGATGACGTCGTCAAAGCTGAACGCTTCGCGGCGCCAGGCATTTTCGTTCATGGCGCCGTTTTTGAAGTTCTTGGCCGCCACCCGCGCCAGCGTTTCTTCACTGATATCAAATTCGTGCATATAGCGCTGGATCTTCATACCAAAAAACTGCGGCGTCAGCGCCATGCCGATGTCGCCGTACCACTTGCCCAGGCCACTGCCTTCGGGGTCCACGGTAAACGCGCCGCGCGGATGTTTGTCAAAACCCACCGCCACGCCGATGTCGAACATACCGGACTTGATGGCCATGTAGGCAGACTGCAGCGCGCTGCCGCCGGTAGCGCAGCCGTTGGAGACGTTGATGAACTGCAGCCCGGTCAGCCCCAGCTTCGACACCATGGTGTCCGGCTTTTCAGCCGCGCCGGTGCCGCCATACGCAAACTGCATGTCCGGCCATTGCAGGCCGCAATCGTCCAGAGCCTTGCGCGCGGCAACCACACCCTGTTCCAGACCGGTGACGCCGTCAGTGCGGCCAAAGGGGTGAATGCCGATGCCAATAATTGCTACGTCCACAATGTTCTCCTGTTCTGACTGTGTCTTTTACAACTCATCCACGGGTACAAAAAAGTATGCCACGATGTCTTTGCCGTCACGCTCAATATACTTTTCCACTACCAGTTCCATTTCCATACCCACCCGCAGCTTATCCACGTTGTCGGTTTTGATGCGGGTCTGCACCCGGGTCTGGTCCGGCAATTCCACGTAGCCGACGGCAAACGGTTTAAAGGTTTCCGGGGTCTCCGGCCCGTCGTAGGGCGGTCGGTTGGGCAGGAAACACTGCATGGTATATGTCCACAGCGTGCCGCGGCGCGCCAACTCAATCTGTTCGGTATCAACACTAGAGCAGGCTGGACAGCTGCTTTGCGCGGGGAAAGTTACGACCCCGCAGTTATTACATTTTGAACCGATCAGCCGCGGATCATTGGAAGGCCAGGTAAAAAGACCTTCAGCAATAGGCAGCTGGTCTGCAACGCTGGTTGCCATTTGTCCCTCGTCCCCTATACATTTAGACCAATATTAGAACATGTTTTATACCTGAGTTCGGCGGCAGAAACCAGACGAACATCAGATCCGCGGGAGTTGCCCAGTGACCGAGGAACAGGCCGGCGAAGAAATCAACCGTATGGCGCAGCCGGTGCAGCCGTCGAACCTGACGGACGCCCGGCTGGCGGATGTTGAGGTACTGGAATGCCCTTACCCCACCTACGACCTGCTGCGCGACCAGGCGCCGGTCTGGCAGGACCCCCATACCGGCATGTACGTGATCACCCGCTACGAAGATCTGCGCGCCATCCTGCTGGACAAAAAACGCTTCAGCAACCAGCGGCCCGGCAATGACCACGCCAGCCTCACCGGCACCGCCCGCAAAGCGTACGAAAAATTCAAAGCGGAAGGCTGGGTGCCGGCCGCCAGCCTGGCCGGGCGCGACGACCCTGAGCACAAACAGATGCGTTCGGTGTTCGACGGCGCGTTCCGCGCCAGCAAGATCAAAGCGCTGGACCCGCAGGTAGAGCAGCTGGCGGAAGATCTGATGCAGGACCTCAAACGGCACATCAATTTTCCCGCCCGCAGCCAGGGCCGCTGCGACTTTGTGCAGCAATTTGCGGTACCGCTGCCGCTGATCATCATCTGCCGGCAGATGGGTGCGGCGGAAGAAGATATCTGGCAGATCAAAGCCTGGACGGATGCCTGGATCAAAGGCGTGGGGTTCGGCTTAACCGAAGAGCAGGTGCTGTGGTCCACCACCATGGAAATTCAGGCGCAGCACTACTTTCAGCCGATCTTCGAGCGGCTGCGCAAAACCCCGGACAACAGCCTGCTGTCCGATCTGGTCAACCTGCCGGTGCCCGGTTGGGGCCGCACCCTGAACGACAATGAGCTGCACTGCGCCATGATGCAGGACACTTTTGTCGGCGGCTCGGAAACCACCACCAACGCCCTGTCCGCCGGCATCATGCTGCTGGCGCAATACCCGGCCGTGTGGGAGGAACTGCGCGCCGACCCGGACCGCTACCTGGCCACCTTCTGTGAAGAAGTGCTGCGCCTGGAAAGTCCGGTGCAGGGCTTAACCCGCATGGCCATGGAAGACGTGCAGCTGCACGGTGTAAAAATCCCCAAGGGCGCCATCCTGAATGTGCGTTTTGCCGCCGCCAACCGGGATCCGCAGCAGTTCCCATGCCCCAACCAGGTTGATCTGCGGCGCGGCAACGCGGCTTCGCATCTGGGTTTCAGTTCCGGCACCCACTACTGCCTGGGGGCGCCGCTGGCCCGCCGGGAGCTGTACTGGGGATTCAAGGCTTTTATCAACCATGTGGCGTCGTTCCGGGTGTTGCCGGAAAACAAACTACGCCACGCGCCCAACTATAACCTGCGGGCGCTATTGAACCTGCAGTTGGAAATTACGCCAAAATAGCTTCCGCAGCCTGCAGGCTGCGGTATTCCTTCTCGTCCTCCCCCGCAAATTCCGCCACCACGGCGGCAGTGTGTTCCCCCAGGG
>JANQOA010000252.1 GCA_028279305.1 Pseudomonadales bacterium
GGATGAAGATGATACGGGACGCTCGGATTTATCCTGGGGTGTATTGACGTCGGGCCAGTACACCTATGCGTTAAACAGTGAAGCCGGCAACCAGCTGGAATTGTCCTTCGGTTCGTTCAACAAGCGCTACGACCGCAGCGATGAGCTGGATATCGATTCAGTCAGGCTGGACTTTGGACCGCGCTTTTTCTTCGGCCCGGTATTTAACCCCAGCGTATCCTTTAAGCCTTACCTGCTGGCCAGCAGGCTGGATCTTGACGGTGACAAATACCTCGAAAGTGTCGGCGCCGGGATCAATCTGCGGCGCATATTTTCCCCGGTGTTGAAGGGTGATGTCTATCTTGAGTACCGGGACCAGGACTATTCCGACACCGACACCCGGTCAGCCGCGGATCGCAGCGGCGAACAGATGAATGTACGCGGCCAACTGAGTTACATCATAGATCCGCGGCGGATTATATCCGTGGAAGCCGTTTACGGTCAGCGGGATGCGGAAGTAGCCTGGGAAGAGCGCGATACCTATGGCCTGCGGCTTGCGTACACCCAATTGTTTTCCCTCGGCAGTGACAGCCGTCCGCTGCGCATGAGCGTCAGCGTTGGCGGAGAAAAGCTGGACTACGACGAAGGGGACCCCGCCATCGACCCCGGTACGGCGCGCGAAGACGACCGCCTGCGCGCCTCAATCTCAGCGGGTATTCCCTTGACCAGCGGGGTGGATCTGATACTGACAACTCTATACACGGACGTGGATTCGAGCCTGCCCAACTTTGAATATGACAACTGGGGCGGCAGCATGAGTGTCCGGCTGGGATTTTAGGAGGCGGCTGATGAAAAGATTTAGATGCGGTTCCCTGCCTCTGGTGATTGCGCTGCTGGTGCTGGCCACCGACGTACGGGCGGCGCGCACGGCCATGCTGACCTATCTGCCGGGACCTGACGACCGGCCCAGCGTGCGCGGCGGTCCGGTAGATCTGATGCAGGGCCGCAGGTATCAGACTGCCGCTAATGAAGTCAGGGAAATACTGTTTGCGGACGGTTCCAGCCTGGTCATCGGCAGCGGTACGGATGTTGTCATTCACCGCTCTCCGGAAGGCCCTGACGGTGAACTGATTATTGTCTTGCGTGCCGGAGTGGTCAGGGTGGTTTCCGGCACGTTGCGTAAAACCCCGGTGGAACTGCAGCTGCCGGCGGGACTGGTGAAAGTGGGCCGGAGTGCGGTCAGCGCGCTGGCTAATCCAGGCGGCAGTGTGGTTGAACTGCAATACGGCCAGCCGGTGACGTTAACCGCTAACGGTGAGACTGGGTTGTTGAGCAAGCCGGGGTTCAGTGTCCGGGTTAACAGTTCCGGGCTGACCCAGCCGCGGCGGTTGCCTGAAGACGAAACGGCGGCGCTGACTCAGTTGGTCAGCACGGTCAGATTGGGTGACAGAGGTCCGCTGCTGGCCGCGCTGGGTACAACCCCGGTGGAATCGGGCGAGGAAAGCGAAGACGAAGACCAGGATGAGGTTTCTAAAGAGGAGGCCACCGAGGATCAGGGCAGGGGAACCGCTGAAGCGGGCGAACGGGAACCTGAGCCTGAACCTGAACCTGAACCTGAACCGGAACCCGAACCGGAGCCGGAGCCGGAGCCCGAGCCCGAACCGGAACCCGAGCCCGAACCGGAACCCGAGCCCGAACCGGAACCCGAGCCTGAGCCGGAGCCCGAACCTGAACCGGAACCTGAACCTGAACCGGAACCCGAACCTGAACCGGAGCCCGAACCTGAACCGGAGCCCGAACCTGAACCCGAACCCATTAATCCGGTTGATGCAACAGACCCGGTATCCGGCGGTGACGGAACCGGTGACTTTGGGCCGGGCGAAGGGGTTGATGCGCCGAGTATCGGCGACGATCAGCCCACTCAGGGTAACGGCGGTTCCGTGCAGCTTGCCCAGCAGACCGACTTGAGCGGCGGCGTCTATACCCGCCGCGCGGCCGGCCGGGTGACCAACAAGTATTTCAGCGGTGCTGACTACACTCAGAGCACTGGGGCGGTGCAGCCCCAAGTTATCATCGACGCTTTCAGTACCGGCTTGAGTGACGGTGGTACAGCCAGCGCCAAACTGCGTTATGTATTTAACAATGGCAGCTTGACGCTGGAGTCCCCGGAGTCCATCGAAGGGCATTTTAACGCTGACGACACCTTTGAGCCGACCAACTTTGATACCAACTCCCCGGTGTTTGTACGCGGTTTGTCACCCGCGGACTTACCCGCGGCCGGGGTGCTGTTCACGGAGATCCAGCAGTCAGATTTCTCCGACGGGGGCTTTGGCGGGGAGCAGGGGTCGTCATTTTTTGACATCAATGTGTTTAACGTCCTGCAGGGGGGGTATGCCGGCGGCGTGCGCGGCGACGACAACTTCCTGCTTATGCAGTCCAGTCCCGGCCGGGCGCTGGCGCGCACCCGGGACGAGCTGACCGGGTTGGACCTGGTTGATGTGCTGCGCGAGGTGGAGCTGGAAATCGAAATCGGTTTTGATGACGTAAACGCGGAGCAGCTGGACGCCATCTCCGCCCTGTTGATTCAGCAACTGAACAGCCTCGGCCTGACCAATGCTGACATCCGCAACCCGGGTGACGCCGGCTACGCCGCCTATGTGGCGCAAGTGGCGCCGGTTGTTACGGCCTTCAACAACGCGGCGGCAAATCCGGCCAATCCGATTACCACGGAGCTGGCCGAAGAAATTGAAGATGCGCTGGAAGGCACCTTTATCAGCGACGTCACCATCGACATCAATGCGGTGCGCGGTTTGCCCACCGGAACTTCAGGCGAGGCGCTTGGACAGATAAATTTTCTGCTGGCGCTGGGCGATTCACCGTCGATCAACTATACCCAGGCTGAAGCGGAGTCGCTGGCGGCTCTGCTAACCGGCGGCGAGGCGGGAGAGGGCGTGCAGGAAAGTGACCTCAGCGGCTTTGCCTTTCTCAGTGCGTTTCAGATTGAGCGGATTCTGGCTTTGGTCAATGTGGTCACCAGTGCGGAACCGGACACCGATGACCCGGACCGTTTCCTGTTTGCGGCAGGCGACCTGGACGCACGCGGCGGCGGCAGCTTCAGCCAGACGGCAAGCATCGATCACTTTTTCCTCTCAGCGGGGCTCAACGGTTTCAACGAGAAATCGCCTGCAAACACCATTGCCTCCGGCATACGCGGATTTTTCCGCAATGAAACGCTCTTTCAAACGGACAGCGATGCGGGTCTGAGCCTCAGCGACAGCGGCGTGCTTGTCGTCAATCCCGCGATGGCGGGCGGCGATGCGGTGACCGCGTTGCTGCATGCCGATTTTGGTCTGCAGGGCAGCGGTAGCACTCAGCGGTCGACCATTTCTGTAACCCTGGGTGAAGTGGTTTATGAAAATGTCGGCGGTTCCTGGGAAGCGCGGGTCGACGGCCGCTCCGTCGGCTCTTCACGCGGCGTGCTGGCGGGTGAAGACTCGTTCAGTACGGTTTCTCTTACCAGTCCGCTGCGCAGTACTTCGGCAGGGGGTGGTAATCCGGACCTGGTGAGGCCGGGGTATGCGGGTTATCTGGTGCTGGAGAACTTTGATCCGGCCGACCCCACTGCCGCTGATGGATTAACAATTAACGGCGACCAGCCGCTGCCCGGAGGTGTGGAGCGCACCGTCGGCAGCGCCGCGGAACAGCCCTATGCGTATCTGCGGCTCGCCAGCGCCACCCGCAGCGAAGACCCGGCCGGCCTGTCCCGCACAGATACATCCCGGCAGGGTTATGCGGCCGGGCTGGCGGAAACCGAGGCGGCGGCAGGGCTGCTGGTCACCCAGGTGGACTCCGGGACAGACCCGGCCAACGTCACGCTGGCCACGGATGCCGCCGCCAACCGGGCCGCCCTGGATCTTGTGCTGAACGCCGCCACCCTCTCGTTGGGAGGCTTGTCCGGTAACGGCAGCCGGGGCGCCAGCGCGTTTGTCGACGATAACCGCTTTGCCATGCGCACGGCAGCGGGTGCTGACGCCGCCGCGGTCAGCCAGCAACTGGTCGCCGACGGCCTGCCTGCCGCGCTGTCTGCACCGTTGACGGATATCGAGTACATTCAGTGGGGTTTCTTTTTCGGCGACTACACCCGCGCCAATGCGCCTAATGCGGGTGATTCCGAGCATGTGCATCTGGGTACCTGGGTGGTCGGGGATCCGGCGGCACCGGAAGACCTGCCCGCGGTGGGTACCGCGGTATACAGCGGTCATGCCGTCGGCGAGGTATTTGACGGTACGTCCATGTACACCGCCACCGGCACCTTCTCCAACAGTTGGGACTTCGGCACGCGCCGCGGGGAAGCGACCATGAACCTGGACGGTGCGGTTTACAACGGGCTGACGGAGATACAGACTGGTGCTTCGTCCTTTGTTGGTGAACTGTCTGCGGAAGGGCGTGAAGGCGGCTTGTTTGGTACTTTTGTCAGCGACGGGGTGGATCCGGTGGCGGGTGAGATCGGCAGGTTCTCCATTCAGGAAACTGAAGCAAGTGCAGAGATCTATCGAGCTTCCGGCACCTTTGCGGCGGATAAGAATGACTGATGCAAGTGAATACGGCCCCTGACCATCATGTAAACGAGCAGCCCGCGGTTTACGTCTATGAAGGCTTTGCCTCCGCGGCGGAAGCAGAGGCCCTGATCACGGCGGCGCAGGACGGTTTGGGGCGGGCTCTGGTCAGCCAGGCCCGCGCAGGGGCGGAGAGTCTAGGCCGCACAGGTGAGAACTGCTGGCTGCGCCACGATACAAACCCGCTGATCAACGGCCTGTGCAAACGGCTGAGTGCGCTGGTAGGTCTGCCGTTGGAGCATGCGGAGTCCCTGCAGGTGGTGCATTACACCGCCGGGCAGCAGTATGCGCCGCATTTTGACGCCTGGGACGCGGCTACCGAACGCGGCCGGCGCTGTATGGCCCGCGGCGGCCAGCGTTTAGTTACTTGTTTGCTGTATCTGAATTCCGTGCAGCGGGGCGGCGGCACGGGGTTTCCGAAACTGGACGTGGAAATTATGGCCAAACGCGGCAGACTGCTGGTGTTTCACAACTGTTATGCTGAATCGGAGGAGCGCCATCCGCACAGCCTGCATACCGGCTTGCCCGTGTTGCAAGGTGATAAGTGGGTATGCAACCTGTGGTTCCGGGCGCAGCCTTACCAGACAGCCGCGGCGCAAGCTGACTCCGGGCAGACTTACTCTAGAAGGATATAGACAAGTGATTACAAACAGGTACCGGCTTACATGGATTCACCTTTGCCAGATCGGGCTTGCCGTTCTGGTCTTCTGCCAGCCCGTGCTTGGCGCTGAAGACGACAGCCATCTGACAGCGGAAGAGATGGTTGAGCGGCTGGCGGGGCCGGAGTCGGTGGACAACCTGCAACTCACGCCCGGCACGCGGGGATTCGGCGTGGTCGAAGCGGCTACGCTGTCGTTCCAGGCCATCAATTTTGAGTTTGACTCCGCCAGGCTCACCGAGCCCGCCAAGCAGTTGCTTGAAACGGTGGCTGAAGCGGTCTCCTCGGCCCGCCTGCAGGGTTACCGTTTCCGGGTGGCGGGGCACACGGATGCGGTCGGCAGTGAAGAATACAATCTTAACCTGTCCCAGCGGCGGGCTCAGTCGGTGCGGGATTTTCTGGCCACCCGGGGCGTCGATGCGCAGCGTATCGATATTGTCGGTGAGGGTGAAAGCATGCTG
Organism: Pseudomonadales bacterium; assembly: GCA_028279305.1. Lineage (GTDB taxonomy): Bacteria > Pseudomonadota > Gammaproteobacteria > Pseudomonadales > Azotimanducaceae > UBA4421. The sequence goes on from JANQOA010000252.1 coordinate 5,715, forward strand.
ATTGACCCCGCGGAACCCGACAGCTCTTTAAACCGCCGGGTGGAAATCAGCCGGGTCGATTAGTCCCGGCGCGTGTCCCGGGCAGTAAGTCAGGACGCACCCATTATGCGGATTCTGTTGTTGTTCTTGTTAACGCTGGGCATGCCTGCCGCGGCGGATCCGGACCGTGCGCTGCAACTGGCACAGCAAAGCAGACAGGCGGCAAAGGCGGGTGATTTGCAGCAGGCGCTGCAGCTCACGCAGAGTGCCCTGGCCTTGCTTGAGGAGGCGCAAAAGCGCGGCGCGGGCAACGATCGGATGCGGGCGTTTGTCGAAGACGACAGGGCTGCATATCTCATGAAGAGCGGGCGCCTGCAGGAGGCGCTGCAGACCTCCACGCGGGCGGTGCAACGCATTGCCCGGGCCGCGGGTGAGGATTCGGCATCTTACGGCTTGCTGGCCGTAAACCTGGGCGTCATTCAGGTTGCTTGCGGGGATGTGCAGGCCGGGCTGCAGACCATGCTGGCGGCATACCCCAGGCTTGCAAAAGCGTCAGGCGACCGGCGTGCGCGTGCGGCCCTGAGCATAGCCCGCGCGTCCGCACTCAAGTCGGATCATGATTCAGCTTTAGAGTGGACCGGGCGGGCTCTGACGGCGGGCCCGGGCGGAGCGGTGGCTGAGGATGCCGCAGCTGAACGCGTGCAGGCGTTGCTGCAAACCCGGCAGCTCTCCCGCGCCCGGCTGGAATATGCCCAATTAATGCAGGCCGGCAGGTTGTCCGCATCTTCAGCAACGCACATAGCGGCAAATATCGCGTTTCACGAAAGCCGGCTTATAGATGCTGAGGAACTCTTTCAACAGCTGCTGGACACGCATCCGGAGTTTGCCGAAAACCCGGCGGTGCTGAGCCGCATAGGGACGATTCAGATTCTTACCGGACGGCTGCTGGAAGCACAGCGGACGTTCCGGCGTGTGCTTGCGCACGCACGCGGGACCGGCTTGCCCACCGACCATCCGCTGGTGGGGCGGACCTTGCACGCACTGGCAATCACTTACAAAGACCTTTCCGAATATGAGGAGGCGGAGCTGCTGTACCAGCAGGCGCTGCAGGCGCTTGGCGCTTCCCTCGGCCCTGACAGCGAAGCGGTGGCGCGCTCGCGGCTGGAGTACAGCATGTTATTGTCCCAGCGTGGACAGGGTGTGGCGGCGCAGAAGCAGGCGCGCGCTGCGATCCGGGCGCTGGCGTCTCTGGACCGGCAGGTGCCGCTGGGGCTGGCGCACTCAGCGCTTGGATTTGCGCTGAAGCAGAGTGGCGAACCAAAACCGGCACTGCAGCAGTTTGATACCGCTCTGGGTCTGCTGGAGCAAAGCGGCGGCCCGCAATCACCGGACCTGCCGCCGGGCTTGATTGCCAGTGCTGAACTTCAGCATCAACTGGGCAATGGCGCCGCCGCAATGGCCACGGTGGAGCGTGCGATTGAAATTCAAAACCGGATCGGCGCTTTCTCGCTTGCGGGTGTGGCCCGCGCACTGACCACCAAGGCGCAACTGCAGGCGGCAAAACACCCGCAGCAGGCGCTGCAAACGGCAAACACGGCGCTGGAGGTGGTTGCGCGGGAGCTGGGCCGCACCAGCGACCAGCGCTACCTGGCCACGCTGGCGGAATTGCGCGTGGTGTTTGAACGCTATCTGCGGGTGGCTGCATCATTCCGCGGCGATGCAACGGTTGCGCGGAATATGCTGCAAGCCGCGCAGTATCCAAAACTGACCACGGTGGCGGCTACCATCAGCCAGGTAGCAGCCCGCACTTCCGGGGTGGATGCCCGGCTGGCGGAATTGCTGCAACAGCGGCAACAGCTCGCCCGGCAGATCGAAGCAGCTCAACAGAGGTTTGAGAAGGCTGTAGGCAGCGGCCGGGAGCAGAACCCCCCGGACCGTGTAAAAGAGCTTGTGCAATCCCTGCAGGAAGTATCCGCGGAAATCCGCGGCAGTTATCCGGCATTTGCGGAACAGGTATTTCCAAGGCCGGTGGCCGCTGCGGCGGTGCAGGCTGAGCTGGGTGCTGACGAGGCTGCTTTGACCGTGTTGACAACCGCCGGTGCTACCTATCTGTTTCTACTCCGGCCGGATGCTTTGTACGTGGCTGTATCCGCCCACACCCGCGCGCAGGTGGACCAACTTGTTGCCCAGGTACGCCGTTCCATTCGTTTTGATGCTGACGGCGGGCTGCCGGAATTTGCCGCCGGGGCAGCCCATCAGTTATACCAGGTTCTGCTGGCGCCCCTGCAAAGCCGCCTGGCGGGCGTGAACCACCTTGTTTACGTACCTGACAGCGGCCTGGTCAGTTTGCCGTTGGGGCTGTTGCTGCGTTCACCGGCGGGCCCGTCCGCGGAGGTACCCCCCGCAGGCGGGGTCCCACACGCGGGGGGGTTGGACTTTGTGCAAAAGCAACTGGCCATTTCCACCTTACCGTCGCTCAGTTCGTTTGTCGCGCTGCGAACCTCCGCGCCGGTGCAGCAGAGCAGCGGGCAGTTGCTGGGTATAGGCGACCCGGTGCTGGGGGCTGAGGCGCAAACCGGGGTCACCCGGGCGCTGCCGGGCGTAGTCAGCGTAGACGTGCACGCAAACTTGTCACCACTGCCGGCAACCAGGCTGGAGATTGAGACCATCAGCCGTTCGTTTGCGGAAAAAACTCTGCTGTATCAGAACGCGGCCACCGAAGCGGCCCTGTACGGCATGGCGGATCTGCGGCGTTTCAGTGTTATTGTGTTTGCCACCCACGGTTTGCTGCGCGACGATGAAATGGGTGTACACGAACCCGCGCTGATCCTGACCCGGGACGCGGAGCATGACGGTTTCCTGTCAGCCAGCGAAATCAGCAGCCTGTCTCTAAACGCGGACTGGGTGGTCCTGTCAGCCTGTAACACCGGGGCGCCGGACGGGTCCCCCCGGGCGCCGGGGTTGTCCGGGCTGGCCCGGGCGTTTTTTTTCGCCGGCGCACGGGGCTTGTTGGTCAGCCATTGGGACGTGAACTCCAGCGCCGCGGTGCACATAACCACTTCAACCATTGCCTTGAACCGGGGCAGTGAACAGATGAGCAAAGCGCGCGCGCTGCAGGTCACCTTGAACCGCTTTATCGACGGGGAGCTGGGTGAGGTCGGCCGGCACCCGGGTTACTGGGCGCCTTTTGTATTTGTCGGTGACGGCTCGACATGAGTATACGGCGCAGATTCATGCTGGCCGTTCTGGCGGCCGCCTGGGTTGTCCAGGCGGGCGCGGAATCCAAAGCATTGCTGGTGGGGATCAGCGAATTTCCGCAGCAGGACTTGAGCCTGCCGGCGGTTGCTGCGGATCTGGAAAGCATGCGTCTGGCCGCCGCCCATCTGGGCATCAAGCCGCAGAACGTAAAAGTGCTGCAGAACTCCGGCGCCACCGCGCCGAGAATCAAGGCGGCCTTGCACGGCTGGTCGGCGCTGGATCTGGGCGCTGAAGACCACCTGCTGGTGTACTTTTCTACGTTTGCTTTCTCAGGCAACGGTGGGCCGGGGTTGCTCACCTATAACGCTGATGCACCGCTGAGTCTGGAAGATGTTTTCCGGCGTCTGGCCGCCCTGCGGGCCGGCCGGGTGTACCTGATTCTTGATGTCGCCGCAGCGGCGGCGGAAATACTGCCGTCGGCTTTACACACTGCCGCCCGCGGGGCAGACAACACGCTGGTGATGTACCCGGCAGGCGGCGGCTATGTAAAGGTGTTGGACACAGCGGCGGCTGCGCGCGGCAGCCCCATGACGCTGGCGGTTACCGATGCATTGAATAAGGCCCGCCAGGGCTGCAGGAAGGTGGACTTTGCTTGGCTGCACGCCGCGGTAAAGCAGCGCGCAGGAGCGGCCGCAGGCGTGGCGGCCGGCGGTGCTGCAGAGCTGGCGGCGTTGCCGCTGCCGCTGGTTTACACCGCGCAGGCAAGACCAACGCCGCAGAAGGACTTTTTCACCCGGCTGCTGAGCGCTGCGCGCGACTTGACCATGCAGGCGCCGGCGGAGTATCTGCGTGTCGGTGAGCAGTTGTCACTTGTGCTGCAGATTCCCCGCGAAGGGTATCTCAACATATTCAGCGTCAACGCGAACGATCAAACCGTGGCCCTGTTCCCCAACCGCTTGCACCGGGATAATTTTGTGCGCGCCGGCGATTTCCGTTTGCCCACCCGGGAAATGGGTTTTGCCATTCAGGCGCAGGCGCCCCTGGGAGAAACTCTGGTGGCCGCTTTCCTGACCCGGCAGGCCATAGACAGTTATGCGCTGGAAGCAGCGGATGATGATGAGGTTGAATCCACTTTTACCGGCATATCCGGCGTCACCATGCAAGCCCTGCGCGCCATGAGTGAAGCGCGTTTCGATACGGATTATCTGGGTGCCGGCCTGCTGATTGAAATTGGCGACGGCGGTTAGGCAGGGTCCGCAGTCAACACCGCCGCGGTTTCCGGCATGCCGTGTTGCCGGGCCCGCTGCAGATATTCCACCGTGCAGTTCTGATAAGGTCCGGCGTCGCTGCTGGCGGCCAGTTCAGCGGCGCGGCGGCTGCAGTATTCAGCGTAGATCAGCGCGGTAAGGGCGTCATCCATGTGTGCGGCGCGCTGCAGCCGCTGAATCAGGTGTTCAGCCGGCTGCTGCCCGGAAAGCTCAGCATGCA
>JANQOA010000266.1 GCA_028279305.1 Pseudomonadales bacterium
TTTGCGGCGGTGCCGCAAAACGTCGCACCGCTCGAAGTACGGTTTTCGGGCTGTTGGATAGAGATAGCCAGCTTGATTCACCCTTGCCGTTAGGGCAACATGCCGTGCCTGCAGCCGCGTCGCGGTTGCTGTCGAGTTTTGCAGCGTAGCTGCAAAACATCGCACCGCGCACCCGTAGTTCAACTGGATAGAGCATCGGCCTTCGAAGCCGAGAGTTGTAGGTTCGAGTCCTACCGGGTGCGCCATCCTACACTGCAATTCCCACAGATCCACGAGACGGTTCTACACCTGCTCACTGCTCGCTTGCCCCAAACTTGCGGGTACGCAAGTTTGCGCTCGCACCGCCGAGCCGGTGGCTCGGCGTCTACCGGGTGCGCCATACAACTGCTTCGCAGTTGTTGTCGAGTTTTGCGGCGATGCCGCAAAACGTCGCACCGCTCGATTTACTTTCTTCCGGCTGCAAAGGCTTTAATTTTTTTCGCTTACAAGGGTTATGCGGTTGTTATTGAATTTGCAGCGGTGCTGCGAAACGTTTCGCTGTCGATTAACCGCGTACGAACTTAATCAACATGTTGTATGCATGGCGGTCTGCAGCGCGCAATGCTTCGATATACTCTCAAGTAAGGTGTACCTTATTTTTTGATTGCTAAATGGAAGGTATTTCTTAGTTTTTAAATGCTGAACTGCCTTTGAGCTACTGCGACATATACCACCCGCCGTTGGGCGAGAGCGTCTGGCCGGTCATGAATTTGGCTTCGTCGCTGGCGAGGTAAACGGCGGCCCAGGCAATATCGTCCGGGTCGCCCAGCCGGCCCATGGGGGTGGCGGCTTTTAACATTGGGTGCATGGGGGCTAACGGGTCTGTCATGTCGGTGTGAATCCAGCCCGGCGCAATGGCGTTGACGCGGATGTTGCGGGTGACCACTTCGTGGGCCAGGGCCCGGGTAAATCCCAGAATACCCGCCTTGGCGGCACAGTAACTGGTGCCGCCGCCGCGGCCGAACGTACCCATGATCGAGCCCATGTTGATGATGTTGCCGCCGTTCTGCGGGTTCATGATCTTCAGCGCCTCGCGGCAGCAGAAGAAGGTGCCGTTCATATGCACGCCGATCATGCGGTGCCATTCGTCGTCGGTTAGCTCCATGGTCGTGGTGTCCGTTTCCACCGGTTCCCCTGCCGCGGCCTGTTCCAGGCGGTCAACCATATCCTGTACCCGCTGCTGGGCGGTGTTGTCACCTTCCAGGCCGCTGATGCCCGCATTGTTCACCAGTATGTCCAGCCGCGGGGTAATGTCTTGAAGCTGTGCAAACATGGCTGCCACCGAGGCTGAGTTGCTGACGTCGCAGGCCAGGCCGTGGCCGCCCAGCTCACCTGCGGTTTGCCGTGCCGGCGCCAGATTCAAGTCGTTGATGATGACTTCGGCGCCTTCGTCAACAAAGCGCTGTGCAATGGCACGTCCCAGGCCGCGTGCAGCCCCGGTAATCAGGGCTACCTTGCCCTGCAGGCGCTGTCCGGTGGCTGTTGCGGTCGATTCACCTGTTGCAGTCATGTGCCGTGTCCCGGGGTGATTAAGTTGTTCAATAAGGCCGTCAAGTTGTTGCGTTCACCCTCACCACGCAAGTATTTCATCTGCGTTGCAACGGTGGCTGTGGTAACCTGCGCGCCCTTTTTGATAGACCAGAATAAGGCCCGCCGGCGATGAGTGAAAGCCAATTTGATTCCATACAAGATGCCATAGCCGCCATCGAGAAGGGTGAAATGGTGGTGGTGGTTGACGACGACGACCGCGAAAACGAAGGTGACCTGATCATGGCCGCCAGCCGCGCCACGGCGGAATCAGTGGCATTCATGATCCGCCACACCAGCGGCATCCTCTGCGCGCCGCTGTTTGAAGACCAGGCGGCGCGCCTGCATCTGGACCCCATGGTGGCGCGCAACGATGCGCCCATGAGCACCGCTTTTACGGTATCCATCGACTACAAGGAGGGCCTCACCACCGGCATCTCCGCGGAAGAACGCGCCGCCACCGTGCAGGCGCTCACCAACAACAACGTGTCCGCCCAGGACTTTGTCCGTCCGGGGCATATCTTCCCGCTGGTGGCCCGGCAGGGCGGCGTTTTAACCCGTTCCGGGCATACCGAAGCGGGGGTGGATCTGGCGGTGCTGGCGGGGTTGGCGCCGGTGGGTCTGCTGGCTGAGCTGGTTAACGACGACGGCACCGTGCAGCGGTTGCCCCAGCTGCTGGAATTTGCCAAAACCCACCAGCTTAAAATTGTCACCATTGCCGACCTGATTGCGTACCGGCAGGTGCGTGAGCAACTGATCGAACGTCAATACGAATTCTCAGTCAAAACCGGCATTGGCGAGGCGCGGGGCTTTGCCTACCGCACCATGTTTGAAGATGCGGAGCATCTGGCGCTGGTATTCGGCGACATTCAGAACATGGAAGCTGTGCCGGTACGCATTCACCGGGAAAAGCTGGTGGACGACGTGTTTGGTTCCCAGAGTGATCACAGCAGCAATCTGGTTAATGCTTCGCTGCAGAAAATTGAGCAACTGGGCGGCGGTGTGATGATCTACCTGCGCACCGGATTTGTCGGCGTGCCCAATGCCAAGCTGGATCAGCAGACCAAGGAAGAAGAACGGCGCAGCCAGTGGCTGGAGGTGGGGGTCGGCGCGCAGATCCTGCGTGACCTGGGGGTCAGCAACATCCGTCTCATCGCCGGCCGCCAGGTTGAATATGTAGGGGTCAGCGGTTTCGGCCTGACTCTGGCAGCCACGGAAATTCTCTAGCGCCGGTATCTGAAGCCTGATGCTTTGGCGTCGGGGCCCACATAGACGATGCGCAGCGCGTTGCTGCGCTGGCCGCAGTGGTTACACAGCAGCCGGCCGCGCAGGCGCTGGATCGGGTAGCGGCCGCCTTCCTGCGCGATAATTTTCTCCACATCCACGCACACAACCCTTTGGCAGGGCTCACAAACCGCGTAAAGTTGAAAGCTTTCCAGCAGCTCAGCTAAAGTTTGCATATATGTATATATATACAGTATCTATGCGCACACGCAACCTGTTGCAGCACGTCTTTGCACAGCAGTCATGAAACCTCTTGCCATTACCCTGGGCGACCCTGCCGGTATCGGCCCGGAAGTTGCGGCCAAGGTGCTTGCCGGCTGGGCGCCCGAACACGGCCCGTGGCTGGTGGTGGGGCCGCGATGGGCGCTGGAACTGGGCGCGCGGCAGGCGGGGGTGACATTGCCGCCGATGCAGGCCGCGGAGGGTGGGGACAGTGACGGGCTGGGTTTCCATCCTGTAGAGGTACCGCAACCGGCGGATTTCCGGGTTGGCGAAGTACAGGCGGAATGCGGGCGGGCGGCGGTACTGGCGGTGGAGTGGGCGGCGCGGGCGTGCCTGGACGGGGAGCTGGCGGGCATGGTGACCTGCCCGCTGAATAAAGAGGCCATCCATGCGGCGGGCTATGTCGACGACCTCGGGCATCAGGAGATTCTCGCGCGGCTGTGCGGCGTTGAGTGGACGGCCACCATGCTGATGACCCCCGGCCTTAAAGTGGCGCACTTATCCACCCACAAATCTCTCATCGAAGCGGCCCGTTACGTGACCCGGGCAACCGTGCTGGAAAAACTGCAACTGGTGCACAACACCCTCAGCGGCTGGGGTTTGCAACAGCCGCGGCTGGCGGTGGCGGCGTTGAATCCCCACGGCGGCGAGGGTGGTCTGCTGGGCCGCGAAGAAATTGAAGAACTGGCACCGGCGGTGGCTGACGCGCAAGCGGCCGGCATCCAGGCCAGCGGCCCGGTGCCGGCGGATTCAG
>JANQOA010000274.1 GCA_028279305.1 Pseudomonadales bacterium
AAATACGTTGTCCGGATATCCCGCCATGGACTGGTCAACCAGGGCCACATAGCCACGCAGCATACCGCTGTCTTCCAGCCTTTTGACCCTGCGCAGGCAGGCGGATTCCGACAGGTGGACCCGCTCAGCCAGGCTGTTGTTGCTGACCCGTCCATCCAGCTGCAGTTCGTGGAGTATTTCACGGTCCGTTTTGTCCATGCTGCTTAAGATGCCCGATGGTTTGAGTGTTTGCAATATTATTGCGTTGGAATATGAAAATATGAAGGAATATTGTGAATATATGTGAGCCTGCGCAGATAACGCAACGTTTTGCCGCGGATTGCGCATTACCATAGGGTACTTCCGCTACCGCTGCATGCAGGCTTGGATGATGTTGATTGGCGTACCTAAAGAAACCAAAACCCATGAGTACCGGGTAGGGCTGACACCGGACAGTGTGGCGGAGTTGACTGCCGCCGGTCACACCGTGCAGGTGGAAAAGGCCGCCGGGGTGGGTGTTGGTTACAGCGATGAGGACTACGCGAAAAATGGTGCGCGGCTGGTCAGCCGCGACTGCGCTTTTAACAGCAGCCTGGTGGTGAAGGTAAAGGAGCCCTCGCTGCAGGAATGTGCGCTGCTCAAGCGCGGGCAGGTATTGTTTACCTACCTGCACCTGGCCGCGGCGGAAGCCCAGGCCAAAGCCTTGCTGGCCAACGGCGTGACCGCTATTGCGTATGAAACGGTGCAGGATGAGCACGGTGGTCTGCCGCTGCTGTCTCCCATGAGTGAAGTGGCCGGCCGTATGAGCGTGCAGGTGGGTGCCCATGCCTTGCAGAAAGCCAGCGGCGGCCGCGGTACCCTGCTGGGCGGAGTGCCGGGAGTAGCGCCGGGCAAGGTGGTCATCCTCGGCGGCGGCATGGCCGGTACCAATGCGGCGTACATGGCAACCGGCCTGCAGGCGGAGGTAACAATTCTGGATAAGTCGGTGGCGCGGTTACGCGCGCTGGCCACCGAATTCGCCGGACGGGCCCGGGTGCTGATGGCCTCGAGAGAAAACGTCCATACCGCGGTCCGTACGGCGGATCTTGTCATCGGCGCGGTGCTGGTGCCGGGCGCCAGGGCGCCGAAATTGATCGACCGCAATTTGCTCCGGCAGATGCTGCCGGGGGCGGCGCTGGTGGACATTTCCATCGATCAGGGCGGCTGTTTTGAAACAAGCCGGCCCACCAGCCACGACAACCCTACCTACATCGAAGAAGGGATTGTTCACTATTGTGTGACCAACATGCCCGGCGCTGTGGCGCGCACCGCCACCCAGGCGCTGAACAACGTCACGCTGCCCTATGTGCGCGCCCTGGCTGACAAAGGCTGGCAGACGGCGCTGCGCGAAGACCCGGGGTTTGCCGGCGGTTTGAACCTGCATGCCGGGGCGGTGTGCCATCCACAGGTGGCGGCGGCACTCGGCTTGCCGGCGGCCTGCCCGCAGGTCCAGATTGCCGCTTAGGCAGCCAGCCCCAGATACAGACCGTACAGGCTGGCGGCAACAATACAGGTAAACGAGCCGATGATGCCGGCCTGTCTGAACCTGATATTGGCTTCCGCCCCCATGCCGGGTACGTGCAGGACGCGTGCGACGAGAAACACGCCGGCCACGACCATCAGTGCAGCCCGGTTGCCGCCGGATGCTTCCACCAGCCCCAGAACAATCAGAAAGATCGGCACGTATTCGGTGAAATTGCCCTGGGTGCGGATGCGGTATAACAGGTCGGTATTGCCGCTGTCTCCGATGCCCACCTGATTGGCCACGCGGCCGCCGATCACCCGGGCGCTCAGCCAGACAAACATAAGGCCCAGTACCGATGCGGTAACCAGGGTTACGGGTAAGTTGCTCATATCCTGTGCTCTCCTCAACAAGATGCCCGTTAGTTATACCGTAAAGCCGGCAGGCGGGCACCGTTTGTCATTGCGCCGGGGCATAATCGCCGATACTCTCGGCGCAGGGTGAAGGTAATACGGGGGGCGTATGTGCACTTCTCATGACGTAGAAAACAACACCAACAACAACGATCCGCGCAGCGGTTACCGGCTGGTGGAATCCTGGCCCCATTACCCGCCGGGCATGGAGTTTGAGATGGGCAGCGGCGTGGCGGTGGATGCACAGGGTGTAGTCTACCTGTTTACCCGGGATGTAGAGCACTGGGCCGCCCACCCGCTGGCCATGAGCGCCAAAATGGGTAAGAGCAGCGTCTCCATGTTTAACCGTGACGGTGAATATCTCGGTAAGTGGGGCCGCTCGGACGAGCCTGGTTTTGCGCTGGGGGCACACACCATATACGTCGAAAAAGACGGCATGTTCTGGACCACGGACCGGGACGGGCACACCGTGCGCAAATTCAACCCCCAGGGAGAGATGCTGCTGCAGCTCGGTACTTTCGGCGAATGGGGGTGTGACGAGGATCATTTTAACGGCCCCACGGCGGTGGCTGTGCAAGCTGACGGCACCATAGTGGTGACCGACGGTTACTGGAATTCACGCCTGGTGTTCTACTCGCCGGAAGGTGAATTCATTAAGTCCATGGGTCAGTGGGGGCGCGGCCCGGGGGAATTCAACACCCCCCATGCGCTGGCCATCGACTCCCAGGGGCGCCTGCTGGTGGCGGATCTGGCCGGCGGCAATTTTCACGATTACATGACCGTGCCGGGGCAGATTGATCCCCGGCGCACCCGGGTTGAAAAGGGCTGGGGGCATAGAATTCAGCGCTTCAACGGTGACGGTGAGTACATCGACGAATGGACCCATATCATGCCGCTGAGCCTGGCCGCATATGGCAACCGCATCTACGCCAGCGACAAAATGAGCAACCTTGCGGTGCTGGATGAAGATACCGGTGAAGTTCTGCGCCGGGTGGAAAATATTGCAATTTATATCCATCAGCTGGCGATGGATGCCCAGGGTGATTTGTACACCGCGTCCGTTTATCCCGAACATGCCGGTGAAGCCCGCGGCCCCGGCGGACCCTCTCACCGGCGCTGGACCCAGGCTGAACTGGCGTAGCCGGCGGGGCCGGTTGTCTGGCGGCGCAAGCTGTGGGAGGCTTTGCGCCCGGTTGTTATTCTGAGGCTGAACCATGTCCACACACCCGCTGCACAACCAGTTCCCACCCGGGTCTTTGGAAGACAAAGACCTGCGTCACCTGTTACATCCCACCACCAACCTGAAGCTGCACGCCCAGACCGGACCGGCGGTGCACGAGCGGGCCCAGGGTGTATATCTGTGGGACAACCAGGGCAAACAGTACATCGAAGGCATGGCCGGTTTGTGGTGCACGGCGCTGGGCTACGGCAACGAAGAACTGGCGGATGTTGCAGCGGAGCAGATGCGCAAGCTCAGCTATTCGCAGTTGTTCGGCGGCAAAACCAATGAGGCGTCGGTGTTGCTGGCGGAGGCGTTGAAAGAACTGGCGCCGTTTGATGCGGGCCGGGTGTTCTACGGCTTGTCGGGCAGTGATGCCAACGACACCCAGATCAAACTGATGTGGTATTACAACAATGCCGTTGGGCGGCCGGAGAAGAAAAAGATCATCAGCCGCAAACGCGGTTATCACGGCGTTACCGTGGCCAGTGGTTCACTGACCGGCCTGCCGCCGTTCCACAAGGCGTTCGACCTGCCGATGGCCGGGGTGCTGCATACCGACAGCCCGCATTACTACGGGGACGCCTTGCCCGGTGAAAGTGAAGCTGAATTTGTTGACCGCATTGTCGAGTCGCTGCGGGCGCTGATTGCCAGTGAAGGCGCGGACACCATTGCCGCCTTTATCGCTGAGCCCGTGCTGGGTGCGGGCGGCGTCATTGTGCCGCCGGAGGGCTACTATCCGCGCGTGCAGGCGTTGTTACGCGAACACGACATCCTGTTTATCGACGATGAAGTGATCTGCGGTTTCGGCCGTACCGGCAACCCGTTCGGCGCTCAGACCATGGGCATCACCCCGGACACCATGAGTGTCGCCAAAGCGTTGTCGTCAGCTTATCTGCCGATCAGCGCGGTATTGCTGCCGGAGTATATGCATGAGGCGTTTGCCGGCGTCTCGGACGAACTGGGGAATTTTGGTCACGGATTTACCTATTCCGGACATCCGGTGTGCGCGGCGGTGGCGCTGCGCAACCTGCAGATCATGCAGCGTGAGAATCTGTTTGAGCATGCGCGCCGGATGGGTGAGATCTTTCAACAGCGGCTGCGCGGCTTCAGTACCCACCCGCTGGTCGGAGACACCCGGGGCGCCGGTCTGCTGGGGGCTGTGGAACTGGCCAAAGACCCGGCCGCCCGCACCCCCTTCGAGCCGCGGCAAGGTGTTGGTGCTCATGTTATGGACGAGTGCCTGCAGCAGGGGCTGATTATCCGGGCGCTGGGGGACACCATAGCCTTCTGCCCGCCGTTGATTATCACCGCGGACCAGTTGGACGAGCTGTTCAGCAAATTCCAGACTGCAATGGACAATACTCTGGCCTGGTTGCAATAGCGGCGCCGGTCCGGCCGCGGCGGGAACAAACCCGGGGACTTGCAGTCACACGGTAGCCGGCCGGCAATACCGACACGCAAGGGAGCAAAAACTTGAAAGCATCAGATCTGTTTGTGAAGTGCCTGGAAGAGGAAGGCATTGAATATATCTTTGGCGTGCCCGGGGAAGAAAACGCGGACTTCATGATGTCGCTGGAGAAATCCAGCAGCATCCGTTTTGTGCTCACCAGGCACGAGCAGGGTGCCGCCTTCATGGCGGAGATTTACGGGCGGTTAACCGGTACGCCGGCCGGCTGCCTGGGCACTCTGGGCCCGGGGGCGTCGAATCTGATTACCGGCGTAGCGGACGGCAACATGGACCGCGCGCCCATGCTGGTGCTCACCGGCCAGGGTTCCACCGACCGCCTGCACAAGGAATCCCACCAGGTGATGGATGTTGTCGGTATGTTCGAGCCGGTCACCAAATGGGCGGAGACTATCCGCCACCCGGATACCATCCCGGAGGTGGTGCGCAAGGCGGTGCGTCTGGCGCGCAGCGAAAAACCCGGCGCCGTGCATATCGAGCTGGCGGAGGATCTGGCCAAGCTGGATACCCCGGCGGTGCCGTTGTCGCCGCGCCGCTTCCGCCGTTCGGTGCCGGACGACAAGATTGTCGACCGTGCTTTTGAGCTGCTCAAGAATGCCAGGAAGCCGGTCATCATAGCCGGCAACGGCTGTATCCGCCGCCGCGCCAGTAAACAGCTGCGCGCGATGTGTGAAAGCACCGGCATTGGCGTCATCAGCACGTTCATGGCTAAAGGCGCGGTGGATATGGACGCGGATTACTGCCTGTATACCGTCGGCCTGGGCAGCAAGGACCGCATGAATCTGGTGATCGACGAAGCTGACCTGGTGCTGACCCTGGGATTCGACATGGTTGAGTACCATCCGCGCCTGTGGAATCCGGGCAAAGACAAAACCATCATCCACGCGGATTTTCAGCCCACGGAAATTGACGAATATTATCACCCCGAAGTGGAAGTGGTGGGGGATCTGGCGCACTTCCTGTGGATGATCAATGAACGGCTGGCGGCTCAAGGCGTGCCGCAATTTGATACCAGCGGCCAGAAAGAAGCCAGGGACGCCATGACGGCGGACCTGGAAGAGTACGCGGATGATCAGCAGGAAGGCAAAATTCGGCCGCAGAAAGCGTTGTGGGATTGCCGCCAGGTATTGGGTCCGGAAGACATCCTGCTGTCCGACGTGGGCGCGCACAAAATGTGGATCGCCCGCCACTATCACTGCCACGAGCCGAATACCTGCCTGATTCCCAACGGCTTCTGTTCCATGGGCTTCTCGCTGCCGGGTGCCATGGCCGCCTCCATGGTGTATCCACAGCGCAAAGTTCTGGGCATCGCCGGTGATGCCGGGTTCCTCATGAACGTGCAGGAGATGGAGACCGCCAAGCGTCTGAACAACAACATCACCATGCTGGTCTGGGAGGACCATGAATACGGCTTGATTGCCTGGAAGCAGGAAAACGAGTTCGGCCGCCATACGGATCTGAGTTTCGGCAACCCGGATTGGTTGGGGCTGGCCGCCTGTTTCGGCTGGCACGGCCACCGTTGCGAAAACAGCGCTGACCTGCAAGGGGTGCTGCGCCGGGCGCTGGACGAAGACGGGCCGAGCCTGGTTGTGATCCCCATCGACTACGCTGAGAACAGCCTGCTGACCAAGAAGCTGGGGGAGATCACCGCCAGCCTCTAGCGCCTCGGATACGAGTTCGCCGATTCCCTAGACAAGCCCGGCCCGGCTGTTCAAACTCCCGCAGGGGAGCAGACTTCGGGGCCGGTTACGGCGAAACACCTCTTGGCGGATCAAGATGGCAGTCATAGAAAGCAGAATAAAAACCAACAGCGAGACTTTTCAAACCAACGAAGCACATCACCGGGCACTGGCGCAAGGCCTGCAGGAGCTGGCGGCCAAAGTGGCGCTGGGCGGCGACGAGCGGGCCCGGGACAGGCATCAGCAGCGCGGCAAGATGCTGCCCAGGCAGCGGGTTGACCGGTTGTTGGATCCGGGCTCGCCGTTTCTGGAAATTGGCCAGCTGGGCGGCTACGAACTTTACGACGATTGGATTCCCAGCGCCGGCATCATCACCGGTGTCGGCCAGGTGGCGGGCCAGCCCTGTGTTATAGTTGCCAACGACGCCACGGTGAAAGGCGGCACCTACTATCCCATGACCGTCAAGAAACACCTGCGGGCGCAGGAGGTGGCCATGGAAAACCACCTGCCGTGTATCTACCTGGTGGATTCCGGCGGTGCTTTTCTGCCGATGCAGGCGGACGTGTTCCCGGACAAAACACATTTTGGCCGTATCTTTTACAATCAGGCGAATATGTCCGCAGCCGGCATCCCGCAACTGGCTGTGGTCATGGGTTCCTGCACCGCCGGCGGCGCGTATGTGCCGGCCATGTGTGATCAGGCCATTATTGTTAAGGGGCAGGGCACCATCTTCCTCGGCGGTCCGCCGCTGGTCAAGGCTGCAACCGGCGAAGAGGTGGACGCGGAAAGCCTCGGCGGCGGTGAAGTGCACAGCCGCGTCAGCGGCGTCACCGATTATCTTGCTGAAAACGATGAACATGCGCTGCTGCTGGCGCGTGAAGCCATGGCGGCCAGCCATCAGCAGTATCAGTCCACCCTGGTTTGTCAGCCGGTGACGGCGCCGCGCTATGCGGCTGAAGAGTTATACGGTGTCATGCCCACCGACACGCGCACTCCGTTCGACGTGCGTGAAGTGATTGCGCGGCTGGTGGACGACTCCCGCTTTCACGAATTCAAAAAGTTGTATGGCGAAACCCTGGTGTGCGGGTTTGCCCATATCCACGGCATGCCGGTGGCGATTCTTGCTAACAACGGTATTCTGTTTTCCGAAAGTGCGGTCAAAGGCGCCCACTTTATTCAACTGGCCGACCGGCGCGGCGTGCCGCTGCTGTTTCTGCAGAACATTACCGGCTTCATGGTGGGCAAAAAGTACGAAAATCAGGGTATCGCCAAAGACGGCGCCAAGATGGTCACCGCGGTGGCCTGTGCCCGGGTGCCCAAGTTTACCGTGGTGATCGGCGGCTCCTTTGGCGCCGGTAACTACGCCATGTGCGGGCGTGCTTACGGGGCCCGCATGTTGTGGACCTGGCCCAACGCGCGGATTTCGGTGATGGGGGGTGAGCAGGCCGCCCATGTGCTGGCAACGGTGCGTGAGGACGGCATGCAGGCACGCGGTGAAACCTGGCCGGCCGCTGACAAAGACGCTTTTATGGGTGACATCCGCCTGCGTTATGAAGACGAGGGGCATCCGTACTTTGCTTCAGCCAGGTTATGGGATGACGGCGTGATTGATCCCGCGGCGACCCGGGACGTGCTCGGCCTGGCCATGTCTTATGCCAACCGGCGGCCGCTGCAGCCGCAGTCGTCGTTCGGCATATTCAGAATGTAGGGGAGAGCATGTTCAAATCGCTGTTGGTGGCCAATCGGGGCGAAATCGCCTGCCGCATCTTCCGCACCGCTAAACGCATGGGGTTGGAAACCGTTGCCGTTTATTCTGATGCTGACGTGAATGCCATGCATGTGCGGGCCGCGGACCGGGCGCTGCGGCTGGGTCCGGCACCGGCGCTGCAGAGTTATCTGGATATCCCCAAGGTGATCAGCGCCGCCCGCGCGGCGGGTGCTGAAGCCATTCATCCCGGTTACGGGTTTCTCTCGGAGAACGCTGATTTTGCCCGCGCCTGCGCAGAAGCCGGCATCGTCTTTGTCGGCCCGCCGGTGCGGGCCATTGAGGTGATGGGTTCCAAAATGGCTTCAAAAAAGCTCATGCAGGAAGCCGGCGTGCCTATTCTGCCGGGGTATCACGGCGACGATCAGGATGAAGACCTGTTGTGCGCTGAAGCGGAGAAAATAGGTTATCCCCTGTTGATAAAAGCATCTGCCGGCGGCGGCGGCAAAGGTATGCGCCTGGTGCAGGATGCCGGCCAGTTCCTCGACCAGTTGCGCGGGGCCCAGCGTGAGGCCAAGGCCGCTTTTGACAATGACGCGGTATTGTTGGAGCGCTTCCTGACCGCACCCAAACACATTGAAGTGCAGTTGATGGCTGATACCCATGGCAATGTCATACACCTGCATGAGCGCGACTGTTCAGTACAGCGGCGGCATCAGAAGGTCATTGAAGAAGCACCCGGGCCGACGGTGTCGGAGGCGCTGCGGCACAAGCTGGGCAGCACCGCGGTAATGGCCGCGCGCAAGGTGGACTATGTCGGCGCCGGCACGGTTGAGTTTATTGCGGAAGGTGAAGACTTCTACTTCATGGAGATGAACACCCGCCTGCAGGT
>JANQOA010000278.1 GCA_028279305.1 Pseudomonadales bacterium
CACGTACGCCACCTGAACCTCCGCGGTGTCCGCCAGACCCCGGGCCTGCAGGTGCTGCAGCACAGCCTGCACAATCTCTTTGTTGTGCGGCCAGCCTTCCCGCTGGGACGGCGGCGGCGGGGTTTGCAGGCGTTCGATGCGGAATGTGGTGTTCTGCACCAGCGGCAGCAGCTCGGGTTGTTGCGTCAAGAGGCTGTCAAGCTGCAGCGCCCGCTCCGCCGCTGCCATGGCAAAGGTGCGGGCGTTGGCCAGCATCCGTTCGTGGCCGTAAAAATAGAAACCGGCAATATGCAGGGCGGCCACACCCAGCACCACGCTCCAGGCAATACGCGGAAACAACCCTCTACCGAGACCCGGCCCACGCTCGGCAACCGTCTGTTCAGAGCCGTTCAGGGTGCACCTCCTGGACTTCCACCGCCAGCAGATAACCGCCGCCGCGCACGGTTTTTATCAATTCATCATCCAGCAGCTTCTTGCGCAGCCGGCTCATCTGCACGTCGATGCTGCGGTCAAACGGCTGGGCGCTGCGGCCCTTGGTGAGTTCCAGCAGTTGATCCCGGTTGAGAATCTGGCCCGGATGCCGCACCAGCGCCAACAGCAGGTCAAATTCACCGGCAGTGAGGGAAACCAGCGCACCCTTGGGATTGGTCAGGGTGCGTTTTCTGCTCGACAAGCGCCATTCGCCAAATTCGAAAACATCCACCGGCGGGTTGGCGTGCACCCACACGCGGTCGCTCATACGCCGCAGCACGGCGCGGATGCGCGCCAGCAGTTCCCGCGCGCTGAAGGGTTTGGTGAGGTAGTCGTCCGCCCCCATCTCCAGGCCCAGCACCCGGTCGCTCTCGTCCGCCAGGGCGGTGAGCAGGATAATCGGAATGCTGGAGGTTTCGCGCAGCTGCTGACAGATCTTCAACCCATTGTCGTCCGGCAGCATGATATCCAGCAGCACCAGGTCTACCGGTTCCGTCTGCAGCGCGCGCTGCAGTTGGGTGGCGTCGTGCACGCCGATGCAGCGTACGCCATAACGCTGCAGATAATCCTCCACCAGCGCTCTGATTTCCGCATCATCGTCCAGCAGCACAACACAGCTTTCTGCTTCAGACATGCGCCGATTATACCCGCCGCAGCACCAAGCATGGGTAACACGGCGTTACCAACCGCTGCTCTGCAATGTTCTGTTACATAACGACACCAAGCAGAGACCCTGGCGCCGCGCACCTTTGTCATAGTGAAGTTCCGAAGCAACTAACGGAGTTTGTTATGAATCTATTTCAGGTTGTAATCACCGCGGTGCTCACTACCCTGGCCGTACTGGCTCTGGGGGTGGCGGCGGTATGGTCACTGTGGCCGTCTTCCGCGGAGGCCAGCGCGGCCATCGCCGCGCACAGCGGTACCTGGCACAGTGCGGGCCACGGGGAAGAAGGCACGGCAAATCACTGCGGCAAGCTCAGCAGCCTGCATCTGGAGATGGGGGAAGCGGTTGTGACCGCGGCGTTGAAGCTGGACGAGGCCCAGCAGCAGGCGCTGGAACCCGTAGCCCAGGCGCTGGAGCGCTGGCGCGCCCGCGCGCAGCAGACCTGCGAGCAGACCCGCTTTGACGACCTGGACTCCGGCCTGGCCGGGCTGGAAACCATGCTGGACCAGGGTGCGGAAGCAGTGGCGGAATTGCGCCCGGCGGTCACCGGGTTTTATGCCACACTTTCCGCTGAACAGCAGAACAAGCTGCACGATTTTGTGCACAACCACCGGCGCATGCACAGGCGCACCTTCCACTGATCTACAGGCCCACAGCCGGGTAAACCGCATGCAAACGCCAACCGTTCTACCGCCGCACTACTTTCTCCTCAGCCTGGTTTTGCTGGTGGCGGTCGACCTGCTGTTTCCCACCCAGCTTATTGAGGGGTGGCCGGTTTACCTGGGCGTGCTGCCTGTTACCGCCGGTCTGGTGCTGGCCCTGGCCGGGGCTAATCTGTTTAAACGGCTGGGCACCAATATCATTCCGCTCAGCCGCTCCAGTACCCTGGTGCAGCAGGGAGTTTTCCGGTTCAGCCGCAACCCCATGTATCTGGGCATGCTGCTGTGCCTCGGCGGCCTCGCCTGGCTGCTGTCCAATCCTTACAACCTGGCACTGCTGGCCGGATTTTTTGCCATCATCCGTCAACAGTTTGTGCTTAAAGAGGAAGCCCTCATGGAGGCCACCTTCGGCGCCGCTTACCTGGACTACAAAGCCCAGGTACGGCGCTGGATTTAGCGTCCGGGCAGCCGCCGCCGTCACGCTGGAGTCTTGCGGAGTGCTGTTGCTAAGATAACCGCCGTCCAAGCAATGAGAAGATTATGGCGCTTCAGCTCGGTTATCTGTTGCCCACCCGGGAAAATGTCATGCTCGGCCGTCACGACACAGATTTGTTGTTGGACGGCGCGCGGCGGGCCCAACAACTGGGATTTGACTCTGTCTGGGTTGGAGATTCGCTGCTGGCCCGCCCGCGGCACGACCCGCTGACCCTGCTGGCGGCGGTAGCCGGCGCGGTGCCCGGCCTGTATCTGGGTACCGCGGTACTACTGCCGGTACTGCGCAACCCGGTAGTGTTGGCACAGCAACTAGCCACCCTGGATCAACTCAGCGGCGGCAAGCTCATTGTCGGCGCCGGAATTGGTGCAGACACGCCGACCATCCGGCAGGAATTTACCGCCGCCGGGGTGCCGTTTGAACAGCGGGTAGGCCGCTTTATGGAAGCATTCCGCTTATGCCGCGCCCTGTGGCAGGGTAGCGACGAGCCGGTCAACTGGCAGGGGCGCTGGCATGTGGTGGATGCCAGCCTGGCGCCGTTGCCGAAGCAGCCCGGCGGACCGCCGGTCTGGCTGGGTACCGGCGCTGAGGCGGGCATCCGGCGGGCCGCCAGGCATTACCAGGGCTGGTTCCCGCTGGGCCCGGACCTGACCACATTCAGCACACGCCGGGACTTGTATCAACAAGCCGCTGAGGAAGCGGGCCGCGGTCCGCTGGCAACAGCGGTTTATCTGACGGTGGCTGTGGACAACGACGCTGAGCGCGCCAATCAGGCCATCGACACGTATCTGCAGAGTTACTACAACGTCCCCGCTGAAGTCATGCGCAGCGTGCAGGCCTGCTTCGGCGGCCCGCTGGAGGCAACGCTGGAGTTTATCCGCAGCTTCCACCGCGCCGGTGCCGGGCACATTGTGCTGCGCCTGGTGGGTGACCACGCGCAACTGCTGCAGCAGATCGCGGCGCACAAGCACGAACTGGGCGCGGCATAACATGCCGGCAAATTATCAGGTCAGGGCCGCCGGAGAAGACGATTACGCCGCGCTGATGCACCTGTACGCACAGCTGCATGCCGACGATCCATCTGTGCCGCAGGCCCTGGGAATGCGGACATTCCGCGCAATTCTGACAAACCCGGACCTGTACCTTTTTCTGCTCCGGGATGACGCCCGGGTGCTGGCCACAACTTACCTGAACATCATCCCCAACCTCACCCGGGGTGCTGCACCCTATGCCCTGATCGAAAATGTGGTGACGGACGCCAGCCACCGCGGCTGCGGATTGGGCAAACAGATCATTGCCCACACGCTGCACACCGCCTGGGAACGGGGGTGTTACAAGACCATGCTGCTGACCGGCTCCAGCAACCCGGCCACCCACGGTTTCTACCGCGCCTGCGGGTTTGCCGGGGATGAAAAGCACGGCTACATCGCGCGGCCCGGCGCACTGCTCACCCGGCCGGTTACCGAGTAACTAAGTTGTCCCGGGCCGCCGTAAATGTGGTACTGCTCATCCGGCCGGTTCCCGAATAACTCAGTGGTTCCGGGCCGCCGCAAGTACATCCCTGTAGGCTGTGGCGGCGACGTCCTGTCGCCGACACCCCGAAACCACTGAGTTACCCGTCCACCAGCCTGGTGTGTAGATACCCTGGTGGAGTTTTCGATACATTCAGGCACTTGCAGTTTCCTGGTTTACTTACCGCGCCGAGAGGCCAGTACATGCACGCTGATGCTATCCGCTCAGTCCGGCCTGTTAGCGAATAACTGAGAATTCTGCTCATCCCGGCCCGTTACCGAGTAACTAAGTTGTCTCGGGCCGCCGTGAATACGTCCCTGTAGGCTGTGGCGGCGACATCCTGTCGCGGACACCCCGAAACAACTTAGTTACCCGCCCACCGGCCTGGTGTGTAGATACCCCGTTGGAGTTTTCGCTACATCTGAACTGCCCCAGTTTCCCGGTGCACGCACCGTGCTGAGATCCGGCCCATTTGCGTTGATGCCAGGGAGTTGCGAAACGTCGTCGCGGGTTTTTGATCCCGGTGTGTTCGGTCAACGCCTGGGTGTAGCACAACTCCAGCGCCGGGAGCGTCATTTTTGGTTGCGGAAATGTGAGGGCTGCTTGTGAATAGCAGAGTTTCAGGACCGTCGCCGACAGGAAGTCGGCGCCGGAGCCTACATGGACGTATTC
>JANQOA010000283.1 GCA_028279305.1 Pseudomonadales bacterium
GGGGCCGGTACCGTTGATGGCGGCCAGGTCCAGACCCAGTTCCCGGGCCAGTTTGCGCGCCATCGGTGAACTCGGGCCGCCGGCAGCCGGTTGCGCGGCCGCGGCCTGCACATCCGCTTCAACAATCCGCCCGCCGGGGCCGCTGCCCGCCAGGGTGGTGTAGTCCACTCCCAGCTCACCGGCCAGCCGCCGTGCCGCCGGTGAGGCCAGCACCCGGCCTCCGCTGCTGGTATCCGCCGCCGCGGGCGCGGTGGCCGCCGGGCTGGTTTCCAGTTGCGTAACGTTGGTTGCCGCCGGTGCGGCTGCGCCGCCGCCCAGGGTGCTCAGATCAGCCGGGATCTCTTCGCCGTCAGCAAAGATGTAACCCACCACGTCCCCGGGTTCCATGGTCACCCCTTCGGCAACCAGGTGCTTAACTATGCCGCTGGCTTCCGCATCCACATCCAGATTGACCTTTTCGGTTTCCAGCCGGTACAGCAGTTCGCCGGTCTCCACGCGGTCGCCGTCCGCGATGTACCATTCGTCCACAACCCCCTCGGTCATGCTCATGCCTACTTTGACTAGATAGATTTCGGTTGCCATGTTGGTCTCTTATCCGTTGCGGTATCTTGTAACTGTTCTTATGTTATTAAAGGCAGCGCGGCACTGTTGCGCCTCAACTGCCGTTCGTCAGGTGCCGTTCGTCAGGCCGCGAAATGCGCCCAGCTCTGCGGCCCGCTGCAGCGCGGCCGCCACGTCCAGTACCCGCGGCCCGTTGCGGGACAAAGTCAGGGTGGCCTGCTGCCCCGTCTTTAGAGTACGTTCGCGCTCTCCGTCAAACGCCAGGGTGCCCGGCCCCCGGCAACGCACCGTCTGACCGATGGCCAGGGGCTGGAACGACCGCACCGCCACCTGCTGATACAAACCGGGTGCGATGGGTGCGTTCACACAACTGCCGCCGTCGCCGAACTCCAGCCATAAACCGGTCTCCGCGCTGCTGTCTACCGGGTGCAGCAGACCGCCGATGGAGGTGATACCCACCGCGGCGGGTTCCGCGCGGGTCAGCAGGGCGGAACTGAATTGTGCCGGTTTCAGCAGCGCCCGCGCGCCGACAAATTTTTCTTTACTCAACAGCGCGTCGATCAGCGCCAGGTCGTCGCGTTCACCGTCGATGCTGACGTTAATACACTTCTGCGGGTTGAACACTTCATTGCTGAGTACGCCGTTTGCTACCAGCCCGGCCGCGGCACCAGCCACGGTGGCTTCGTAGAGATTGGGAAAAACGTTGTTGGTTCCGGTGCTGATGGGCAGCAGCGGGGCGTCCGGCCAGCCCAGACAGAATGCCCGGTTGGTACCGTCCCCGCCCAGGGTGATCACCACCGCGCAACCCGCATCGCGCATGGCCCGGGCGGCGGAAATGGTGTCCAGGGCGGTACCCATCTGGGTGGACTCCACCTGCCGGCATTGAATATCACCGCCAAATTCTTCGATGGCCTGGCTGACAATGCCGTGGGCGTCGTTGTGGTAGACAAAGTGTCTGCCGCCCGCGGCAGCGGCACCCACCAGCACCCGGCGCACTATGGCGCGCTTTTCCTGGTTGTCGAACACCGACGCGCGCGCCACCAGGCGGCGCACGTCTTTGCCGGAAGCGGGATTAGCCAGCAGCCCGATGCTGGCGGCTGCGGGGTTCAGTTCAGGCATGCCGGTAACCGGGCGGGAAGCCTGCGCGGCTCAGATGCCGAGCTGTTTCCTGGCTTCCGCAACAATCCG
The DNA here is from genome assembly GCA_028279305.1 of Pseudomonadales bacterium. GTDB lineage: Bacteria > Pseudomonadota > Gammaproteobacteria > Pseudomonadales > Azotimanducaceae > UBA4421. Next base: position 1,750 of record JANQOA010000283.1, read on the forward strand.
CTCAGCATTGGGAATGTAGTGTTTTTCCAGCGCAGGGCTGAACGGCACCGGTGAAAAAGGCGCCCCGACCCGGGCGACGGGGGCATCCAGGTAGTCGAACGCGTCTTCCTGAATCTGCGCGGCAATTTCTCC
>JANQOA010000296.1 GCA_028279305.1 Pseudomonadales bacterium
GCTGGACCACGTCAGGCAGCAGGTAGGCAACTTCCGCTGTTTTGATTTCCACAAAGTGCCCACCCATGGCTGTCTGTATACAGCGCTGACTGACAGCCGTTACCACGCTACTGTCACCAGTACCTTAAATGCGCCGCAAATGGATATGTCCACGGTGGCTGCAGCGCTGAAGAAAAAGAGCTTGCGCCGGCATGAAAACGGGCTGAAGAAACGCGGCGAGGTGAGCTTTGAGACCTATAGCGGCGCGGCGCAGATAACCGGCCGTCTGGAAGGCTTTTTTCAGCAGCACATCGAGCGCTGGCAGGGCAGCGATACCCCCAGTTTGTTTATCGACCCGGGCAACCGTGATTTTTACCATGCCCTGGTCGACGCATTTGACGGCACCGGGGTCCTCAGGTTTTCGGAACTGAAACTGGACGGCGCGCTGGTTGCGGCACATCTCGGCTTTTATGATGGTGTCACTTTTACCTGGTATAAACCCAGTTACGACATCAATCTGGCCAAAGCATCACCCGGGGAAGTGCTGATCAAAAATCTGTTAACCGAAGCCCGGTCGCTGGAGGCAGATGTGTTCGATTTCACCATCGGCGACGAAGCCTTCAAGTACCGCTTCGCCACCCTGACGCCGCAGGTGGCTGATATCCATATAACGCCGTACAAACTGGCCGCGGCGGTAAAACGCACTAAGCTGCAGGTGCGCGATACGCTCAGGTGGGTGCAACAGCGCATCAGCCGTGCACGCGGCCGCAAGAGCTAAACTTAAACCATGCGCGAATTGATCGACAATCACGCTCCCGCCGCGGCAACCGACGCACCGGACACCGCCGTCCGCGGGCAGGCGCCGCAGCTGGCCGCCGCGCCGGACCTTTCCGCAACCCAGGTGGTGTATGTGGTCACCGGTGAACTTAAGGGCAGCAACGCGCGTGCCCGTTCGGTGGCCTGGTTGCGCGACCGCTATGAGAAGGTGGTCCACTGCTTCCCGGGGCCGGTACAGACAACCGACCGGGAACTGATCACGCCGGCCTGGCCCAACCCTATCGCCGTGTTGAAACACCTCGGACTGAACCGCTGGAAGCTGAAACTGGACCGCCTGATTCTGTTTCCTTCCAACCAGATACTGTTTGTACACGCGGTTAAGCGGAAGCTGCTGCGGGCCATACGGGCCGACCTGGCACAGGGCCGCAAAGTTGCGGTGATGGTTACCGCGCCGCCTCATGCCACCACCGCTCTGGGTTTGTACCTCAAGCGCAAGGTGCCTGAAATCCGCTTGATTGTGGATTGGCAGGATTTGTGGACCTACGACCCCACCTACTTCAATCAGATCCCCCGCGTTTATCAGCAGCGCTTACGCAACCTGGAAGCGGATATCATGGCGGCCGCGGATATGAACGTCACCACCAATTACAAAGCTGAAGCGGTGCTGCGTGACACTTACCACATCGACCCGCAGCGGTTGATGTCGATCAATCATCACTTCCTGGAAACCGCAGACTACACACAGGCGCCGCAACAGCCGCTGGATCTTGTCCCTGACGGGGTCAACCTGGGGTTTCTCGGCACGCTGTTCAAGCCGCCCAAGGTGCCGGGTGAACGTGTGCTGGCGGCACTGGACCAGGTGGCTGAGACGCAGAAGCTGAAACTGCATCTGCTGGGCGACGTCACCACAATTGCCGTTGATGCCATTGCCAGGCTGAAACACCCCTGCGTGCAGTTATACAAAAGAGTCAGTCATGATGAAGCCATGCGCCGCGTGGCGGCGTGTGATGCCTTGTTGATCACACTTTCTGATCTGGCCAACTGTCAGGTCATCATGCACGGCAAGCTGCCGCACTACCTGCGGCTGAACCGGCCGATTATCGCGCTGGTTCCGGAGCACTGTTTTGTTGCTGAGGTGGTACGCAGCACCGGCGCCGGGGTGGTACTGTCCAATCCGGCCACATGGGCGCAGGAATTGGCGGAGGTGGTGACCGGCCTGCAGGACAAGAGCCTGCAGTTCCAGCCGGCGCAAGACAGAATTGCCCGCTTCGGCTGGCAGCACGCCGCCGGGCAATGGCGGCGCGCTCTGGGTTAGATCACGTCCACAACCACCCGTTCCATGCGCCGGAAGTACATGGCGCCGGTAGCCAGGATCACCACGGTGGTAATCATGCCAGGGACGATGTATTCCCACGGTACGGGTGTGCCAAGCAGGCAGGCGCGGAAGCCTTCAATAACGCCGACAATCGGGTTCAGCGAGTACCAGAAGCGGTAAGCCTCCGGAATGGTTTCCGCGGAATAGAGAATGGGTGCTGAGTAGATCAGCATCTTCAACGCGAACGGCATGGCAAATTTGACGTCGCGGAAACGGATGGCCAGCGATGACAGCCAGAAGCCGATGGCTGTGGGCACCATCACCATCATGACCAGAAAGATCGGCAGCAACAGCGTGTTTGCCGTGGGTATGACCTTGTAGTAAACCATGACCGCAATCAGCAGTAACAAGGAAATGGAGAAGTCCACCAGCTTGGCGATGACCGGGGTGAGCGGGAAGATCATGCGCGGGAAATAGATTTTCCCCAGCATGCCGGCGCCCCCCACCAGACTCTGACTGGATGCGTTCATGGAGTCCGACATGTATGTCCACGGAATGATGGCAATGGTGGAAAACAGGAAGTAGGGGATACCGCCGGTATCCAGGCCTGCGACCCTGCCGAAGATAATGGAGAACACCACAATCTGGATCAGCGGGTTGATGATGGCCCAGGCAAAACCCAGAATGGTTTGCGCGTACAGAACTTTGATATCGCGCCGGACCAGGAAAAACCACAGGTCCTTGAACTGCATGAGTTCTTTAAAGTCCACCATCTGCCAGCCCTTCGGCGGCTCGATGACGGTTTCCCGCAAAGCGGCTTCGTTTGTGTTCATGGTACGGTCAGACTCCTACCAGGATTTCCATGGGGCTTTGTCGGATTCCCACAGCCCCTGCAGATAATTTTTGTCCCGCAGCGTGTCCATGGGCTGCCAGAAATCGGGATGTTTATAAGCCGATAACTCGCCGTCAGCCGCCAGCCGTTGCAGCGGTTCGTTTTCCCACACGGTGCTGTCGTCATCAATGTAGTCGATGGCTTTGGGCTCCAGGACAAAAAAACCGGCATTCACCCAGGCGCCGTCACCGGTGGGTTTTTCGTGGAACGAGGCAATTTTGCTCTGGCACTGGCCCAGGGTAAACGCGCCGAAACGTCCCGGCGGCTGGGCCGCGGTCAGCGTGGCTACCGTATTCTGTTTGCGGTGGAATTCAACCAACGCGCTGATGTTGATGTCGGCCACCCCGTCACCGTATGTGAAGCAGAAGGTTTCGCCATCCAGATAATCACGTACCCGGCGCAGACGGCCGCCGGTCATTGAGTGTTCACCGGTGTCAACCAGGGTCACATTCCAGTCTTCGGCTTCGGTTTGATGAACTTTCATGCCGTTGTCGCGCAACGAAAACGTCATGTCGCAGTTGTGCAGATAGTAGTTGGCAAAATATTCTTTGATCACATAACCCTTGTAGCCGCAGCAGATGATGAAATCGTTTACCCCGTAGGTGGAGTAGATTTTCATGATGTGCCAGAGGATGGGCCGCGGGCCTACCTCAACCATGGGTTTCGGGCGGGAGGTGGTCTCTTCGGAGAGTCGGGTGCCGTAGCCACCGGCGAGAATTACCGCTTTCATGGTGCAGCCTGTCTTACATTGATGTGAAAGCTGTGCGGCGAAGACATAGCAACGTCCTTATTTTGCTGGATGATCGGGCGCTATTCTAAAGGCATTTGCGGTCACAAACGTGTGCCAAATTGTAAGTATCCGTACTGGGGCTGCGGCGCCGGTCAAATTTTGTAAAAAACGTGCACAATTACACATTTTGGCGCTACAACCCCGGCGGCTGGTTGGTAATATCAGCGGTCTTACAACTACGCACAGTTTTGTTGCGCAATAGTGCCTATAATGGGCCTGCAACCTTCCATAACGGCACAAAGGATTTTACGTTGAGAGAAGAAACCGCCATTTCGGTGCAAGGGGTCAGCAAACAGTTCCGCATCGGCGAGTTCGAAGAGGACGCTGAGAACATCGTCTCGAGCCTGATCCGCACCATTAAGCGACCCCTCACAAACTACCGGAAGTACCGGTCGCTGTACCGTTTTGACGACAAATCCGGCGCCGAAAGCAGCGACATTCTGTGGGCGCTGCGTGACGTTTCCTTTGACGTGCCGCGTGGGCAGGTCATGGGGATTGTCGGCATGAACGGCGCCGGCAAATCGACCCTGCTGAAAATCCTTGCCAGCATCACGCCGCCTTCCCGGGGCCGGGTGGAGATCAAGGGCCGGGTCAGCAGCCTGCTGGAAGTGGGTACCGGTTTTCACCCGGAACTCACCGGCCGCGAAAACGTGTTCCTCAACGGCACCATGATGGGCATGACGCGGCAGGAAGTGGGCCGCAAATTTGATGAGATTGTTGACTTCTCCGGCGTTGACAAGTTTTTAGACACACCGGTGAAACGTTACTCCAGCGGCATGCGGGTGCGACTGGCATTTGCGGTGGCCGCCCATCTGGAACCGGAAGTGCTGATTGTGGACGAAGTGCTGGCGGTCGGCGACGCCGCGTTCCAGCGTAAGTGTCTGGATAAGATGGAAGACGCCGGCCAGGACGGCCGCACGGTGCTGTTTGTGTCGCACAATCTGCCGGCAGTAACCCGGCTTTGCAGCCGCGCGATACTGCTGAAAGAAGGTCAGATCATTATGGATGGCACCGCTAATGACGTGGTGGCCCACTACCTGGCGGTCGAGCGGGACCTGTCCGGAAGTAAAACCTGGACTGAAGAAGACGGTCCGGGTGACGGCATTGCCCAGTTGCGCGCCATGCGCATAAAAAACACCGCCGGTGAAACCATCGAAACCTGTGAGATCCGCGAACCGCTGGGTCTGGAGATGGAGTTTGACGTGTTTGACCCGGGCCGGGTGATGATGGTTTCGTTCACGGTCTTTGACGAACAGGGTACCCAGGTGTTTATCACCGTGGAAACGGATGAGAAGTGGTTGGGTAAACCCAGGGAAAACGGACGTTATGTGGCAACTGCCTGGGTGCCGGGCAATCTGCTGGGTGAGGGTACGTTTAACATCGGTGCGCATCTGTCGACCATGAACCCGCTGGAAATGCACTACAACGCCCATCAGCAGGTGGCGGTGCAGATCATCGACAACCTGGGTCCCGGGTCCGCCCGTGGAATTTACATCGGTTCCTTCCCCGGCCCGGTACGGCCGAAACTGGATTGGGAAACACAGTTTCTGCCGCAGTCTGTAAGCCGCAGCGCCGCTTCCTGAACGTTGGCGGCTGCTTAGGATGAGCAATGCCCGTCAGCTGGCCCGAAAACTCCTCACCAAACTCGGCTGGGCGCCGCCGGTTGGCCGGGAGACGCACAAAAACCGCTCTGTAGTCACGGTTCCCGCTGACCGGCAGCCGGCTGCGGGACGCGTGCTGCTGTCGTATGTGATCGACCCGTTTCTGTTTCCGGACGAGGGCATCTCAAACAATCACACACACTTCTGGGAATCCCACGCCATTGCCCGGACGTTTACCGAGCGGGGCTATGACGTGGATGTGATTCACTTTGAAAATCACACCTTCAACCCCGAGCACGATTACAATTTTTTTATTTCAGCGCGCACCAATTTTGATTCGATTAAACCCCGCCTGAACCAGGACTGCGTCAGCGTTGTGCATCTGGACACCGCCCACTGGTTGTTCAACAACACCGCCGCTTACCATCGCCTCAGCCAGCTCCGGCAGCGCCGCGGCATAGCCCTGTATAACGCCAAAACGGTAGAGCCCAACTGGGCCCTTGAAGGCGCGGATATGGGCACCGTGCTGGGCAACCAGTTTACGATGGACACTTACCGCTTCGCCGGCAAACCCCTGCACCGCATTCCTATTTCAGCGCCGCTGGTTTACGACTGGCAGCCGGACAAAGACTACAGCGATTGCCGCAGCCGTTTTATCTGGTTCGGCAGCAGCGGCTTCGTGCACAAAGGTCTGGACCTGGTGCTGGAAGCCTTTGCCGGCATGCCGGAACTGGAATTGTACGTATGCGGACCGCTGGACCACGAACGCATGTTTGTGGAGTGTTTCCACCGCGAACTTTATGAAACGCCGAACATCAAGACCCTGGGCTGGGTGGATGTGGCTGGAGAAGAATTCCTGCAGCTTGTCAGCCGCTGTATCGGTCTGGTGTACCCGACCTGTTCCGAAGGTGGCGGCGGTGGGGTGATTACCTGTATGCATGCCGGCTTGATCCCCATTGTCACCCGCGAAGCCAGCGTCGACCTGGGCGGCGGCGGCATCGAGTTAGGCTGTGCTGAGATTGAGGAAATCCGGCAGCAGGTACGCACCGTGGCGGGCTTGCCGGAAGAAAGCCTGGAGCAACTGCGGCAGGCTGCCTGGCAGACCGCGCGCAGCAAACATACCCGGGCCGGCTTTGCCCAGGCTTTTGGTGAATTTGTGGATCAGCAGTTGCTCAACAGCTAACTGGCGGGCTACTTCTTTTTACCGCTTCCCCTTTTTACCGCTTCCCCTTCTGCGCCTTTCCCGTTCTACCCCTTATAGGTGTTGTAGACCAGGGCTTGTAAGTGGGGTGAAGCTTCAGCCTGTGTCCAGGCGGTATTGTAGACCGGCGGTTGTACTTCGTAGTCCCGGGCAGCTAACGGATCGTCTGCGGTGAATGCTTCGTCTTCTATTGCGCGCACAATATTGTACAGCTCCCGGGCGGTGACATAGTGCACTTTGTAGCGGCTGCCGTCGTTGTAGCCCTCATCGAGGAACTGCAAAAGATTTTCCGTATCACCGCCGAGGGCGGACTCGCCAAAATCAGCCCCATGGGTGGAGGTTTTGACAACTACAACGTCGTCGCGGCCGCTGATGCCGACGCCGGCTTTTACCCAGGCGTCCACCCGCGCCCGGGTGACCGGCTCATCCGGCACATGATCGCCGACAATACGGATGCCGCCCAGCGTGCGCTTGCTGGCACTGAAACCAAAACCGCTGTAGTAGGGATGAGAGGGCCCCTGGACTAACATAAGGCCTTCGTGACGGCTGCCGACCGCGGCGGGGGTGCCTTTGTTGTAAGCTTTCGGCTGGCCGTCAACGCCGCAGGCATAAAACACACAGTTGGCCATTTCGGGACCGGATACCGGGCCTGAGGGGTGAGTGAAGTCTGCGTAGCAGCCGGTGCGTTGCAGTATTGAAAGCTCGTTATTGACGCCGCAGTAGGCTCCGCCCCTGGAGTTATCCAATGCGGAATCGCCGTGGATGAAACCGTAGCGCTTTTCGCCGTCCACGCTGCCGAAAATGCCGTATTCGGCATACTCGGCAACACACTGCCGCAACGTGAGCTCCAGATTCTCCGCGGTATCAGGCACCTGTTTGCCGTGGTGCAGGTGCAATTCTATTTCGCCGTGGCCCTGGTCGCACAGCTGCACAACTTTGGCTAACGAACCGTTGCGGTGGTAGTGCGGAGGATAAAACCACGTGCGTTGCGGCGAACGGCCGTTTGCGTCGCGGAAGCGCTCGCCGAGCTTGGGAAAGCGGCACAGCAGCTCCTCCACCCGGGCGGTCTCGGTGGCCAGGTCAACTCCGCCGGTGCCCGGCTCATAGTGATCCACCATGCATACCAGCACGTGGATGGTGCCGCTGTTGTGCTTGTCCGATTTTGACAACCAGGCGATATTCTGCCGCACATGAAACAGAACGTTGGACAGTTTGCTCATGCGTTGGCAGCCCACTCCAACATGGCGGCTCTGGGCCAGATCAACGTATAAGCGGTGGGCAGGTACTCACCCTTGTTGTACAGCTCGCGGCGGGTAGGAGAGGTCCGGGTAGCGCTTTCAATGCTGCTTTCATTTGAACCCGCGTTAATACTGATGCCGCCGTTGTCCACGATAATGTTGCGCAGGTATGCCAGCCGCGGGCTGATGGCGGCCAATTTGGGGTCGAAGAACCAGCTGGTACCGGTGATACCCTGGACTTCATCCAGCTTGAACTGTTCAGCAATGCGGCGGTAACAGGCAATCCAACCGTCTTCGTTGAACTCGCTCATCAGGTAGGGATCGTTGGAATCAGTGTGAATTTCGTACAGCACGCCATTCAAGCCGACCTCCCGCACCGCGCTGAGCCATTTCAGCGGATGCCGCTTGATAGTGTAGTTAGGCAATCTGACCCTGTGTATTTTCTGCGCGCCGGCGCATACCAGACGCAGAGAGGCGCAGGCCAGGTCCTTGTCGAACTGATCGTCGCCCAGCACCATATAGTCGTAGTCCTTGCCGGCAATGTTATTGAGTATTCTGCTCAGGTTGTCCAAGGTCAGCGCGCGGATGTCATCGGTGATTTGCAGCTTGGCTAACCGCGCGGCGCTGGCGCGTACGATTTCCGTCATGGCCAGGGCCTGGTAGCCGGCAGCCTGCTGGGGATATTGGTCTGCAACAGCCTGGTAAGCCTGCACAAAGTCAGCGCTGCGCAGCTGATACTTGCCGATTTCCGAGTGGTTATCCATGTGTTGCACGTAGCCGGCTAACGGGAATGTTTGCAGCACCTGCTCAAGCTCCCCGGCCAGGTGCGGCTGCAGTGCGTCCACCCGCGACAACAGATCCTGTGCCGTATGGCACGCTTCATTCGTGGCTGGCATGGCTGGGTTGTCAACAGAATTGTCTACAGAATGATTTTCCACAATGATTCTCCTCAATGAGAATGACCGGCCTCGTCTCTGTATACACAAAGTATAAGGCTTAAGTGTTACGCCTTTTGTAGATTAATGTAATCAACACACCCAGAACAAAAAAGACCAGGCCGTAAACCGCACCCAGCAATAACAGCGAGCGTAAGCGGTAAAAATGCTGGTAAAAAACCTCCGGCAGTTGTTGCGACCACTTGTATGTCTTGGGTACTTCACGCCAGTAACGCCAGTTGCCGGCGTCAGACTGCAGCGCGCCGATGATCACGGGCTGAATCTCCACGTCTTCCGCTGCGGGTCCGTCGACTGAAACGTGCAGGATGGTATCCAGCTGATGGTAGCTGTTCCAGACCGCTTTTTTGTCGCGGTTGTTTGCAAAGTAACGTGCCGGTACACCTTCAAAACTGGCGCTTTGCATATATTGGATGCCGTCCTCTTTGAGGTGTCCGTATTTGCGGTTGTACGGGTCGCCTGAGAAGACGGCCCGGGTATTGGTACCCTTCAGCAGCGGATGTACGTGCTGCCACCACCATCCATCCTCCCGGGCCCAGGGGTGGGTATGGTGCATAAACAGGAAGATATGGTCAGCCTGCTGGTGAGCTTTAATCTGCTCCGCGATGAATGCAACCTGAGCATCGTCAAACTGGGTGCCTGCGGTCCCCCAGCAGGAGATCCGCGATTCCACGGGCTTGCCGTCTACCACCGGCCAGTACTGTTTGTCCCGCAACGGGCAGCGTACGGCCTGCTCATAGCGTTGGCGCAGTCCAACAGTATCCAGAATCAGGAAGCGCATATTGTTGAAGGTAACGGCGTAGGGCGGCTCGCGGTGGAACGCCAGGAACATCTCCCGGGTATCCCGGTTGTTGGCGTCATGATTACCGGGGCTGACCAGAACCGGGATGCCCAACTGGTCCGTTGCATCTTTAAAGCGCTGCCAGTCACCCTTGATCAATTCGGGTTTATAAACGTCATATGTAGACGAGCCGCCGTTGACTACGTCACCGGTGACAATGAGTGCGTTCGGCTGCAGCTTGCGGATTTTCTCCAGCACATCATCAAAATGCAGGGGCGGCTCACCATCCAGAGGCCCGCGGGGATGGCCCCAGACGACAAAAGAAAAAGGCTGGAACGCCTCGGCGGCGGGCGCGGCCGGTACCGGCGTTGATACGCCTGCAAAGGTGCAGAGCAGCAGCGGAATGATCAAACGGCGCATCAACCTACCACTGCGCCGTTGCTGAACGCACACCGTTCATGTATTTCGAATGCCTGCCCACCCGCACCGGCAGTGACTGGATCATCTCCGAAGCCAGGTCGCGGTCGGCGCGCGCAAATTTCACTTCCACAACAACCGTGTCGGGCAGCACGCCGCGGAGATGGAAATTCGGCGTGCTCTTGTAACGCTGGTCCCATATCGCCTGATCCCAGTCGAAGGTGACCCGGATGCGCTGACAGTTGCTGACGTAGTAGCGCCGCCAGTAACGGTTCAGCATCATGATCTGGGGGTGATCCTGCATCCAGATCTGACCTTCAGCGGGGATCTGCCGGTAAATGCGGCGTCTGATCTCCTTCCAGGTCAGGCCGGGTTCGTAAGGGGGTTCAGCCACCGGATATTTCAGTTTCCAGCCGAAGAAATTGCGCTTGCGCTTTACTTCCAGGGTGCCGCTGGCCGGCAGCTCAACTTCGCCGTACCAGCGGTAGCGCACCTTGTTACGCTGGCTGGCGCCGGACAGGTTCTCCGCATAAGCGCGGTAGTCGAAGCTGTCGAAATAGATATTGTTAATCTTGCGGTCCGGATACGGTTGCGCGAAACCCAGCCAATGCAGTTTCAGCCATTGTTCCAGTTTGGCGAACTCTTCCCGGTAGTTAACAAATTTGATTTCCAGACGTGCGAATTCAGGCGCTTCCATTGTTGTTCCTATTTGGCCACGCTGGGCCGCATCACGGTGTCGTACAACTTGTCCACGTCCACATCTTCCGTGGGGACATCGCGGCCATTGAGGTTCAGGTGGTTATCGGTCTGCACCACGGCGGCAACCCGGTTCTGCTGCAGGCTGATATTATTGGCCAGAATGGTGGCCGGCCCGAATTCGGGCTTCTTGACGTACGCCATCAGGGCGGCAACTTTGGTGGATTCGATTTGAGAATCCTGCAGATCCAGCCGCGAGCCGTCCTTGGCGGCCACCCCGGTACCCCCCGATGAGATTTTCAGGTTGCTGGCGGTGACGGTGCTGCCTTCACCCACGGACAGAGCTTTGTCCGCAATTCCGCTGAAGGTAGTACCTTCCACGCGAATGGTACTGAGACTGAAATCAAGGCCGTCGCCGGCAATTTCCGTATAACTGCCGCCCGCTACCGTGCCGGTGCAGAAATCACAGTCAAAACCGTCAGAAGCGGCGCCGCTGATGTGGCTGTCGGTCAGCGTGAAGTCAGTTGATATGATGTTGAGAGCGTCCTCACCGGTGTGGCCGCTGAACCGGGAGTTGCTGATCTGCACCGGCGACTGGTAAAAGTTAATCCCGCCCATCAGCTTCCAGGGCGGGATGTGTACCCCCCGTGTATCCTCGATAGAGACGTGGCTCCAACGGGAATCGCCGCCGGCTTCCATCACTGCAATACCCAGCCAGGTCTGTTCCGCGCTGTTGGTGCTCTTGTCAGGCATAAGCGTCACCGGCGCGGCTTCGGTGCCATGAAACTGCAGCGGACCGTAGCTGAACAAACCGGTATGCGGGGCGAATTGCAGCCGCGTGGCCGGCCCCGCGTGCAGGGTCACGCCGGCGGGGATGATCAGGTGTTGCTGCACGGTCCAATCACCGGCGCGGATCTGCAGCCGGCCCGGGGCGGTTTGCTTAAGAAAAGGGTGGGCGCGTAACTGCTCTTCCAGGGTGGAACGCGGCAACGGGTGGTGCACCAGCACCGGCGGCAACGGTGCGGCTGTTACCGTAAACGGCACACGCTCCTGGTCGGCGAGGATTGCGCCGCTCAGCTCAACCGTGGTGTTTGGGGGGACCGGCCCGGACAGTTCCTGCAGCAGCGGCGGCGCGAACATCTGCCGTGCCGGCAGCGCGGCGCTGAGTTCTGTTTCCACCGCCGGTGCGTGGCTGTCCTGGGCGCTGAGTTGGGCCAGGGTGGGTTCCGGCAGCGGGGTGGCAACCATTTTGTGGATCTGTACCGGCCATGGAATGGCGCTGCTGACCTCCACCTTGCGTTGGCCGTCCTGTTCAACCAGCCAGGCGTGTAAAGGCGCAGGGTAATGGTGCGGCGGTTTGCGGCCGGTAAACTGAGGATAATCCGGGGTATAGAGGGATTGCGGGTCCTGGCGCAGGGTATTGTTCAAATGGCCGGCGCGGCTGTGCAGGTAATCCATAGGGAAAGGCTGCAGGAGATAAAACTCCGCCCTCAGGGCGGCCAGTAATTGCTCCTGCCGGGCACCCGTTGTCTCAAGCAATTCGCCATTCAATGCGTCATCCAGCAAGCGTTGCAGGGTGCCCTCAAAGACGCTGCGGACCCGGCTGTCAGCCAGCATCTGTTGCACCAGCGGTTCGTAGGTGCTGACCAGTTTGTCAACGGCGATGCGGTTTTGCAGGTCTGCATCAAATCCGATGGGCTCCAGCTTCAGGGTAATCGGGTTCAGGTAGAAGCGCTGGTTGTGCCAGCGGCCCGGATGGCGTGTGCCGGTAAACTCGGTGACAGCCAGATAGGTGCCCAGGGTTTGCGGGTCAAAAACTTCGGACGCCGGCAGCCGGCCGGCGACAAACGCGCGCAGCAGACCCACAGCCGTCTGGTAGTGGGCGGTCAAGGTGGGTGATTCAGCTATTTTGCTGCCGCGGAAGGCGTCCAGCGGAGCGTTACGGTAGTCGTCGTAGATACCGTTAAAACCTCTGGGGGAGGCATTTTCACCTTCGCCGGGGGTGCCGTCGGTTGCGTCCCAGACCAGGCTCTCGTCAAAGCGGACAATGACACCTTCACGCCGGGATTGTGATTCCAGCAGCTCCTTGGAGAAGTGTTCCTCCAGCGCCATGATGCCCAGATCATTGCCGTTCAGCATGGCTTTGACAAACAGGTAGCGGGGCGCCAGCACGCCGTTTTCACGCAACAGGTCCAGGTACAGGGCCTCGCTGTGGTAACCCCTGACCCGCGGGTGCTGCAGGGAAAAGCGGCGCATGCCCATGACCTGGTTGCCGCGCCGGGTGTGGATGCGGAATGACCACTTGTTGCCTTCCAGATGATCGGTCCAGTCGCCCTTTAAACGCATTCTGATGGGTACCGTGCGCTGGGCGATGCGCAGCGAGCCGGGGATAAAGTCATCCGCCTGCTGGATCAGAACCCCGCGTTCCAGGGCCTGTTCGCGGCGCTCGTAAATCTTGCGCATGTGTTTGAACTTGATGTCGAGCATCAGCAACGGCGGTTCCGCGCTGCCGCCCGCCACTGAACCCAGCCAGCGCTGCGGCAGGGTAGTGAACAGTCTGGTCAGGGATTGTTCCGGATAGTCCAGCGCGCCGTTGCCGAACTCGGCCATGTGTTCATGCAACTGCGCCCGCTGCCACTGCCAGTTGAGCCATGAGGTGCCGCCGGTGTTGTAGGTCAACAAGCCAGCGCAAACAACAAGCAGCAGCCCCGCAGGCAGTGCGAGCTTGGCAACGGCGGGGAGTTCTCTCCACCTGTTACGCCGGGGCTCACGCAGCTGCATGGGTTCAGATTCCCGGCATCTGATTCTGGTCCAGGAAGGTCACGCCGATGTGCGGAAATTCCCCCCGCAGTTCTTCAACCAGGGCGTTGACGCGCTGGGGGTCTGCCTCGTCCAGCATATAAGTCGCCGCCAGCACTTCGTCCCGCACATCAAAACGCCGCAGGTCGCTGGAAGGTACATGTTTGGCGATGACGCCGTTGATGGCGCCCATCTGGGATTCCGAGTCTTCCTGTTGTCCCTGCCAGTCAATGGATAGAAACAGGCGTTTACTGTCATCGGTGCGGCGGCTGTATTTCATCAGCGCCATCACGGTCAGAATAAACAGCGCGGCGGCGACGGTAGTCAAGGTCTGATTTGCACCCAGCCCCAGGCCGATGGCAATGGTGATGAACAGATACGCCAGTTCTTCAGGTTCTTTGATCGGTGTACGGAAACGGACTATGGACAGCGCCCCGACCAGACCCAGCGACAGGGCCAGGGAAGACTTCACCACGGAGATGATCAGCACGGTGGTCAGCAGCACCAGGGGGAACACCTGGGCAAATTCCGCCCGGTTCGACAGGGTCGAGCCGAAGCGCTGGAAGTGCCAGCGAATGATCAGCGCCAGGGCAACCCCGACAGCCAGGTTGATGAGTAACTCGGTCATAGAGACCGGTGCGTTGGCACCGATGGATGCGATGTCCTGTGGCATATCTATTAGTCCTTGAATGCTTCAGCGGGACACTAAAACCGCTGGAGATATTGTGTGTTCGCAAGTTGTGGGGCGTATTCTAGACAAACTGCCGGGGCAAATTCACGATAATGTCACATTATGGATGTTGCGGTGCCGCTGTGAGCCGCAGCTTGAGTGCGGTTCTGCGGCTGCCGCGTTGTTAACAAACTCACAACAAGTGGCCTGATCAAAAGCATTAGAATGCGGCCGCGCCGGGTGAATTGGCGCAGGACTTAATGTTAAGTAACTAGCGTAAAGCCATTGTTGGCGGGTACGTGCCGCCGGCATGGTCAAGGTGTCAGGGCGGTGGGATGCAGTTATTATGTTAACTGCTCGGTGGCGGCTGCCGCTGCTACGAACTACCCTCATTTTGTTTAACCGCGCGGCACTCTGAGCACCCGGGACAGCCACACAGCAGAACATTAACAAGGATCAAAAGTGATGTTAGGAACCGCAAAGCGCAAAATAAAGGATTCAACCGTCGGCAGGATGTACCGGCGTGCGGTGTCGCCGGAATTCCGCATGATTACGGAAACCGCGCAGGAGATCCTGTCCGCCATTCCCCAGCCCCGGTTTGACGCCATCCGCGACCGCTTCCTGGTGGAAGATCCGGCGGCGGAAAATGCGCGCATCGTACATATCAGTTCCAGAAAGTACCTGAACGCGCAGCAATGGCTGGAAAACGCGGTGGAACGCGCTATGCACCTGGGCCTGCACGAAGCAGCCCCCAAATCGGTTCTCGATCTCGGCTGCGGCGCCGGCTGGTTTCTGCAGACTGCCCGGAATTTTGGCCATCAGGTGATGGGCCTGGATCTGGGTGAGAACCGCATGTACAACGAGTTGATTGAGCTGTTCGAGCTGGAGCGCGCGGTCCACTGTATCGACCCCTTTGTGAAACTGCCGGAGTTCGGCCGCAAGTTCGACCTGGTTACCGGTTACATGGTGTATTTCAACTTCTACAACTTTGAAGTGCGTGATGCGCGCGCCTGGGGTGCTGACGAATGGACGTTCTTCCTCGAGGACGTGCGGGGATACCTCAACCCCGGTGGACAACTGTACCTGCAGCTGAACCGGGGCGGGCCTTACCTGCCCGAGGGTGAGCGCTTTGAATACCTCACGGATGTGACTGCGGCAGCTTTGAAACAGGTGCCTGGAGTGGAGATATCAGCGGACAAGGCAATCTTAAGCCTGCACGCGTGAGCGCGGACCCGGCCGGGTCTGAAACCAGGATGGACAGGCATGCAGTTTATCAGTACGGACATTGAAGGCGTTTGCATTGTGGAGCCGCGCCTGCTGCAGGACGAGCGGGGCTATTTTACACGCGCATTCTGTGCAGAGGAGTTTCGTGCGGCAGGCCTGCCGGCTGAATTTGTACAGTGCAATTTGTCCATGAGTCATAACAAGGGTACGTTGCGCGGCATTCACTACCAGCAGCCGCCGGCAGCGGAAGCCAAGTTTGTGCGCTGTGTGCAGGGCGCCATCTACGACGTGGCGGTAGACCTGCGCGAGACGTCGCCGACCTATCTGCAGCATGTAGGCGTGGAGTTGTCCGCGGCTAATGGACTGGCCCTGTTTATACCCGATTACTGCGCTCACGGTTATCAGACGCTGACCGACAACGCCATGGTCTACTATCATGTCAGCGCACCCTACACGCCGGAGTGTGAAGCGGGGATGCGCTTCGACGACCCGGCGCTGGACATCACCTGGCCGCTGCAGGCCCGCGACGTTTCCGCCAAAGACACCCAGTGGCCGCTATTAGAGGATGGACTTAACACACCATGATTATCGTAGATACCGAGCTGGCTAAACGGCAGAGCGACGGCAATCCCATTCGCGTTGGCCTGGTGGGCGCCGGTTTCATGGCCCGCGGCATCGTCAATCAGATTTTGAATTACGTACCGGGCATGGAACTGGTGGCGATTGCCAACCGTACCGCTGAAAACGCGGTACAGGCTTACCGCGCCGCGGGTGCTGAAAAGGTCAGCGTGGTCGAACGCACCACCGCGCTGGAGGCCTGCGTAGAGCGCGGCGAATTTGCCGTTACGGAAGATCCGGAGCATCTCTGTGCGGCGGGCAATGTGGATATACTGGTGGAATCCACCGGCCATGTGGAATACGGCACCCGGGTCACGCTGGCCGCCATCGCCAACGGTAAACATCTGGTGAGCATGAATGCGGAGCTGGATGCCACCATCGGCCCTATCCTGAAAGTGCATGCGGACAAGCAGGGTGTGATTCTCACCGGCTGTGACGGCGATCAGCCGGCGGTGCAGATGAACCTGTACCGTTTTGTGCAGAGTATCGGCCTGACGCCGCTGTTGTGCGGCAACATTAAGGGGCTGCAGGACCGCTACCGCAATCCCACAACCCAGGAAGGTTTTGCCAAGCAGTGGGGACAAACACCGCATATGGTGACCAGTTTTGCGGACGGCACAAAAATCTCCTTTGAACAGGCGCTGGTCGCCAATGCCACCGGCATGACGGTGGCCAAGCGCGGCATGCTGGGCTTTGAATCCAGCGGCCATATCGACGACATGGTGGGGTGTTACGATATCGACGAACTGCGCAGCAAAGGCGGCATTGTCGATTATGTGGTGGGCCCCAAACCGTCCCCGGGCGTATTTGTTTTTGCCGCCCATGAGAACGACCGGGCTCAGGCCCACTATCTGAATTACGGCAAACTGGGGGAGGGGCCGCTGTACAGTTTTTACACGCCCTACCACCTGACTATTTTTGAAGTGCCGTTATCCGTGGCCCGGGTGGCGCTGTTCAATGACGTTATTATTGCGCCGCTGGCGGGGCCGGTGGTGGACGTGGTGGCCACCGCCAAGGTGGACCTGCAGGCCGGACAGACCATAGACGGTCTGGGCGGTTATCTGACTTATGGGTTGTGCGAAACCGCAGCGGTGACGAAGTCTGACAAATTGTTACCCATGGGTATTGCCGAGGGTGCGGTGCTGTTGCGGGATGTGCCTAAAGACCAGGTGCTGCAACTGAGTGACGTGCGCTTGCCGGCGGACAGCCAGGCGGTCAAGCTGCGTGCTGAACAAGATGACTACTTTAAATAATTCAATAAGTTACGGAAGAAAATGAAGAACGCTTCTGAGGTTGTAGAAAACGATCTGAATTACATCCGCGGGCATCTTGAGCAGGAATTCGGGCAGATGGCGGGGCGCCGGCTGCTGATTGTCGGCGGTGCCGGTTTTCTTGGCTACTATCTGGTGCAGTCCGTGGTGTCCTGGAATCAACATGCGGATGCCGCGCGGCGCATTGAATTGACGGTATTCGACAACTATATCCGCGGCGTGCCCGACTGGCTGGAAGCACTGCGCGACAGCCCCGGGCTGACCCTGGTGCGCCATGACATCACCGACCCGCTGCCGACGGATATGGGCCACTACCACTACATCATTCATGCCGCGTCCATCGCTTCACCCACTTACTACCGCCAATACCCGATCGAAACCATGGATGCCAACGTGAACGGTCTGCGCACGCTGTTGGACTATTGCCTGCAGCAGCGCAGCAATGGCGAAGATGTGTTGGGTTTTCTGTTTTACTCCACCAGCGAGATCTACGGCGACCCGGTACCCGATCAGATTCCCACCCCGGAGACCTATCGCGGCAATGTCTCCTGCACCGGTCCGCGTGCTTGTTATGACGAATCGAAGCGCTTCGGCGAAACGCTGTGCGTGAATTTTGCCGCGCAGCACAAGCTGCCGATAACCATCGCACGCCCGTTCAACAACTACGGCCCCGGGTTGAAAATCTCCGACCGGCGCGTATTGCCGGATTTTGCCCGCGACATTCTGGCGGGCAAGGATATCGTCATGCTTTCGGACGGCTCGCCAACGCGAACGTTCTGCTATATCGCGGATGCGGTCTGCGGTTACTACAAGATTCTGATTAACGGCCGCCCTGGCGAGTCTTATAACATTGGCGTGGAAACACCGGAAATCTCCATGCTGGAACTGGCGAACCTGGTGGCGGAGCAGGCTGCGGCAACCCTCGGCTACAAGGGTAAGGTTGTGCAGAAGGCATCCACCGACAGCGACTACCTGGTGGATAACCCCACCCGGCGCTGCCCCAACATCGACAAAGCGCGCAGGGAAATTGGTTACGCGCCCAGCGTGCAGCTTGCTGACGGCCTGGCCAACACTTTGTTGTGGTACCAGGACAATCCGGAAGGTAACGATGCGTAACAGGATTAGGATACGGGAGCTCAAATTGTGAAGGTTTCAATTGTAGGCACCGGCTATGTCGGTCTGGTTTCGGGCACCTGTCTGGCACACACCGGTCACACCGTGACCTGCGTGGACATCGACACCGCCAAGGTGGATGCCATCAACCATGCCAAGGCGCCGATCTATGAAGAAGGGCTGGACGAACTGTTGGAGAAAAACGTCGGCTGCCGGCTGCAGGCGACCACCGACCTGGAAGCGGCGGTACTGGACAGCGACCTGACCATGATTGCCGTGGGCACACCGTTTAACGGCGACGAAATTGATCTGACGTTTATCCGCCAGGCCGCGCAGCAGATTGGTGAAGCGCTGGCAAAGAAAGACAGCTGGCACATGGTGGTGGTGAAAAGCACGGTGGTGCCCGGTACCACGGAAGACGTGGTTTTACCGCTGGTGGAGCAGGGCTCCGGCAAAAAGGCCGGGGCGGACTTCGGCGTAGGCATGAACCCCGAGTTTCTGCGTGAAGGCAATGCCATTGAAGATTTTATGAATCCGGACCGCATTGTGCTGGGTGGTATTGACCAGCGGTCTCTGGAAGCGCTGCAGGCGCTTTACGCCGGCTTTCCCAACGTCGACATACTGCAAACCTCGCCGCGCACCGCTGAAATGATCAAGTATACGGCTAACGCTTTGCTGGCCACCATGATCTCGTTTTCTAACGAGATTGGTAACCTGTGCGCGGCAACCGGCAATGTGGACGTGGCTGAAGTGGTCAAAGGTGTGCATCTGGACAAACGGCTGTCGCCGATCCTTGAAGACGGAAACAGAATCACCCCGGCATTTACCACTTATATAGAAGCGGGCTGCGGCTTCGGCGGCAGTTGCTTTCCCAAAGACGTAAAAGCGCTGAGCGCTTACGGCAGCAAGTTGAACCAGCCGATGCCGCTGCTGGATGCGGTAATCACCACCAACAACGCGCAGCCCATGAAGATGATGGAAATGCTGCGGGCACACCATGCTGACCTGGCGGGCAAAACCGTCAGCCTGTTGGGACTGGCGTTTAAGCCGGGCAGCGATGACGTGCGTGAGTCCCCGGCCATTCCGATCCTGGATGCGCTGCTGGCAGCCGGTGCCAAAGTAAAAGTGTACGATCCCATTGTTAAGAGCCTGCCCGGCAGACCCTTCGGCACCGATCAGCTGCGCAGCAGCGATTCGCTGGCTGAAGCGGTTGCGGATTCAGATGCTGTACTGCTGACCACCCGCTGGGCGGAATTCGAAGCGTTACCTGATTTGTTATCCGCGTGCAGCAACCCGCCGCTGGTGGTGGACGGCCGCCGCATGCTGGATAAAAGTGACTTTGCCCGCTATGCCGGTATCGGCCTGGGCTGAACGTCCAGGCTAGGGTGCGGGCGCCATCAGCGGCACCTGCATATCGGATTGCCGGCCGTCACCCCAATACACCGTGACCTGGCCGACGTAGTTACCGTTGTCCGTGCTGATATCGTTGAGCTGGAAACTGGCACCGGCGTAATGCTTGCGCAAAAACTCCGGATATTCGGGATTGCGTTCCAACAGCGTCTGATAGCGTGCGTAATGGCGGGGCGCCAGGAATTGCTTAATGACCTGCAGGTCCCCCTGCGCCAGGGCTTCCAGAAACGGGGTGAACATGGAGTACTCCAGCTCCGCATATAACGTCGGCTGATCAGTGCGCAAGCTGTCCGCCCACGCGGTACCTCCCCAGGTGCCCGCAAACAGGCATGCGGCCAGCACAAATGGTCTGGCGGCAGACTTAGGGCTGAAAATTGTGTGTTTCATAACTGTATTTTAACTCGCCTGTATTCGTTGTGCCTTTGACCCTAAGGGGCGGTAATCGCCTGGAACCACAGATCACCCATGGTCTGGTATCCGGCCCCATTCGGGTGGAAATTATCTGAGTATTCAGTCTGATAGAGCTGATTGTTCAGGAATTCATTAAAGAAATCCGGTGAATTGGGGGAGACGTTATTCGCCGGTACCGCAATAATCTCGTTGATTGCGTCAATGTACTCCAGAATCAACTGGTTGCGCGCCGCTGTCTGCACCGGCGGCGGATACTGGGTACCCTGATCCAGATCACCGAGGGTGACGTTGGGTTTGGCGATATAGATGCCCAGGTTGGCGGCATTCAGCTGGTTAACAATCTGCTGCATGCTGTCCTTGAAAGTACCCGGATATCCGGCATCCCCCGGGTTGAGGCCGGCGCCGCTGGGAATGGGCATGAACGGGAAGGAATCGTTTACGCCGAACTTGATCAGGAAGGCATCCGCATCCGGGTGGTTGGCGATAGCGGCTGCCAGTTTGGCCAGACCTTCCGACGCTGTATCGCCGGGCCCGCCTTCGTTGGCAACAAAGTTGGGGTAGTTCAACGAGGCGCTCAACAGGTTATTCAGCAGCGGGGTGAAGCCGCGGCTGTTGTTGCGCCCGTCGTTTGACAGGTCGTCGGACGCAATGTCGTCACCAACGCCGAAAGTGATGCTGTCCCCAAAAGCAACGTAGTAGTCACCGCGGCCGACATTGCTCACCTGGTCCAGGTTGAACAGACCCGGGTGGTCGTTCTGGCCGCCGTCGATAATCTGCGCCTGCACGGTGTGTTCGGCTTTACCCAGCCCGGTCAGCGTGCCGTTATAGGGCGTATTG
>JANQOA010000300.1 GCA_028279305.1 Pseudomonadales bacterium
GCTTGCGCCTGGAGTGGCGTTTGACCTGCAGGTTGCCGGTACCGCCCCCGGGGAGGATGGCGGTTCGGAGACCAGCGCCACTTTGTCCGGACAGTTTGATCTGGGTGACCAACTGGAGCTGTCGTTGCAGCCGGCGCTGTTTTCGCAAGCCGGCCTGACCCTGGAGATTGAGCGCACCCGCCTGGGCCTGGATGGTGACACGCTGCTCATCCATGAGTGGATAGGCGGCTACCAGCAGGCCGGCAGCGGGCGGGTGGCGTACGATTTCAAGGGCCGTATTGAGGATGTTGCCGGGCACCCGGATCTGAAGCTGACCGTAGGCGTGGGGACGGCGCCCGCAAGGACGGAGCTGGAAGTGGAATCCCTGGTGGATATAAGCGGCGGCGCCGCCGCCGGTGTTATCGCTTACACCTCCAGCGGTTTGCCGCCGCTGGTGCCGCTCAGCCCGTTTACCGCTGAGCAGTTGTTTCCCATGCAAGGCCGCCTGGACTTCAAGGCGTCCGCTGCTGAGCTGCAATTCTATGAGCTGGAACTGGACAGCCCCAGCCAGGCTTTTACCGGCAATATCAGCGCCGGTCTGCAGGGGCCCGTGCGGGTGCGCGGTGAAATCAGCGCCCAACGGCTGCTGATACCGCTGATAGAAAATGAAGAGGCGGCAAACGAAGAGGCGGCAAACGAACAGATCGCGGACGAAGACGCGGCCAACGAAGAGATAGCGCAGGCGGCGGGCACGGACACCGCGGCGGCCGTTGACACGGAGGAACCTGCCCCGCCGGAAACCGGCCAGGCGCCGCTGTTCAGCGACCAGCCGCTGGATTGGCAATGGCTCGACAGCGCTGACATTGATATCAAGGTGCAAGCGGAACAACTGCACCTGCAGCAGGCGGTTTTTTCGGATTTTGCCCTGGCGCTGCTGAGCAGGGACGGTGTTTTAACGTTAACGCCGCTCAGCGGCCGTCTCGGTGACGGCGGGTTTGACGGCGAACTCAAGCTGGCCCGGGCGCAGGGGGAGGGTGTGCAGGCTGAGCTGAGTTTTGACATGCAGGGAGTCAGCCTGCAGGAGTTCGGCTTTGTACCGGAAGAAGAACTGACCGGCGGCGCGGTGCTGAGCAGGGTCAGACTGACAACCGCCGGTGTATCGCCGTTGCAACTGGCCAACGCGGCGGCCGGCGAACTGGTATTTATGGTTGAAGAGGCAACCCTCGCCAACGACTTTGTAGAAGTGGTGGGGTCCGACGTCCTGATGGAAACCGTTAACAAGCTCAACCCGTTCTACAAAGAAGATCCCGCCACGGAATTGGAATGCGGGCTGGTGCGTTTTGAGGTGCAGGAAGGGGTTTTAACCAGTTCCAAACAGTTGGTGCTGGAAACCAGTAAGATGGAAATCATCGGCGACGGTAAAATCACTCTGGGTGACGAGAGCCTGGATGTCACGTTCAGCCCCTCCGCCAAGGAAGGGGTGGGCGTTAACGTGGCCAGTTTAGTGAAGTTTCTGAAATTGGGCGGCAAGATCCGGCAGCCGGTGCCCGCGGTGGACGCGATGGGGGTGCTGGCCAGCGGCGCCGCCATTGGGGCTGCATTGTCCACCGGCGGCGTATCGGTGCTGGCGGAAGGCCTGGCCAAGCGGGTGATCAACTCCGGTTCCGCCTGCGCCGCCATCCGCGACCCCGGCTCCGTGCAGCCGCCCGCGGCGGCGGAACCTGAAGCCGCCCCGGCCGGCGGCCAACAGGAGGATGAGGCTGATGTGTCATAATTTCCGCGGTTGGCGGCAACGATTAAACCTGAGTGGGAGACGGTGAGTGCGAGAGAATAAGTCCTTAAATGCGTGGCGGCAGGGTGAACAGACCATTGGCTGCTGGCTGTCCATGGCCAACAGCTATTCCGCGGAAGCCATCTCCAAACTGGGTTTTGATTGGGTGTGCGTGGACCTGCAGCACGGCATGATCGATTACACCGACCTGGCGCAGATGCTGCCGGCGATTTCCAACAGTGACGCCACACCCATAGTGCGGGTGCCGTGGAACGAGCCGTATGAAATTATGAAGGTGCTGGATGCGGGCGCGTACGGCGTCATTGTGCCCATGGTCAACAACCGCGCGGAAGCCCGGCAGGCGGTGATGGCCTGCCGTTATCCGCCGGACGGCAACCGGTCTTTCGGCCCCATCCGCGGTGCCCTGTACGGCGGCCGGGGATATGCCCAGGAAGCCAATCAGCAACTGGCGTGTATTGCCATGATTGAAACCCGGGAAGGCATCGACAATGTGGAAGAAATTGTCTCCACCCCGGGCCTGGACGGTGTATATATCGGCCCCGCTGATCTGGCCCTGGCCATGGGGCTGCCGGTGCGCGGTGATCAGCCCGAAGAAGAACATCTGCAAATGGTGAAACACATTCAAAGCGTGTGCGTGCAGCATAAAGTAGCCATCGGCATCCATACGTCCAGCCTTGAATATGCGCAGAAGTACCTGGCCCTGGGTTTCAACTTTGTCACCCTGGGTTCAGATGCCGGCCATATGACCAAACATGCTGCCCAGGAACTGGCTGCCGCCCGGGGCACGCAGCAGGAGCAGCGCGAGAGCACCGGCTACTGATGCGCTTACGCTGTCACCCGGAGTAGCGGCGTGTTGTGGGTGGTGGTGCTGGCAGCGGTTCTGCTGCTCGTTTTTGGCCCCATGTTGTGGGTGCGCTGGGTGATGGTGCGCTATGGGGAGCAGATCGACGGCATGCCCGGTACCGGCGGCGAGCTGGCTCAACATCTGGTGCAGCGCTTTGAATTGCAGGGTGTGGAGGTGGAAGCAACTGAAGCCGGCGATCACTACGACCCCGTGGAGCGCAAGGTAAGGCTCAGCGCCGCAAACTACGAAGGTAAATCGTTAACCGCGGTGGCGGTGGCTGCACACGAGGTGGGGCACGCCATGCAGCACCACCAGGGTGACAGGCGGCTGCTGGCACGCACCAAACTTGTGCCGTTGGCGGACCAGGTAGCGCGGATCAGCAGCGGCCTGATGTGGGCGGCGCCGGTGGTGGGAATTATCACCCGGCACCCGGTGCCCTTTTCGTTTCTCATCATGTTGGGGCTGAGCGGTCTGGTTACGCGTATGCTGATCCATCTGGTGACCTTGCCCATAGAGTGGGATGCCAGTTTCGGCAAGGCATTGCCGGTGCTGACCGCGGGAGAGTATGTGGCGCCCGAGGAACAGGTGGTGATACGTAAGATCCTGCGCGCGGCGGCGCTGACCTACGTGGCCGCGGCGTTGGCTGACATCCTTAATCTGGTGCGTTGGGCAGCCCTGCTGCTGCGGCGTTGAAGCGGCCGGGCAAAGCGGGAAAATGGCGTAAGCCGGATAGTTAAACTGAAATACAAACTGGGAGGCGCATGCGCATTATCAGTTGGAATGTAAACGGACTGCGCGCGTGCGCGAAGAAGGGGTTTCTGGACATCCTCAATGCCAGTGACGCGGATGTGGTGTGCCTGCAGGAAGTGCGCGCATTTCCCGAGCAGTTGCCGGACGAAGTGCGCCAGCCGCCGGGTTGGCATGCGGTTTTTTCCCCGGCCCAGCGGCCCGGTTACAGCGGCGTAGCGGTATACAGCCGGCAGGCCCCCAGCCGTGTGGAGACCGAACTGGGTGACCCAAGCTACGATATCGAAGGGCGTTACCTGCTGGTCCGTTTCGGGCGCTTGAGTGTGGCCAGCATCTACTTTCCGAAAGGCAGCGGCAAGGAACGCGATAACAGCCGCGTACCCTATAAGCTGGGCTTTTACGGGGAGGTGTTCGCGCGGGTGCAGCAACTGAGAAGAGGCGGGCCGGTGTACGTCACCGGAGATTACAACACCGCCCACGAGGATATTGATCTGGCGCGTCCGAAAACCAACCGCAAATCCAGCGGCTTTCTGCCGGAAGAGCGGGAGGAACTGAGCCGCTGGCTGGCACACGGCTGGGTGGACACCTTCCGCAAACAACATCCCGGCGAAGAAGGCCACTATACCTGGTGGCGCCAGTTCGGCGGCGCCCGGGAAAATAACGTCGGTTGGCGCATCGACTACGTGCTGGCTTCACCCAGCGCCGCGTCCAGGGTCAGCGATGCGTTTATCTGGCCGCAGATTACAGCCTCCGACCATTGCCCGGTGGGGGTGGATATTCGGGACTAGCGCCGCGCGGCATGCTAAGGTCGGGTTAACAAATCGCCAGAAGCAACCGGAGGACCTTGTCATGGCCGCACCGTTTCCCGATCACCCCAACCTTCAGGGCGGTTTTGCCCCCATTCAGATGGAGTGCGATGTTCACGACCTGGTAGTTGAAGGTGAAGTGCCGCAGGCGCTGCGCGGCTCCTTCTACCGCAACGGCCCCAATCCGCAGTATTCCCCCCGGGGCGAATACCACTGGTTTGGCGGCGACGGCATGGTGCACGCATTCCATATTGCTGACGGCAGGGTGTCCTACCGCAACCGCTGGGTGCGGACCGTAAAATGGCAGAAGGAGCATGAGGCGGGGCGCGCGCTGTTTGGCGCCTTCAACCCGCTGGAAAATGACGAAAGTGTCGCTGATCTGGAAACCGACGGCTTGGCTAACACCAATATTGTCTGGCACGGCAACAAGCTGCTGGCGCTGGAAGAGGCCCACGCACCGTTTGAACTGGACCCGGTGACCCTGCAATCAATCGGGCCCCATACCTACGGCGGCAAGCTGAACGGTCCCATGACCGCGCACCCGAAGATTGACGCTGAAACCGGTGAGATGCTGTTTTTCGGTTACAACGCCGACGGCATGATTTCTGAGCACATGACGTTTTCGGTGGTGGACAAAGACGGCAACCTGACCCGGTCGGAAGCGTTTCAGGCGCCCTATGCAGCCATGGTGCACGACTTCATGGTGACCCGGGAGCATGTCATCTTTCCGATCATGCCGCTCACCGGCTCCATGGAGCGGGCCATGTCCGGCGCCCCGGTATACGCCTGGGAGCCGGATAAAGGCGTGCACATCGGCATCATGCCGCGTAACGGGTCGGTAAAAGATCTGCGCTGGTTCCGGGGTGAACCGGGTTTTGTCTTCCACCCGATGAACGCTCACTCGGACGGTGATCAGGTGGTGTGCGATGTGTGTGAGTTTGAAGAAGCGCCGCTGTTTCCCGCACCGGACGGCACCCCGGGTGACCCGGCCAAGGCGGTGCCGCGGTTGACCCGCTGGACCTTCGATCTGGGCAAAAATTCCGACGACTACAAATGGCAGCGGCTGGACGACCTGGCCTGTGAATTCCCGCGGCTGGATGAGCGGCGCACGGGTTTAAGCTACCGCTACGGCTTTTTTGCCTGCGATACGGATCCGGAGTTCAAAGTGGGTGGATTTAACGGTATCGGCCGGGTCGACCACCAGACCGGCCGCACCGAAATCTATGATGTGGGTGAAGCCTGCGCCACCAATGAACCGATCTTTGTGCCGCGCAGTGAAGATGCTGAAGAAGGGGACGGCTTCCTGCTGGCCAACGTCTATGACGCCAACCGCAAAGCCAGCCACCTGGTGATTCTGGACGCGCAGAATGTCAGCAGCGGGCCGCTGGCCACCGCGTACCTCGACCACCGCGTGCCGTTTGGCTTTCACGGCAACTGGCGGCCCGCCGCGGGTTAGGCTGCCGCTTCAGGGAATCCCCACCATTTCGGTATGGGCGCGCAATACCAGCGTGCCCTGGTCCGCCGCATATGCCTCCATGCCGTCAGGCTGTATGGTCTGGCGGTATTGCCGCCAGCCGTCCGCGTCCGGGAAATACAGCTCAGCCATGCCGGCAAAAGTTTCATCAGCCGGCTGCAGGCTGTGGCTGACCACATAGCGGGTGCCGCCCACCTGCTGCATGACGCTGGTGACATTGGGGACGTGAACCTCCAGCCAGTGTTTAAAAAATGCGTCGTGATCTATGCCGTCTCTGGCGGCCACCAGAAAAGTGATTTTCAGGAAACCGCTGCGGGTCATGGGAAACGGTTCGTTTAAGGTGTTGGGCGCGGCCGGCAGATCGGCGTCCATAACAACGTATTCCCGGGTTGCCCAGGGCCAGTAAGGCTCCGCCTTGGCCTGGAAGGTATCCCGGGCGGGGTCGCCGAACGGCTGCTGCGGCTTGGGCAGCGGCCGGTCCCACCATAGCTGGGCAATGCCGTCCCAGGGGTGCAGGCCGCTTTTGTCCGCATCAAACAGCGTAGCGATATAGCGCCAGGCGTGCAGGCGGTTGGCTGCTTTGTTCTGCTGCTGGCTCTCGATCACCCCGGGCATGTGATTGGCAAACCAGTGGGCCACCAGTTCCTCGCGGCTGGTGGCAGGTTTGCGTTTGATCAGAAACAGCATCTTAGCGCCCGCTGTGGCTGCTGGAATATTGCTCATCCTGTCCCCCTCTCTTATCGGTGCGATCCGCGCGATGGTCGCATCTGCGTCTGCATGCGGCCCGGCCGGCCGTCAGTGATCAAAACTGACCGACTTGACCAGCGCAAATACGCCTTGCCCGGCTTGCAGCCCCAGATTGTCCAGCGCCATGCGCGTCACCCTGGCATGCAGCTGCTGGTGGCCAATTTGTACCACAACTTCCGCAAACGGGGTATCCGCGCTGGTGTTGATGGCCACCACGCTGCCGCGCAGGACGTTCTGGATACTCAGATTGCGCGGCGGGCTGAGCGCCAGGCTGACATCTTTGGCCAGCACCAGCAGGCGGATCTCTGCGCCGCTTTCCGGCACGCCGTTGATGCCGGGCAGACGCAGGGTAAAACCTTCCAGATCCAGTTGCGCTAGCTGGTATTCAGCGTCGAAACCGCGGTAGCTGGCGCGCAGCAGCGAACCGCTTTCAGCGCGGGCGGCCACGCCGCTGGTGCCGGCTTTGGCAATCACCTGCCGGGTAGGTCCCTGGTCGATAATCCGGCCGCGGTCCAGGCCCACCACATAGTCCGCCAGTTGAACCACCTCTTCCTGGATGTGGCTGACCATGATCACCGGCAGGCCGAACTCATCGTTGAGGCTGCTGATGTAGGGAATCAGTTCCTGCTTGGCTTTGCGGTCCAGGGCCGCAAACGGTTCATCCAACAGCAGCAGTCTGGGGTTGGTCAGCAGCGCCCTGGCCAGCGCAACCTGCTGCCGCGCCGCATCCAGGCT
>JANQOA010000302.1 GCA_028279305.1 Pseudomonadales bacterium
AAGCCCTGGAGCTGGACAACCTGCTGGAGGTGGCGGAAGCCACCGCCATTGCCGCGGAAGCGCGCAAGGAAAGCCGCGGCGCTCACGCCCGCGACGACTATCAGCAGCGGGACGACGAAAACTGGCTGTGTCATTCACTGTATTTCCCCGCTGACAAGCGGCTGGCCAAGCGCGCGGTGAACTTCCAGCCGGAAACCGTGGAACCCTTTGAACCAAAAGAACGGGTGTACTGAGGTAGTTTTTATGCAAGTTAGTATTTATCGATACAACCCGGACGTGGACGAAGTGCCGCAGATGCGCGACATGCAGATTGATCTGCCGGAAGGTAAAGACCTGATGGTGCTGGACGTGCTGGAACTGCTGAAAGCGGAAGACCCCACCCTGGTGTACCGGCGTTCCTGCCGCGAAGGTGTGTGCGGTTCCGACGGGGTGAATATGAACGGCAAAAACGGCCTGGCCTGTATCACCCCGGTCAGTGAAGTCGCCAGGAAGAATAAACTGGTACTGCGCCCGCTGCCGGGCCTGCCGGTCATCCGCGACCTGGTGGTGGACATGTCCCAGTTCTACAAACAGTATGAAAAGGTACAACCGTATCTGATCAACGATGAACCGCCGCCGGCCCAGGAGCGCCTGCAGAGCCCGGAAGACCGGGAAGAACTGGACGGTTTGTATGAATGCATCCTGTGCGCCTGCTGTTCAACTTCGTGCCCGTCTTTCTGGTGGAACCCGGATAAATTTATTGGTCCGGCCGGTTTGTTGCAGGCCTACCGCTTCCTGGCGGACACCCGGGACACAGCCACCGCGGAACGCCTGTCCAACTTAGATGATCCGTTCAGCGTGTTCCGCTGCCGGGGTATCATGAATTGTGTAAATGTCTGCCCCAAGGGCCTCAACCCGACCCGGGCCATCGGCAAGATCCGCACGATGTTGATGCACCAGGGAACGTAGCTGTTTTATTGGAGGCGGGCGCATGAGCGACATATTCGAGCGTATGCTGCGCAGTTCTCATCTCAGCGGTCAGAATGCAGCGTATATTGAAGATCTCTACGAAACCTTCCTGGATGATCCAACCCTTATCCCGGCCAACTGGCGCAGCTATTTTGAACAGCTGCCCATGGTGGAGGGGGCGCTGGAAGCGGACACCCCCCATTCGTCGGTAGTCAACCACTTCGAACGGCTGGGCCGCAACCGCCTGAAAGCCAAGCCGGAAAAGGTGGCGACGTCAGTGGCCACCGAACACGAAACCAAACAGATGCGGGTACAGGATCTGGTGTCCGGATACCGTCACCGCGGTCACAAGAAAGCCAACATCGATCCGCTGGGCATGATGGAACGTCCGGCCACACCGGTGCTGGACCTGGCGTACCACCATCTGACCCCCTCGGATCTGGATGAAACCTTCCAGACCGGCACCTTCCACTATGGTGACGGCTCGGTTAAGTTGCGCGATCTGGTCGACGCGCTGGAGCATACCTACTGCGGCTCCATCGGCGCGGAATACATGCACATCGTAGACGCCGGAGAACAGCTCTGGGTGCAGCAGCGGCTGGAGAGCGCCCGCGGCCGCGGCGCGTTTACGGTGGCACAGAAGCGGGCCATTCTGGAGCGGCTGGCGGCGGCTGAAGGGCTGGAAAAATATCTGCACCGGCGCTATCCGGGCACCAAGCGGTTTGGTCTGGAAGGGGGTGAAGCGCTGATTCCCATGCTGCACGAGATGCTGCAGCGGCTGGGCGACCACGGCGTGCTTGAGTCTGTCATCGCCATGGCTCACCGCGGCCGCTTGAATGTACTGGTGAACGTGCTGGGGAAAAACCCGTCCGACCTGTTTGACGAGTTCGACGGTCATATTACCGTCAGTGAAGGTTCGGGTGACGTCAAGTATCACCAGGGGTTTTCTTCCAACATCATGACCCCGGGCGGCGAGATGCATCTGGCGTTGTCGTTTAATCCGTCACACCTGGAAATTGTCGGTCCGGTGGCGGAAGGTTCGGTGCGCGCGCGGCAGGACCGCCGGCGGGACTACACCGGCGACCGGGTGGTGCCGATCATTGTGCACGGCGACGCTGCTTTTGCCGGCCAGGGTGTGGTGATGGAAACGTTCCAGATGTCCCAGACCCGCGGCTTTAATACCGGCGGCTCCATTCACGTCATCATCAACAACCAGATCGGCTTCACTACCCACCGGCAGATCGACGCGCGCTCCACGGAGTATTGCAGCGAAGTGGCCAAGATGGTGCAGGCGCCCATCCTGCACGTCAACGGCGACGATCCGGAAGCCGTGGTGTTTGCCACCCAGATCGCCGCGGACTACCGCATGGAATTCCGCAAAGACATTGTCATTGATCTGGTCTGCTACCGCCGGCGCGGGCACAACGAATCCGAAGAGCCGATGAAAACCCAGCCGCTGATGTATCAGGTGATCCGTTCGCACCCCAGCACGCTGTCGCTGTATGTGGATCAGCTGGATCACGAAGGCAGCATCAGCCGGGCGGAAGCAGCGGCCCTGACCGAAGACAACCGGCAGAAGCTGGAGTCCGGCCAGACCGTGGCGCTGGGCATAGTTGAAGACCCGGACCTCGGCCTGTATGTGGATTGGCGCCCCTACCTGGGCCACGACTGGCGGGATCCCGCGGATACCACCTTCAGCGCCGGCCGCTTTAAGGAACTGGCCAGCAAACTCAGCCATTTGCCGCCGGGCTTTGCCCTGCACCGGCAGGTGCAGAACATCCTCTCCGACCGCAACAAGATGTCGGTGGGCGCCATGCCGGTAAACTGGGGCTTTGCGGAGATCATGGCCTACGCCACGCTGCTGGATCAGGGCGTGCCGGTCCGCCTCACCGGCCAGGATGTGGGGGTTGGCACCTTTTCCCACCGCCATGCCGCCCACCACAACCAGAAGAGCGGCAAGCGGATCATTCCGCTGAACCTGGTCAGTGAGGACGTCACCTTCGATCTGTACGACTCCCTGCTGTCGGAGGAAGCGGTGCTGGCGTTTGAATACGGTTATTCCACCACCGCGCCCAATACCCTGGTGATCTGGGAAGCCCAGTTCGGCGACTTTGCCAACGGCGCACAGGTGGTCATCGATCAATTCATCAGCTCCGGCGAAACCAAGTGGGGGCGCCTCAGCGGCTTAACCATGCTGTTGCCGCACGGTTTTGAAGGGGCGGGCCCGGAGCATTCTTCAGCCCGGCTGGAGCGTTTCCTGCAGTTATGCGCGGAACACAATATGCAGGTCTGTGTGCCGTCCACCCCGGCTCAGGTGTTCCACATGCTGCGGCGGCAGGCCCTGCGCATGGCGCGCAAGCCGTTGGTGGCGCTCACGCCGAAAAGCCTGCTGCGCCACAAACTGGCGGTTTCAACCCTGGATGAGCTGTGCCAGGGAGAGTTTCAGTCCGTGCTGCCGGAAGTGGACAACATCGATCCGTCCAACGTAGATCGGCTTGTTATCTGCGCCGGTAAAATCTACTACGATCTGCTGGAAGCACGGCGGGAAAGCGGCGCGCAGAATGTGGTCATTATCCGCCTGGAACAGCTTTATCCTTTCCCCGAAGAAGAGTTTGCCGAAATGCTCAGCCGTTACAGCGGCCTGCGCGAGGTGGTCTGGTGTCAGGAAGAACCCATGAATCAGGGTGCCTGGTACTCCATGCAGCACCGCCTGCGGCGTGTGATTCTGGCCCAGGACGAATCGCTCTATCTGGTCTATGCCGGGCGTGATGCTTTTGCCGCACCCGCGGTAGGTTACGCCAGCGTGCATTCGGAACAACAAAACCAACTTGTACAAGACGCGCTGTTTGGATAGAGGACCCAGTCATGGATATAAAGGCGCCCACATTCCCGGAATCGATCACTGAAGGCACCGTTGCCCAGTGGCATAAACAGCCCGGCGAACCGGTTAACCGGGACGACCTGCTGGCGGACATAGAAACCGACAAAGTTGTCATCGAGGTGGTGGCCCCGGACAACGGCACGCTGACCAGAATTATCAAAGCGGAAGGTGATACCGTTGAATCCGAAGAAGTGATCGGCGAGTTTGCCGCCGGCGCTGAGGCCCAGGCGGCGGTTGCTGATGACGCGGACCAGGCGGACGATCCGGAGCCCGCGGAAATCTCCGGCGACAGCAGCGCCAGCCCGGCGGCGCGTAAGCTGGCCCTGGAATCCGGCGTCGATATTGATGCCGTGGTCGGCAGCGGCCGGGACGGCCGCGTAACCAAAGAAGATGTAGCCAAGGCGCTGGCGCAGATGCCGGCACCGCCGGCCACGCCTTCGGATATACCGCCGGCGGAGCAGGCCGCCGCGCCGGCAGTGGTACCCACCACCACGGCGGCGCCCATCAGCGGCATGGAGGCCATGGGCGAACGGGTTGAGCGCCGCGTGCCGATGACCCGCCTGCGCGCCAGCGTAGCCAAACGGTTGGTTGAAGCCCAACACAATGCTGCCATGTTGACCACCTTCAACGAGGTGGACATGTCGCCGGTGATGGCGCTGCGCAAAACCTATCAGGAGCAGTTTCAGCAGACCCACAACGGCACGCGGCTGGGCTTCATGTCATTTTTTGTGCGCGCCACGGTGGAGGCGTTGAAGCGGTTTCCGGCGGTAAATGCCTCAATCGACGGCAACGATATTGTCTACCACGGCTATTACGACATTGGCGTGGCGGTATCCACCGACCGCGGCCTGGTGGTGCCGGTGGTACGCGAGGCGGACGCGTTAAGCCTGGCGCAGATTGAAGATCAGATTAACAGCTACGGCAGCAAAGCCCGCGACGGCAAGCTGTCGCTGGAAGACATGGCGGGGGGTACCTTTACCATTTCAAACGGCGGCATATTCGGCTCGCTGATGTCCACGCCTATTTTGAACCCGCCCCAGACCGGCGTGCTGGGCATGCATAAAATTCAGGACCGGCCGGTGGTAGTGGACGGTGAGATGGTGGTGCGTCCGATGATGTACCTGGCGCTGTCGTACGACCACCGTTTGATCGACGGCCGCGAAGCGGTGCAGTTTCTGGTTGCTGTCAAAGGCATGATCGAAGACCCCGCCCGCATTCTATTGGAACTTTAACTATGAGTGAGAAATACGACGTAATTGTCATCGGCGCCGGACCGGCGGGCTACGCAGCGGCCATTCGCTGCGCCCAACTGGGTTTGAATACTGCATGTATCGACAAGTCCGTGGACAGGGAAGGGGAACCCACCCTGGGCGGCACCTGCCTGAACTGGGGGTGTATCCCCTCCAAAGCCCTGCTGGACGCGTCCCACAAATACGTGGAGGCTAAAGATCACTTTGCTGACATGGGCATTAAGGTAGGTGACCTGTCGATTGACGTGCCCGCCATGATTGCGCGCAAAGATGAAGTGGTTAAAGGGCTCACCGGCGGTATCAAAGGCCTGTTCCAGGGTAACGGCGTCACCCCTCTGCATGGAACCGGCAAGTTGCTGGCCCGCCATCAGGTGCTGTTTACACCCCACGACGGTGAACCGCAGAACCTGGAAACGGAACACGTGATACTGGCACCGGGGTCGGTGCCCGTGGCCATACCGCCGGCGCCGCTGACCGACGATCTGATTGTGGATTCCACCGGCGCACTGGAATTTGACAGCGTACCGCCGCGGCTGGGGGTGATCGGCGCCGGGGTGATCGGCCTGGAACTGGGCAGCGTCTGGAACCGGCTGGGTTCCGAGGTTGTGGTGCTGGAGGCGCTGGAAGAATTCCTGCCCATGGCGGACGAACGCATCGCGCGGGATGCAAAACGCATGCTCGGCAGTCAGGGGCTGGATATTCGCCTCGGCACCCTGGTGACCGGGGCGGAAGTCCAGGGTGGTGAGGTCAAGGTGAGCTACCAGGACGCGGACGGTGAACACTCCCTCACGGTGGACAAGTTGATTGTTGCGGTCGGCCGCAGACCCTATACGGAGGGCCTGCTGGCCACGGACTGCGGGGTCAATCTGGACGAGCGCGGCTTTCTCTACGTGAACGACCTGTGCGCTACGGATGTGCCCCATGTATATGCTGTTGGGGATGTGGTACGCGGCCCGATGCTGGCGCACAAGGGTACCGAAGAAGGGGTCATGGTGGCGGAACGCATTGCCGGCTTCAAACCGCTGGTGAACTACGATACCGTGCCCAGCGTCATTTATACCCACCCCGAAATTGCCTGGGTGGGGAAAACCGAGCAGGAGCTGAAAGCTGACGGCGAAAACTACAATGTGGGTAGCTTTTCTTTTGCCGCCAGCGGCCGGGCGCTGGCCGCCAACGATGCCCAGGGTATGGTAAAGATTATCGCTGATGCTGAATCCGACCGTATCCTGGGAGTGCACGTGCTGGGCCCGCAGGCTTCCGAACTGGTGGCCCAGGCGGTGATCGCCATGGAATTTGACGCGTCAGCGGAAGATCTGGGCCTGATCATGTTTGCCCACCCGACGCTCTCGGAGGCGGTGCACGAAGCGGCACTGGGTGTGGCCGGGCATGCCATCCACATGGTGAACCGCAAGCGCAAATAGCGGCTTGCCACAGACAACTCAAGCGAATCGATAATAACCAGTTAGATTAACCGTCTACCAAGGTTTGGGCCTTTAGGAGGGGCACTAAGTGAATTTACATGAATATCAGGCCAAGGAACTGTTTGCCGAATACGGCTTGCCGGTATCCCAGGGCTATGCTGTTGACACCGCGGACGAGGCGGTGGCAGCCGCGGAAAAAATTGGCGGCGACCGGTGGGTGGTAAAAGTACAGGTGCATGCCGGCGGGCGCGGCAAAGCCGGCGGCGTAAAACTGGTGGACAGTCTGGATGAAGTACGCGCCTTTGCCGACCAGTGGATCGGCAAAAACCTGGTGACCTTTCAGACTGACGAAAACGGTCAGCCGGTCAGCAAGATCTATGTGGAAAGCTGCACGGACATCGATACGGAACTGTACCTGGGCGCGGTGGTCGACCGCGGCACCCGGCGGGTGGTGTTTATGGCCTCCACCGAAGGGGGTGTGGAAATTGAGAAGGTGGCTGAAGAAACCCCGGAAAAAATTCTCCGCGCCGTGATTGATCCGTACGTGGGCGCGCAACCCTACCAGGGCCGCGAACTGGCCTTTCAGCTTGGCCTGAAAGGCCCGCAGATCCGGCAGTTTGCCGATTTGTTTATGGGGCTGTCGCGGTTGTTCCATGAACTGGACTGCTCGCTGCTGGAAATCAACCCGCTGGTGATTACCGGTGAGGGCAACATCCACTGCCTAGACGCCAAGGTGAATATCGACGGCAACGCCCTGTACCGCCAGCCCAAGCTGGAAGCCATGAATGACCCCACCCAGGAGGACGAACGCGAAGCCCAGGCGGCTGAGTTCAGCCTGAACTATGTGGCGCTGGACGGCAGCATCGGCTGCATGGTGAACGGCGCCGGGCTGGCCATGG
>JANQOA010000304.1 GCA_028279305.1 Pseudomonadales bacterium
AGCGGCTTCTTGCCCGACATGTATACGATCGCCTCCTGCTGCGGCCTGGTGGGCATGAAACCGTCCCGCGGCCGCATGCCCCAGGCACCGGCCGGGGAAATGGGTCTGGGCCTGGGTTACGAGCATGTTGTCAGCCGTTCCGTGCGCGACAGCGCTGCACTGCTGGACTTGACGCACGGTGACTACGACGGCCCGCCGTACGGTGCGCCCAGCCCCGAAACCTCCTACCTGCAAGCCGTGGATACACCGCCCGGGAAACTGCGTATCGCCTACTGGACCCGGTACTGGGGTTATGACGCGGAGACGCATCCGGAATGTGTTGCCGCGGTGGAAGGTGCGGTTTCCCTGCTCTCTGAACTGGGGCATGAAGTGGCTGAGGAGCGTCCCCGGTTCGACTATGCGCAGATCCAGCGTTCGTTTATGAAGTTGTGGACCAGCATGGCTGCCCACACGGTTGACGGTATAACCCCGAACCCGGATCTGCGAGGCTTTGAACAACAGACCCTTGACCTGGTGGAGTTGGGGCGCAAAGTCAGTGCCGTGGAGCTGATGAGCGCCCGGGAAGAGCTGCTGGGCCTGGGCCGCCTTTATGGGGAGTTTCACCAGTCTTTCGACCTGATGTTGACCACTACCCTGGGTACGCCGCCGCTCAAAATCGGCGAATGGCGGCGGGATACCCTGTACGCCGGAGACGGCGTACAGACAAAATTTTTGCTCTGCTCCGGTCTCGCCAACGCCACCGGCCAGCCGGCCATCTCGCTGCCGCTGCATATGACCGCTGAAGGTTTACCGGTTGGCGTGATGTTAACCGCCGCTTACGGCCGCGAAGATTTACTGTACCAGGTGGCCGGGCAACTGGAGCGCGCGGTAGGTTGGAGCGCCCTGCAGCCGGCAATCTGGGGCTGATTCAGCACCGGCCGGAGCGCATAGAAGAACAGTAACCATGCAAGATTACACCCTGTACTACTGGCCCGTGCCGTTCCGCGGCGAGTTCATCCGCGCGGTGCTGGCCCATGTCCATGCCCGCTGGGACGAAGCAGATATGCCCGCCATTCAGTCCATGTGGCAGGCTCAACCGGAGCGGCAACCCATCCCGCATATGGGGCCGCCGATGCTGCTTGATCACGGCGCGGATGTCTGCCTGGCGCAAATGCCTGCCATCCTCATGTATCTGGGCCGCAAGCATAAGCTGCTGCCCGAACATCCGCTAAAGCTGGCGCTGAGTGAAAAGGTGATTGCGGATGCCAACGACGTGCTTTATGAAATGACCCGGTACAACGGCGCGCAGATGTGGGATGACACTTCCTGGGCGGACTACCGGCCGCGCCTGCTGCGTTGGATGCAGATCCTTGAAGAAACCGGCCGCCGCCAGGGCTTACAGGCAAACGCAGGCACCCTGCTGGGCACCCCGGCCTACGGGGTGGCGGATCTCACCGCGCATATCCTGTGGGGTACCATGAGCGCAAAGTTTCCGCGTCTGCGGGCCCTGTTGGAAAACGCCGCGCCGGCCATCTGCGGTTTATCGGACCGCATCGCTGCGTTGCCCGAACAAGCTGAACTGCGCCGGCGCAGCGATAGAGCCTATGGCACAGAATGGTGCAGCGGCGATATCGAAGCATCGCTGCGGCGGGTGCTGCCGCCGCCCTGAGCAACGCGCCGCTCAGCACCCGGCAAGCTGCGCCACCGCGTCTTCCGCGGTAACAAATTCCGCGCCTTCATCGCGTAAACGGTTGATAAAAGCTGACAGCGCCAGCATGCGGTGACCGCGGCCGATCACAAACGGGTGAAAGGTACAGGTGAGCACGCCGTTTTCAAGTTCGTCCCGCATGTAAAGGAAATCTCCCAGCCAATTGTCGAACACCTGCCCGGCATTCATCAGCCCGCCGCGGCGCCCGGGTTCGAAGTGCGGATAGTCATCCAGGGACCAGCTCACCGGAAGTTCGAGCAGGCTGGTGAGCGCGCCGAATTGGACCGGTTGGCCCGGGACAATCACATCACCGCTGCGTACCGCGTAGGGCATATAGTCGTGGCCCATCATGGAGCTGTCGTACGTGAAGCCGCATTCAAGCAATAGCTCCACGGAGTTGCCGGACAGATCCCATGCCGGTGAGCGGTAACCCCGGGGCTGCGGCGCGCCGATATTCTGCAGCGCTTCAATACCCCGCAACAGCTGACGCTTTTCATCATCCCGGCTCAAACTGGCCGGTGACAAATGGTCGTAACCGTGGTGACCGATCTCGTGCCCGGCGCCAACAACAGCCCGGCACGCATCCGGGAACGTATCCGCCGTCAAGCCGGGGATGAACCAGGTTGCGCGGATGCCGTTACGTTCCAGCAGGCGCAGCAGTCGCTCCGCCCCTACCAGGCCAAATTCGCCATTTGATATGGGGGTGGGGCTGGTTAAGCCGTTTGCAACCGGCAAAGAAATTGAGTCGAAATCAAAAGACAGACAAACCAGGTGCCTGCTCATGTCAGGTCAAACCCGGCATAACCCTGCTGCGCGACCTCGTCACACCGTTCGCGGTAGCGCGGCGAACCGCCCGCATATACCAGCAGGCGCGGCTTATCGCGGTCTTTAAGGTTGCTGTTCAACCCCATGAACCACGACCTCACCTGGGTCAGCAGCAAGCCCTGGGCGGCATCAAAAACATGCTCGGTCCATTCCTGTTCCGCCGCCGGTGTGGCCTCTATGCGTTGATAGCCGTGCTCACGCATGTAGCTGATGGCATCAGTCACCCAGTCCACGTTCTGCTCGATGCAGCGTGGAATGTTGCAGAAGGTGGCAGAGTTGTGCGGGCCCACCAGGGTCAACAGATTGGGGAAGCCGGCCACCGCCAGCCCCAGGTAAGTGAGGGGCCCCTGCGCCCACTTGTCCCTCAGCAACACACCCTGCTCGCCGACAATTTCGATACGGTCCAACGCCCCGCGGACGGCGTCGAAACCGGTGGCAAATATCAGCAGGTCCAGATCCACTTCTCCTGCACCGGTTAACACCCCGCGCGGTGTAATCCGTTCGATGGGTGTTTCCGACAGGTCAACCAGATCAACGTTGGCCTGGTTGTATACCTCGTAGTAGCCGGTTTCCATCGGCACCCGCCGGGTGCCGAAGCCGTGATTGGTGGGTATCAGTTTGGCCGCGGTTGCCGGGTCGCGGACGCGCTCACGGATCTTGCCGGCGACAAATTCACTGATGGTTGCGTTTGCCTCCTCGTCGACAAGGATGTCGGAGAAATTTGCCAGCCAGATACCGAAGCCCGGTTCACCGTACAGTTTTTCCCACAATTCCAACCGCTCCGCGGCGCTCACCTCCAGGGCTTTGCGCGGATCCGCGTCGTGCAGGAAGCTGTTAGCCGTTGCCCTGCACATGCGGAAGATACGCTCGTAGGACGCTTTGATGTCCCGCTGTTCCGCCGCGGTTATGGGCCGGTTGTTCAACGGCGCGCACCAATTCGGCGTGCGCTGAAACACAGTCAGGTGAGCGGCGTTTTTTGCTACTTCCTGGATGACCTGCACGCCGGTTGCCCCGGTGCCGATCACCCCCACCCGGCGTCCGGCAATCGCCACCTCCTGTTTAGGCCAAAGCCCGGTGTGATGCACCTCCCCGGCGAAGGTTTCCACCCCCTCAATGGCCGGCTGCACCGGTGCAGACAGCGGCCCAACCGCCGTCACCAGCAGCCGGCACTGTCCGCTGCCGCCGTCTTCAAACTCCAGGCTCCAGATATGCTCATCGCTGTTGAAGCGGGCTGCCGCCAGCCTTGTGTTGAATTGAAAATGCCGGCGCAGATCAAACTTGTCAGCAACGTAATTACAGTAGCGCAAGGTCTCCGGCTGGGGAGAAAAGTGCTCGGTCCAGTCCCACTCCTGCAGCAGTTCCCTGGAAAAGGAGTAACCGTAGCTGTAGCTTTCCGAGTCGAACCGCGCGCC
This sequence comes from Pseudomonadales bacterium, assembly GCA_028279305.1. Lineage (GTDB taxonomy): Bacteria > Pseudomonadota > Gammaproteobacteria > Pseudomonadales > Azotimanducaceae > UBA4421. Next base: position 3,925 of record JANQOA010000304.1, read on the forward strand.
CGGATAGCGGTTCCAGTACCAGGTGCCGCCGACGTCGCTGCCCGCCTCAAAGCCGCGCACGTTCAGCCCCATTTCCCGCAACCGGTAGATCTGGTACATCCCGGACATGCCCGCCCCAATCACCGCTACATCCAGCATGCTCCCCCCTGATGGTCTTGAATTTGCCTTGCCCTTAGTTCACCGCAAGCGGGGCCATAGCGCAATGCCGCTAACTCTGGCAGGAAGCTTATTGATCTGCTGCTGCAGCTTGCGGCTGCTGCGCGCGCAAGTTCAGGCCGTGCAGACGCGCACCAGGGCTTGGCGGCTGATCAATATCAACGGCGGCATACTTGTGCCTGGTGCCGCGGGTAATGATAAATACAAACTCGCCAACGGTAACGCGGCGGGCGGAGTCATGCTCGGATACAATGGCATGTCCACCGAGCAGCCGGGCCAGTTCGCTCGCATACTCGCCCGGCTCCGGAGTTTTAACATGCAGGCCGAGCAACCGGCTGGCGCCATTCGCGTGACGCCGCTGAGCACTGCTTACGGTGGGCGGTGGACTGTACGGTCCCATCAGAAAAGGCAGATCTCTTGAGTGTGCCATGCATAGTTGCCAGCGCGTTTTCACACCGTCCGCTCTGACACGCGAAAAATCCCGGATTTTGGACAACCTTGCACCGCGCAGCCGCGCGTCGGCCGCCCCGTCGGCCAGACTTTCACTGGTTTCGATGGCAAAGTCGCACAGACCCCGCGCACTAGCCCAGTTGCTGAAACGGGCAAACAGCTGATTGCCGAAAGCTGCAAACATGCGGGCAATCGCCGGCATCAGGTATTTCAGAGGCCCAGGCATGTCGGGGTTAAACAGTTCCAGAAATCCGCCTGATTCAAAGTAAATAAGAGCGTTGTGCGCACGCTGCGGATCGCTCCCCCAAACGACGGTAAATCCGGCAGCCTGATAATCAGCAACTGCTTGATGCAGATCTTCGACGCGGACCAGAAAGTGCCCGGGCATAAACATAGCGCCGCCTGTTCAGCAATTAATCGAGAATGATTCTTATTTGCAATAGTAAGTTAACTGCGTTAACTTTGCAATCTGAGTTAATGCCGTTAACAAATTTGCCGGAGAGTTTTCCTCAACGACCGTAGACAGGTGAGCATGGTACCGTCAACCAACCGATATCTTTTGCAATTCTGCAGCTTCTTATTGCGTTTCCGCTGGATAAGTCTGGCCGTCGTGGGGCTGCTCACCGCAGCCGCTGGGAGTCAGCTGCCGCATATCCAGATCGACAACTCCAACGAGTCCTTTTTTGTCACCGGTGACCCCACCAAGGAACGCCTCGACGCGTTTAAGGACACGTTCGGCAACGACGACTTCGTGTTTATCCTGGTGGACGTGCCGGAAGTGTTCGATGCCGGCACGTTACAGCGCCTGGCTGAGTTTGCCGACCGCCTGGAAATGGAAACACCGCACCTGTTGTCACTCACCTGGATCGGCAATGTTGAGTGGATTGAAGGTATTCCCGGCGGCATTCTGATCGAAGAATTGATCCCCGAAACCGACTTACCGCCAGCACAGCTTTCCGCGCTGCGCAACAAAACTCTGGCGGACCCCCTGTACCGCGACCGGCTGGTCTCGGCAACAGGGCAAAGCACGGGCATATTGATGGAGTTTGAAAACTATCCCGACATCGGTATCGATCCGCGCAAGGATGTCCCGCCGGTCATCCTGCAGCTCGTAGAGGAGTTCAGCGATCTGCAAACCCATGTGGTGGGCGGTCCAATCATGGACTATGTCATGGACGGTAAAACCGCGGAGGAGGCGCCGCTGTGGATGGGCGGGGCGCTGTTGGGAATGTGCCTGATGCTGATTCTGACAACCCGCAGTGTGGCGGGCGTGCTGGTGCCTGCTCTCACGGTGATTCTCAGCGTAATCTGGACCATGGGGCTGTTCGCCTATCTGGGTTACACCGTAAACCTGCTTGTTATACTTGTGCCTACCCTGCTGCTATGTGTCGGCATAGGCGACACCATGCACGTGGTTGCGGAGTTCAAGCAGAGTATGAACGCCGGCATGCCGCGGCATGCTTCTTTGTTACACACCCTGAATCTGGTCAGCGGGCCGATATTGCTGACCACGGTGACCACCGCAATTGGCTTTCTGGCATTTACGTTGACCGACCTGAAGCCGCTGATGGAACTGGGCATTCAAGCAGCCACCGGGGTATTTGCCGCGCTAATTCTGACCTATCTGTTTGCCGTACCGGTACTGTCATTCGGCGCCGCAGCCGAATCAGATAAAGACGCCGGTCAAACGGACAAAAGCCGCGGGCAAGCACCGGCATCTGAGGATATTTTTGACCATCTGCTCAACAACATTGCAAACAGCGTCATTAATAACAAAACAGCTTACGGCCTGGCCTTTGCCGTGCTCACCGCGTTGTCGCTGGTCGGCGTCAGCCGCCTGGAAATCGAAACCAATACCGTGCAGGACATGCCGGCGGACGATCCCCTGCGCGTCGCCTTCAACTACGTGGATGCCAACATGGGTGGCTCCATGTCACTGGAGTTTGTCATCGACACCGGTGCAGAAAACGGCATCAAGGATCACACCCTGCTGCAAAAGGTTGACGCTCTGCAGACTTTTCTGAACAACCATCCCCTGGTTACCCAGACCTCCAGCGTTCTGGATCAGTTGAAACAAATGAACCGTGCCATACACGAAAACCAGCCGCAGGCATACACACTGCCGGAATCCCGTAATCAGGTTGCGGAATACCTGCTGTTGTATGAAAGCGGCGGCGGCAGTGAGCTCGAAAAGTACGTTGCCTTCACCTACGACAAGATGCGGGTGCAGGCGCGTACCAGGAGTATTGCCCTGGCGGACACCCGGCAGTTGCAGGATGACGTTCACCGTTTTGTCGAAGCGGAGTTCGATGACAGCATTTCCGTTTACGGCACCGGCGGGCTGGCGATGTTTGAACGCATTGCTGATCTGATCGCGGTTGGCCAAGGGCGCAGTTTCCTGTTCGCTCTGGTTGCGGTGACTCTGATATTGATGCTTACCCTGCGTTCGATCCGGCTCGGGCTCATCGCCATGGTGCCGAATGTGCTGCCTGTTGCAGCGTCTCTGGGCTTAATGGGCTGGGCCGGGGCGCAGCTGAACATGATTGGCATGGTGCTGGCACCCATGATTATCGGGGTTGCGGTGGACGATACGGTGCACTTTTTTGTTCGCTACCGGCGCTACTTTTCCCAGTTGGGTGACTACGACCAGGCATACAGCAAAACCATGCGGACCGTGGGACGGCCGTTGCTGTTCACAACTCTGGTACTTGTGGTCGGCTTTGCAAGTTTTTCATTCTCAATTTTTGCCGGCCCGCGGAACTTTTCCTGGGCGTCCATGGCCGCCTTTACCGCCGCGTTGCTGGCTGAGTTCATGCTGGTTCCGGTGCTGCTGGCCTGGCTGAAACCCCTGGGACGCAAAGACACTTCGCCGTCCATGTTAGCCAATTCCCCTTAGAGGAGGTTTGATGAGCCGATTCACAGTTGCTCTGTTTGTCTGCACAACATTGGTCATGTCCGCGCAGGCGGAACCGCTCAGCGGCCGCGATATCGTGCAGCTTATGGACGAGGTGGACAGCGCCCCGGACGGCAGCCGCGCAGCCACCATGCTGATAGAGCGCGGCAGCCAGAAGCTGGTACGCAAACTGCGTATGCAAAACAAAAAGTACGGCGAAGACGACCGCTCGCTGATCCGTTTTATAGAGCCGGCGGATGTTCGGGATACCCAGTTTCTTTCCTGGACCTACGAAGATCCCAACCAGGATGATGACCTCTGGGTGTTTTTCCCTTCCGAGAATCTCATTCGGCGCATCAGCGGCGGCGGCAAAAAAGGTTCGTTCATGCGCAGTGATTTTGCCAACGAGGACATTGAACAGCGCGCCGTGGACGATGACCAGCACATCCTACTGGAAGAGACCAGCCTGGGTGACGTGCCGGTATACCTGATCGAGTCGACCCCAATACCCGTTAAGGCGAGGGACTCAAACTATGCCAGGCGAAAAACCTGGGTGGATAAAGAAAAGTGGCTGGCATTACAGGTGGAATATCTGGACCGGCGCGGGCGGCTGATCAAGCGGCTTACTCAGGGCGGCATCAAAGAAATTGACGGCATCTGGACTGCCACCAAACTGATTATGGAAACGCCGCGTAAAAAATCACGCACCTTGATGCAATACGACAACGTGCGCTACAACATCGGCCTCAGCGACAGTGTATTTGAGCAAGGTTCGCTTAAACGCTAGTCTGGCACTCAGTGCCGCCCTCGCAGCCCACGCTCACGCCGGCGGGGACGCGTTTGACTTTGATCTGAACGCCCAACAGGAGCGCCCTGCGGCGTTGCAGGCGGCTGGCTTCTTCGAGTCGCGCAATCACTATTTCACCGGGCCGGACAACTGGGAATCGACCCGGCTCACCGGTCACCTGGAACTCAAATGGGGACAGTACAGTCAGGCCAACGGCGGACGCCTGCGCGGGTTTGCCAGCGCGGAAATACAACATGACGAACAGACCCGCGGTTATCGTGACCCAACGCGCACTGAACTGCTGGAACTCTACATGGTGTGGGACTCGGAACACACGGATCTGACCGTCGGCAAGCAACGGGTCGCGTGGGGGACCGCGGATGGGGTAAGCACCATCGACCGGGTTAATGCCGTGGACCTGCGGGAGCCCATCGCAAACGCGCGCACTGCCTCGCGCAGACCGAGCTGGATGGTGCGGCTGGAGAGCAAACTGGCGGCCGGGACTCTGGACGCCGTGTGGTTGCCGCGCGGCCGCGACGCTAAGCTTCCTGAATTCGGCAGCCCCTGGGAACCCGCGCTACTGCATCTGTTGCGCAGGCAGCGCGCGCAAGGCCTCATAAGTCTGGATATAGAAGATCCACACGCCCACGAATTTGGTTTGCGCTACCTTGTTTACAGCCGCGGCTTCGACTGGAGCGTGGGATGGTTTAATGGTTACACCGACGGCCCGGTAGAATTTTCTCAGCAGCAAACGGCTGCACGGCTTTCACCCGTTCGCGTCCAAACCTACAATTTCTCTGCCGCGGTAGGCCTGCAACACAGTACGCTGCGGGGGGAGGTTGCCTATACTCCGGATACCTGGGTCGCCGGGCGAAAATCTGATCTTATGCAGGCGGTCATCGGCTGGGACCGGACGTTCCTGACCAATCTTTACACTAATCTGCAACTATTCTGGGACGAGGCCGGCGACAGCAAAGATACCTATGGCCTGACGTTTGCGGTGACCAACACGTTGTTCAACGATGCGGCTACCGTCGGTGTGCGCGGACAAGCGGCTAACGACAACCAACTGGCTGCCGAACTGTTTATCGAATACAGTTTCGGCGATCATCTCAGCCTGGACGCAAAATTCCTGGCGTTTGAGGCGGACGCGGATACACCTCTTTATGATTACCGGAACAACGACCTCATAGAAATCAGCCTGCGCTGGGAATATTAACCACGGCAAATGCCGACCCGGCGCCGTATTTGCATTCAAGCGAACAAAACCGGACCATGCGGATGTGAAAAAGGCCCGGCAACAGCTCAACCCAACCTTCAAGGGCAGACCCCAGTTGATCGACCGGGATAAGATTGTGCGCGCTGCGCTGGAGATTGGCGTGGATGACCTGTCCATGCACAGTCTGGCCGCTCATCTCGAGGTTTCCGCAACTGCCTTGTACCGGTACTTCGGCTCCAAAGAGGCGTTGATCGATGCCTGCATGGATGAGTTCTGCAGCCGCCTGCATCTGCCGGCTGCCTGTTTGCCATGGCGCGACTATATGTACGGCATTGGCATGGCGTTCCGCAATGCGCTGCTCGCCCTGCCGGGTGTGTGCCAATACGGCTTCAAAATAGGACCCACCACGCCAGCGGCGTTTCGTATCATCGAAAGCGCCCTGCAGGTTTTACATGACGCCGGCTTTGCCCCCGCGGATGCCTGGCGCGCATATAGTCTGGTGGTCGACCACGCATTTTACTACACCCAGAAAGAAGAACTGTTCCATCAACTCGAAGCGGAAAACGGTGCTGGCGGTTACCGGGTGCTGCAGCTGGCGGTTGAAGAACTGCAGCCCTTTCCCATGCTGGCGTCCGCAATTGCAGCCATTACACCAGCCGACTTTGACGGCAGTTACGAGCAGAATCTAGTTATCTTGCTCGATGGCCTGGAACAGGCATTGCACACCTGATATCAGGCCAGCTTGAGCAGGTCCAGGGTAATGGACAGGCGTTTATGCGCGCTGCGCTCCTCCAGCACCGTCTGCATCACGTCAGCATCAAACTGCAGCAGTTGGAAAATCCGGAAGCTGAAATCAGCCGGGTCCAACGAGGCCCATTTGCCCTGCTGCAGCGCCTGGACAATTTTCTGCTCACCCGCCGCCATTTCAAGCAGACGGTTATTGATCTCCTGCTGCAGTTTGCGGCTGTCCGCTTCCGATCCGGTTTCCGGGGTATCTTCCAGCAGCTCGCTGGTGACAATGCGGTAAGGCAGGGACTGCACCTCCTCTACCAGGGCCAGCCGGTGTTGCATAGTCACCGCCGCCAGGATGCGTCCATCCGGTGTTGTCTCGATGATTTCGCAGGGCCCCGCGGAAAATACCGCGCGCGGTTGATAGGTCGACTGGTTGGAACTCAAGGCCTGCTCAATTGACTGCTGCCGGGGCGCTTCATGGATGGTCTTGAGTACGTGGCTGACGCCGACCGGCCGTTTCTGTTCCACACAGTCGTGTACCAACCGCCGGTAGCGGGGCTCGAAGACGTGCAACGGCAGCACCGTGCCCGGAAAGGCTACGACATTGGGGATGGGGAACAGCGCAACTTCAATCATTTCACGATGCCTGTATACACTTTGCCTACCGCGTCTGCGGTGCTGCCAGCCGCTGTGCGAGAATCAGGTATGCCTCTGGTGAGAAGCCCAGGCCCGTATGGGAGCTGAACACTTCGATGTGCTCAACGTTAGGGCTGCGCTCATCGATACACGCCTGCCAGGCGACCACGCCATCCGCTTTTGAGTAGATGGCTGTGACCGGTACTTCCAGGGGCACGTCGTAACGCTCATCAACAAGGCGTTCAATGTCTTCCATGGATTCCCCGCGCCGCACAAACACGTCCGCCACCGCGGTGTATTTTGGACCGCCGACTACCGGGCTGCCCAGCGTGATCACCTGTTTGACAAGATGCGGGAGTTCCCGCGCCACCTCGCGGGCCAGATAGCCGCCCAGGCTCCAACCCACCAGGTTCACCGGCTCATCATAACCGGCGTTCTCAAGCTCAGCTTTCAGCACATCCAGAATTTGCAGCACATCACCATTGTTCTCCCCCAGGCGCCAGCCCCGGGCACGGTAGCCCAGGAAATTCAGGTAGCCGCGCAGTGCCAGGGTAGAACCATTGCCCGCGCCGAAGCCGGGCCAAACCAGCACCGGTTGGCCGCTGCCGCGGGGTGCGGCAGCCAGCCGCGGCCCCTGCAGAAACATCAGCGGGAACTGCAGCGGAGTGAGCGCTTCGTTCAGCAAAGCGCCGCGGGACGGCGGCCGGATGGATCTTTTTGTATGTGTCATGGGGGTATTAATACAAACTCCAGATCAACGCGGCGTGAAGACAAACCGCCGGCATCCAATCAGCAGGCCATAAGCTGTTAGACTAAGCCCTTCAATGAACGGGAGAAGCACATGCCGGAACTGGAAACCCGCGGCACCCAGGCGCCCAACGGCTGGCAGGACCACGACGGCTTTATCGGCCCGATTAAACCGGGCAACGGCCCGCGCAGCGACCCGCGAGGGGAGTTCCCCACCGGCCCCGAAACGGGAGCGCAAATGCCCGCCGTGCAATGCAATGGTGCCGACGGCCAGCCGTTTGATCTGCATCAACACCGTGACGGCAAACCCGCGGTATTTGTCTTCTTCCGCTCCGCGGTCTGGTGACCCCCTTGCCGCTCGCAGCTGGTCGAGTTGCAAAAAGGCATGGCAGAGTTTGATGCGGCGGGTATTGGTGTTTACGCACTGAGCTACGATGAAGCGGATGCGCTGCGGGATTTCCGCGACGCCCACGGCATCACTTATAACCTGCTTTCGGATCCTGATTCCGTGGTTATCAGCCAGTTCGGCATTCTGAATACGCTGATCGATGCTGACGACCATCCCTGGTACGGCATCCCCTACCCCGGCACCTACGTCTTCAGCGGGGACGGCACCATCACGCACAAATTTTTTGAAAACAACCTGGCGGTGCGCGCGGGTCCGGAACAATTGTTACGTGCGGCCCAAGGCCGGTCCCTGCTGGAAACAACGGCGGAACCGGCAGTTGTTGATACGGTTGAGGTGGATATCGGACTGGAGGGTGAAGCGCTTGCACGCACGGTGCAGAAAGACCTTGTCGTGCGCTTCCGGGTTCCGCCCGGCCGTCACGTTTACGCTGAACCGGCAGCCCAGGGGATGGTGGCGGTAGATGTGCAACTCGACGCCAACCCGCGGCTGGTGCAACGCAGCCTGCAGCGCCCTCACAGCGAAGCCCATACATTGGCGGGCAGCGGTGAAACATTCCAGGTACACCACGGCAATTTTGAACTGCGTCTGCCGCTTACCGTTAACAGCTATGCCGCTGATAACTCAAGCCAGGTCACCGTCTCCGGCCGGATCCGTTGGCAGTCTTGTGACGACGAGGTCTGTGACATACCCGCGACGCAGAGTTTTGATCTGACCTTGCCGGTGGCGGAAACACCCCCGGTGGCTTTGTTTGACGAACGCGGCGCCGAATTGGAACCCAACACCATGGCCCATTTCCGCAAGATGTCACAGCGGCGGAGCTGACCCTCAACCACCGCTGCGCCGGGTACCGCCGCCCGCTAGCAATGGCTCCCGGTTGCTATACAATCCCTAGAGGGGGCAAATATGCACAGTGCACTGAAGTGCCTGTGCAGTGGTCGTGCATGCTGTTGTGTCTACCTTCGGACCAATACAGATAACAACTACAGGACGACCTACCATGCGACCCATACTCACCATAGCCCTGCTGCTCGTGGGTGCTCAGGCCTTGGCTGACGGCCACCCGACGGGCCCCAGCATTACCGAGAGTTTCACCTGCGAATACAATGACGGCAAAGACGCTGACGACCTGTCAGCCGCCGTTGACTACTGGAACAGACAGATCGACAGGATTGGTTCCAAGCACATCGACGGCTATTTTGCCGCCCTGCTGTTTCCGCTGCGCGCCACCATCCCAACCCCGGGGTACGATGACTTCGGCTGGATCGGCTATTGGCCGAACCTGGACACCATGGGTGCCGGGCTCTCC
>JANQOA010000306.1 GCA_028279305.1 Pseudomonadales bacterium
ATACGCCGCCGATAGTCATGCCGGTACCGGCGCAATAACCCCTGCCGGTAATGTTGCCCGCCATGATTTCCCCCGCCGCGTAAAGGTTTTGGGCGGGCAGTCCGTCCGCCATGTTCATTCTGGCCCGACTGTCCACCTCTACACCCAGGTAGGTGAAGGTAATACCGGGCCGCAGCGGATAGGCCATGTAGGGTGGGGTGTCGATGGGCAGGGCCCAGTTGGACTTAACCGGGGTCAGGCCCGCTGTGGCGCAACCGTCCAGCACGCTGGGATCATAGTTGCCCGGTGCCACCGCCGCGTTAAACTGCTGCACGGTATGCATCAGCGCCTGTTCCGGTACCTCCAGTTCCGCTGCCATCGCAGGCAGTGAGTCGGCGCGCAGCGCCGGGTAAACCGGCGGCATAAACTGGTCCGCCACCTTGCTGTCGATAATGACATAAGCAATCTGTCCGGGCTGCTGCGCTACCATGCGCCCCCAGATGGCGTAACGTTTGGGCCAGAAATCTTCCCCCTCATCATAAAACCGTTGCGCCTTGTTGTTTATGACAATGCCGAAACAGACACAATCCAGACGGGTCACAATACCGCCGTCCGACTTCGGGGCGCGCGCATCAATTGCCACCGCATGACATTGATCTGCTTCCCCCACCGCGGCCACACCCTGGTCCAGTAAACTCTTAAGCACATGACCTTCATTATAAGGGGTGCCGCGGATGAGAAAATTGTTAGCCGCGTCACCCCAGACTTCGGACATCCATTCTGAATTTGCCTGGAACCCGCCGCAAGCCGCGACCAGGGCTTTGGCGGAGATGCGCCGGGTACAACCGGCATGTTGGTAGACCGCAGCTTTGAAGCAGCTGCCGTCAATCTCCAGCTGCCTGACATCACAGTCGTAGAAAATCTGCACCCCGCGCTGTTGCGCGGCGATGTACTGGGCGTTCAACAGGGCGCAGCCGCCGCCGAGGAAAAAAGCGTTGGTCCGGTCCAGCGCCAGGGTGCCTTTCAGGCTCGGCTGGAAGTAGGCGCCGTGCCGCTTATACCAGTCCAGCATGGGATAACTGGCGCGGATCATCTGGCGGGCCAGCGCCTCGTTGGTGTGGCTGCCGGTGACGCGCTGCAGGTCTTGCCAGAACTCTTCTTCCGTATAAGTTCCCGGCAAGGTTTCGGTGGGCTCGTTATGCATCATGCGGAAGTTGCGGATGTGGCGGGTATTGCCGCCGCGCATGTTGAACGGGGCGCGTTCCAGCAGCACCACGCTGGCACCTTGCTCGCGTGCGGATATTGCCGCGCACAGGCCGGCGTTGCCGCCGCCGATAACAAGTACATCCACTGATGTCGGGGGTGCGGCGGAGTCAGGGTCTGGCAAAATATCGGGACCGTTGCGGTTAAAGCGGATAGGTTACAGTACAATGGGCGCGGCGAGCTAGGAAAGAAAGGGTGAGAAAGTACGCGGCGATCACACATTCGGGACATATCCGGGGACATAACGAAGATTGCTTCAGCGCTGACCCGGATATGGGCTTGTGGATTGTTGCTGACGGCGTGGGCGGCCATACCAGTGGAGAGGTGGCCAGTAAAATTGCCTGCGAGACGATACGCGACGCGGTATCCGGCGGCGACAGCCTGCCGGAGGCCATTCAACAGGCTCACCGGCAGGTACTGGAGGAGATTGCCCGCCGCGACGGTGACGAAGCGGCGCAGCAGATTGGCGCAGACGGCCAGAGCTACAACAACATGGGCACCACGGTGGTGGTGTTACGCCTGCAGGGCAGCGATTACCAACTGGCCTGGGCGGGTGACAGCCGCGCTTACCGCTGGAACGGCAAGTTGACCCAGTTGACCACCGATCATTCTTTTGTCGGTGAATTGCTGGCCAAGGGTGTGCTGACCAAGGAACAGGCCGCGCAGCACCCGGAACGCCATGTCATCACGCAATCGGTAGGCGTATCCGCAGACATGGAACTTGAAGCCGGTTATCTGGAAGGGGAATTGGGCGCGCATGAGCAATTGCTCTTGTGCAGCGACGGTCTCTCTGATGAACTCAGCGAAGCCTTGATTGCGTTGGAGATGCAGCAGCACGGCACGCCGCAGGCTCAGGCGGACGGATTGCTGGAAGCGGCACTGCATGCCGGCGGCAGGGACAATGTCACCGTGGTTGTGATCGGCGCCCAGGCTGCGGCGGCGGAGGATCCTGATATCACCCAGGAGCTGCCCGGGCACCCGCCGGCTCAGCGGCCGGCACGGCAGGTCAGCTGGCTGCCGGCGGGATTGGCGCTGGCGGGCGGGCTGACGCTGCTGGCCTATTTATTGTTGACCTAAGGGATTTATGGAAATTCTAGGAAAGTACATCGGCAGGTATGAGATTACCGAACATGTGGGCGCCGGAGCCATGGCGGAGGTATACAAAGCCTACGATCCGGACATCGACCGCACCGTTGCCCTGAAGATCCTCAAGGAAGAGAACTGTGTAAACGAAGAACACATCAACCGTTTCCTGCGTGAAGGCAAAGCGGCGGGTGCGCTGACCCATCCGAACATTGTCACCATTCACGATGTCGGTACCCTGGAGCAGGCGCCCTATATCATGATGGAGTTGCTTGAGGGCCGGCCGTTGAGCGAACTGTTGGCCAGCGGCGAGAAGCTGCCCATCGACTCCATTCTGCGCATCGCCATACAGATAGCGGACGCATTGGATTATGCGCACGGCAAGGGAGTGGTGCACCGCGATGTAAAACCGGACAACATCATTGTGGGGCAAGACCGGACGTCAATTAAGATAGCCGATTTTGGCATCGCGCGGGTGGAAGAAGGCGCCAAGGAATCCACTCAGGCAGGCATGATTCTGGGCACACCCCGCTATATGTCACCGGAACAAGCGGGTGGTGAAGGTGTCGACGGCCGTTCGGATCTGTTTTCCCTGGGGGTGATTCTTTATGAAATGCTGACGGGCCAGAAAGCCTTTGACGCGGAATCCATGGCCACCCTGATCATGCAGATCATGCAGAAGGATCCGCCGCCGATCCGCAAGGTGGTGTCTCAGGTGCCGCCCGGGTTGCAGAACATCGTCAGCAAACTGCTGTCGAAAAAACCCGCACGGCGCTTCCAGAGCGGCGGTGAATTGCGGGAGGCGCTGCAGCGTGAGCTGCGGCTGCGGGAAGAAGAGGATAGCGAACGCGCCCGCTACATGCCGCTGCAGGTTAAATGGACGGCAATTATGGGGGCGGTGGTGGCGGTGGCCATGGCGCTCAGCTCGTTGTTCATCATGCGCGCGCAGACCGCGGCGCTGCAACAACAGGCGGTGGATTCAGGCATATCCCTGGCCAACTTCATAGCCGTGCAGGCGGCGGTGCCGGTCCTCGGTGAAGACTGGATTACCCTCGAGTCTTTTGTCGAAGATGCTTCGGCCCGCGAAACCTTTGCCTATCTGGTGGTGTCGGATCACGAAAATATTGTCCGCAGCGCCACCCGGGCGGAATGGGTGGGTGGTACCTGGGAAGCTTCCACCCACGCCGCCGGTGAAACGGAAATCCTCTACCAGGACAAAGACGTTGAGGTGACCGCGGACGGTGCGGGCGCGATCTTCAACTTCAAACTGCCGATACTGTTCAGGGATACGCGGGTCGGCACCGTTAATGTGGGGCTGGACCAGGCCGGGCTCAACGCCGCGCTGGAGACCACCGTGCAGCTGCTGATGGGGCTGGCGCTGGCTATTGTGGCTGCGGTGGTTGTTGTAATCTATGTATTCAACCAGTTGGTGGCGAAAAACCTGCTACTGTCCACCCAGGCGCTCAGGCTGTTCAGCCAGGGTAAAATGGAAGCCCGTATCTCCCGCGAGCGCACGGATGAATTTGGTGATCTGTTTACCGCGTTTAACAATATGGCAGACGAAGTGCAGGAACGCCTGGAGCGCGCCGGTGATGCGGGAGCGTCACCCGCAGGCCAACCGCAAGAGGCGCTCAGTGGTCCTGATGACACCACCGTGATTCCGGATGCCAAGCTTGATATCAGCGGTATCGCCCGCCTCAGCGCGGACGAACAGACAGTTATCCAACCGCTGGCCGCGGACCAGCCGGACGCGGGTGACAACAAGCAGCCGGGTGGCAAGCACTCGGGTGCGTAAACGTCCCGCAGGAAACTATCACCTGAAGCGCGCCGGCATCAGCTTGCTGGCGGCGGCTTTGCTGCATGCCTGTACGCTGTCCGGCCCCAATCCTGCACCGCGCGGCAGCGCGGCCCCGGTTGCGGAAGTGGTGGCACGCGATAACAGTTTTATATGGGTGAGAGCATTGCAGCGGCAATCTTTCAACAGTCTGGCAGACGCGTATCTGGGGGACGGCAATGCCGGCTGGCAGATAGCTGAACTTAATGGCGGCGGAGTTGTGGAGCGCGGGCAGATTGTGGTGGTGCCGCGGGCGCCGGTAAACCCCAGCTCGGTGTATGCAGACGGTTACCGCATCATTCCCATCCTCTGTTACCACCAGTTTTCACGCGGCGGGGAGACCTCGCAGCGGCTGGAGGTCTCCGCCCAGGCGTTCCGCGCTCAGCTGCAGTATTTGCGCGACGAGGGTTTTACCGTGCTGTCGCTGGATGATGTGGCCGCCATTATGGATGGCAAACAGGGCATTCCCGACCGGGCCGTGGTGTTGACCATCGATGACGGCTACCGCTCGGTATACGACGTGGCGTGGCCGATCATCAAAGAATTTGGATTCCCCGTGACCCTGTACATCTACACGGACTTTGTCGGCGGCGGAAAAGCGCTGACCTGGGCGCAGATGAAAGAGATGCGCGGTTCCGGCCTGATTGACATTCAATCTCACGCAAAGAGCCATACCAGCCTGTCGCGCCTGCCGGGTGAAGACGATGATGCGGCCTACCGCAGCCGCGTGCAGGCTGAAGTGCAGGATTCGGCCCGCATCCTCGCCAACCGGGTTGGAGAAAAGCCGGTCCATCTGTCGTATCCCTACGGCAACAGCAGCGCCGCGGCGGCGCAGCTCCTGCGCGAAAACGGTTATGCCTCCGGCACCACCGTAACCCGCGGCGACAATTCGGTGTTTGCAAACCGCTTTCTGCTGCACCGGACCATGATCTACGACAATCACAGCCTCGATGATTTTGCCGGCTTTGTTGCCAATTTCAGGACCAAAGACCTTAGATGAAGCGCTGCCGGGTATTTATCCGTAGCTTGCTGCTGCTGGTGCTGGCGGGTTGCGCCGCGCCCCAGCCCGGCGCGCCGCAAAGCGGGGTGGAGGCGTTTGTCAGCCGGCAACTGGCCGCAGCCGGCCGCCTGGAGCAACAGGGCCAACTGCACCAGGCGTTGGTGCACCTGCGCACGGCCGCCTATTTCCGCGCGGATGACAGCGCTCTCACTCAGCGCATGCGCCAGCTGCGGCAAACCATTGCACAACGGGTGGCGGCAGCCTTGCAGGAGGGTAAGCGCAGCCTTGCGCAAAACGACAGCAAACGGGCCAACCTGGCCTTCTTGCGGGTACTGGCCCTGGAACCCAATCAACCGCTGGCACTGTCCCAGTTGCGCCGCATGGAAACCAGACGGGTCATCGCCCGGCAGGCGCAGAAAAGTGATGCGGAGAATGAAGCCAGGGTGCTGCTGCAAACCGGGGTAACTGACGATGTGTTGCAGCAGTTGCAGGCGTTGTTGGATGCGGAAAAATACCAGACGCTGTTGCAGCGGGCGCAGCGCTATCCGCGCGGCGACGGCCACCCGCAGTTTAAGGCCATAAAGATTGCCGCGTTGCGGCAGCTGGCGGCGCTGGCTGAGCGGAATGGACAGACGGAACAGGCGGTGGAATACCTGCTGCAGGCACAGAGCCTGGCCGGTGACACAAAAGAAATTACCGGCCAGTTAATGCTGCTGAAAACAAAGCTGAGCGACCGCTGGGTTGCTGAAGGGGTCAGGCTGATTGGGCGCGACCCGGATACAGCAGTGCAGAAACTGCAGCAGGCGGTACAGTACAACCCGGACAATGTACTGGCGCAAAAGCACCTGCAGCGGGCGATGAAACTGCAGGCAAATCTGCAGAAATTGCGCCAACGCTCGGCTAATTAGGGTCCGGCTTGGATATCGAAGCGGTATCGATAACGGTGGTCTGGCTCATGGCGGTACTTTCCGTGCTGCTGCGCGAGTAGCTTTCCGTGATGCGCATGCGGATGTCCTGAATGTTGATCTCATCATCGTGATTTAGCGTGCTCTTGCCTGTCAGAGCAACGCCGTTAACCTCGGTGCCGTTGGCTGAACCCAGGTCTTCAATGGATAACTGCTCGCCGTTCAGTTCCAGGCGCGCATGATTGCGTGAAACAACGTTGCTGAGAATGGTCAGGTCGCAATCCAGCGCTCGGCCGATGACCAGGGTGCGGCTGATGTTGTAACTCAACCCCTCCAGCGGCCCGCTTTCCATGAACAGCACCCAGTGCTGGTCTTCCGCGTTGTCTTCCTTGTTGAAATAGCGGCCCACGTTTGAGCGCCGCCGCTCATTGATGGGTGACAAATTGTTCAACACACGGCGCTCTTCAAAATTGGAAGTCAGCACGATGCCGTTGCGGGTAATCTGGAAAAACCACGCCAGCGCCACGCACAGCGGGAAGCCGGCAATGGAGACATAAAGGATCAGGCGCAGGGAGGCGTCTTCGTCGGCCCCCAGCGCGGGCAGCAGGATTTCGGCTACCTGCATGATTACCCAGCAGATGATGATGTAGGCGGCCATGGTACGCGGCACCTTGCGCCGGCGCATTTCACCGAAGAAGCCTGCTCTGGAGTTTTCCTCTTGGTTCACAGTTTCACGGACGGCTGCAGGGTGCGGCAGTATTCATTATTCGTTCAGGGAGGAAAGCCTGGCTTTCAACTCCAGGGCCTGGGCCCGGTAGACCTGGGCGTTGGCGTGGTTTTCGTCGATTTCCAGCACCCGGTCCCATATTTCGATGGCGGTATCCAGCTCCTGAGCGCGGAATGCCTTTGACGCCTGGCGGTGGTATTTGTCCGCCAGATCCTTGCGCAGGTTTGCATACGCATCAGCGGTCTTGAAATCCGCCGGGTTCAGGTTTACCGCGGAGCGGTAAGCGTCCAGCGCGCGGTCCATTTCACCGGTGGCTTGCAGCATATCCGCGGCCCGGACAAATCTGCCCGCCGCGGTGACGTTTTCGCCTGCCGCTTCCATCTCATCAGCGCTGGAGTGCAACGCCAGAATCGCCAATTGCTGGTCTTCGTCTGACAAGCCGTTGGAAAAGCTGTCAAGGCTGGCGATAGCGAGTTCGTATTCCCCTGCATCAACGTGCGCGGCGAGGATGTCGGAGGGTGTGATCTCAGCTGGTGGAGCCTGCCCGGGCGATTCAGCGGGGATATCTTCCGCCGCGCCTGCCAGCGCGTCCACGGGATCCGCCGCCGGGCCTGCGGGCGGTGAATCACCACCTGCAGCTGTGTTCTCAGCGGCATCTCTGGCCGCAACGGATTCATCGGTCAAGGGAATTTTAACGGTTTGTCCAATACGGGTGTTGCGCGGCACATCTATGTTGTTGTATCTGGCCAGCGCGTAGAATTTGTAGACGCTGCCGAAGTACTTCTTGCTCAGCGTGGACAGGGATTCGCCGGATTCCAGCTCAACGGTGAAGTGGTCCGGCGGGAAATATGCTGCCGCAGCTTCAATCTGGGCCAGCAGGTCAGCCGCAATCCTGCTGCGCGGGCGTTCCTGCAGATAGGCTTCAAGTTCAGCTCCGGCCTGGCCCGGATTACCTTTTTCGAGCAGCGCCAGTGCTTCCCGGAAGCGTTGTTGCGCGGTGAGGCCGGCGGTGGGCTGATAAGTGATCTCACCCGCTGCCGCGGTGCTGCCGGTTGTACTGGAAGCGTCTGCGGCCGGGCCGCCGCCGGTGGCGGCACAGGCGCTGAGCAGGGCGATTGCGGCAAATACTGCTAAGGGCCTGGCATTACTTCTCATGTAGCTCACTTTCCATCTCCATTTATAGCGCATACTCAAGCTTGAGCATTTGCCGGGAGATTGGTCCCCACTCCCCCTCAGCAACCGCCGATTATCCTATGAATCTCGGAATAGTGTCTAGCGGCTAGAGCTTTGTGGTTGCCGCCAGTACTATTGGGTTGCAACACAGGGAGTAATTGGGGGGTTTATGAACGCACGGCGCAGACTGCCGGATACGCCGCGGCCGATGCTGCGGCTGCCCGGGGCTGACGGGGTTGAAATCGCCGCGGACCGGTGGGGCGACAGCGGCTGCCCCGTCGTTTTGTTACAACACGGCGGCGGCCAGCCGCGTCACGCCTGGAAAGGTACCGGGCAGGCGCTGGCGCAGGCCGGCTACCAGGCATATGCGCTGGACGCGCGGGGTCACGGCGACTCGGACTGGGCGTCTGATGGAGACTATTCCCAGGATGCCATGGTGGCGGATCTGGTTAACGTAGCTGCCGCCGTGGACGCAGCGGCACCGGTGCTGGTGGGCGCCTCCATGGGTGGTGGAATCAGTTTGTGTGCGGTTGGTGAAAACGCGCTGACCGCCAGCGCGCTGATACTGGTGGATACCGCGCCGCAGATTGAACCGGCGGGCGCGCAGCGCATTATGGATTTTATGGCGCAGAAGCCGGATGGTTTTGACTCGCTCGAAGAGGTGGCTGATGCCATTGCCACTTATCAGCCGCACCGGCCGCGCCGGCAGAGCCTCGAGGGTCTGAAAAAAAACGTACGGCTGGATGAAAGCGGGCGGCTGCGCTGGCATTGGGACCCGGCATTTATCGGCCGCAAGCGCCCGCAGATTGAGGAGCGCAGCCACCGCATGCAGGCGGCGGCGGAAAAACTGGCTGTTATGGATATGCCGGTGCAATTGGTGCGCGGCGGGTTGTCGGATGTATTGAGCGAGGCGGGGGCGCAGAGTTTCCTGCAGGTTTGCCCGCGATGTGAATATGTCAACGTGACTGATGCCGCGCACATGGTTGCGGGGGACCGCAACGATATCTTCAGCGCTGCGGTGATCAATTTTCTACTGGGGGTGACAAATGGCGGCGGCGCGCAGGGCGGCGGCAATGAATAGTCTGCCGGTGTGCCGGCGCGGCATGCGGGATGCGGGCTGCTGCCGCATTTTGATCTTGTTGGTCAGCTTGGGCGTACCGGCTGCGGCGGTGGCACAGGATTCACCTTATCTGCTGGCCAAGAAGGACTTCCGCAAGGCGGTGGCGAAGGTGGCCATGGCGCCTTTGCAGACGCCGGGCTGGTTGACGCTGCCGCAAGAGCAGATCACTGCGATCGAACAGTTAGCGCAGGAGGAAATGGAAGATACGCGCTTTAAGCTGATTCCGGTGCAGACTTACCGCAATATACGCCTGCGCATGAGTGAGCAGGTTGGCGGTCTGTTGAACGCAGCGGGTGAGGTGGACCCGCGCCGGCGGCACGTGGTCTGGGATCACGCCCAGCGGGAAATGCGCTTGCGCCATGACATGGAGGCGTTTGCGCATATCTCTATTGTGGTTGTGAATGCCCTGTTCAGCGACGACAAAGCGGAATGGGACGGCGTCAGCCAGAAAGTTAAAAAGAGCGGTGACGGCTTTACGCTTTTCGGCGGTAAAAACTATCAGGGTGTGATTGCCGCGGCGTCTTTCCAACTGGCGATATATGACCGCGCTGACGAGCTGTTGTTTGTTAACAGAGCCGGAATTGAAGTGCTGCAGGAACGCAAGAAGGATGCGCTGGTGCCTTTGCCGGCGGAACAATTGCTGCGGGATGACAAGCGGATCAAGAAAGCGGTGCAGCGGGCATTCAAGCGGCTGTAACAGGGTGACTGTACGGGGGAGGTTATGTCCGGGGTAACAATCAAGGTAAGGTGTTTGCTGTTCACAGCGGCGCTGGCGGTGTTAGCGCTGCCCGTCAGTGAGCTGCAGGCCAGGGTTAAGCCGGTGACGGAACTGGAAGCGCTGCCGGAGAACAAGGCTGAACAGAACCTGTGGGACGTGGCGGCGGGCCACCTGGAAGATATTGAAAGTGACGGCCGCGTGTTGCAGGACGCGGATATGGAAGCGTACCTGTCCGAGG
Organism: Pseudomonadales bacterium; assembly: GCA_028279305.1. Classification (GTDB taxonomy): domain Bacteria; phylum Pseudomonadota; class Gammaproteobacteria; order Pseudomonadales; family Azotimanducaceae; genus UBA4421. The sequence goes on from JANQOA010000306.1 coordinate 10,041, forward strand.
TGGCACAGCGCCTGGTTCAGGACCGGCTTGATCATCTGGACATCGAATTCAAATTTGTCATCGTACGTAACAATCTGCTCAGTGCCTGGGTTTATCCTTACGGCACTATTGCCGTTAACACCGGGCTGCTGGCCGGCATGGAGAATGAGGCGCAACTGGCCGCCATTCTGGGGCATGAAATTTCGCACTTCCTGCAACGGCACAGTTACCGGGAACTGATCGCCGAAAAACGCCAGTCGGTCATCGGTAAGGGTCTGGGTGTCCTTGCCACCGCCGCGGTGGCGGCGCAGACCGGGGTGGTGGACACCCAGTTCATGAAAACCGGCGGCTTATGGACCGGCCTGGTCACCAACGGCTACTCGCGCAAACTGGAGCATGCGGCGGATGCGGAAGGCCTGCAGCTTATGGCCGCAGCCAACTA
>JANQOA010000323.1 GCA_028279305.1 Pseudomonadales bacterium
CAATACCGGTATTGCGCGTCACTTCCCCCGGCGCCTGTACAGGCTGATGGAACCGTTGGCGCGGCAGGTGATAAACTCACCGGCAGAAGGTGCACTGCCGACCCTGCGGGCTGCCACCGATGTGCATGTGCGGGGCGGTGATTATTATGGCCCCAGCCGTTTATTTGAGACGGTACATTCAGCGGTACCGGTTGCGGCCCATGCCCGCGCATTGGATGAACGTGCAGCCGGGCGCTTGTGGGACGTTTCCGTTGATCTGACCGGCACCACAATCTGACGGCCGGGCACAGCCGGGATGGAACATCCGGGATAGAACACTCCAAAACAGAACATGAAAGAGGAGAAAAGCATGCAGATACCAGACGAAAGTCAATGGGCGGCCGCCTGCGCAGCGGACGGAGAGTTTCAACTGGCCTCGCGCCACTGGAACGGCGGCCTGCAATTGGACATCGGTGACCACCGTATCTGCCTGCAATTGAACGACGGCAGCGTCAGCGCCGGGGCACCACCGTCGGACCAGGGCCTGGTGGGTTTCAGCGGCAGCGAAGCGGTGTGGCAGGATGTCATGCAGGCGGTGCCGCCGCGGTTTAACAACGACCTCATGGCCAACCTGAGTGTGCAGCAGGGGCTCAGCCGCAGCGGCGATGCGGTGGTGCATGCGCAATACTACGCGGCGGTGATGCGAGCGGTGGAACTGTTGCGCCCGGCGGCTGAGAATTATCCGCTCAGAGACGGGGATGTGGGCGCCGCCGGACGTATGGATGCCCCCGTGGGCCGCTATATACACCTGCATCTGGCCGGCTGTGATCACAGAATCTATTATGAAGAGGCCGGGCAGGGTATTCCGTTATTACTGCAGCACACCGCGGGTTGTCACGGCAGTCAGTGGCGGCATTTATTTGAGATGCCGGAAATTACCGAAAGGTTCCGTCTGATCGCTTATGATCTGCCTTGTCACGGCAAATCCCTGCCGCCGGTGGAAAAGGACTGGTGGGCCCGGGACTACAACCTTAAGGGAGAGTTTCTGCGCTCCGTGCCCCTGGGCCTGGCCGCGGCGCTGCAATTGCAGGATCCTGTTTTTATGGGTTGTTCCGTGGGCGGCTTGCTGGCCCTGGATCTGGCTCACAAGCATGCGGACGTGTTCCGCGCGGTTATCTCGGTAGAAGGCGCGCTGAAGATCGAAGGCCACACGGACGAACTGGGGGAATTGTGGCATCCCCAGGTCAGCAACGAGTACAAGGCGCGTCTAATGGACGGCCTGATGTCACCCACATCACCCAAAGCCTACCGCAAGGAAACCAGTTTTGTGTACTCCTGCGGCTGGCCGCCGGTCTTTCTGGGGGATCTGTATTACTACATTGAAGACTACGACCTGACCGCCGCGGCAAAAGAAGTGGATACCAACAAGGTGGGTGTGCACATCTTGTCCGGTGAATATGATTACAGCGGCACCAGCGAACACGGCCGCGCCGCGCATGAAGCTATCCCGGGTTCGACGTGGACGGAAATGAAAGGGGTAGGCCACTTTCCCATGTCGGAAAATCCGGTGGCGTTTGCCCGCTACCTGTTGCCTATCCTGGACAGTATTCAATAACCAGATCAGGACAACCGTTCATGCGTATTGGAATTTCATTACCGGTCAGGGAAATGGCCGGCGACCTGGCGGCCATCCGCGACTTTGCCCAGGCCGCGGAGGAGTTGGGCTTGTGCCATTTGCGGGTTCCCGACCAGGTGATCCGCCCGGACAGCGGCCATCTGCACGAACCCCATTCATTGTTATGTTACCTGGCCGCGGTTACCAAGCGGATTGAGCTGGTGCCTTCAGTGATTGTGCTGCCGTTGCGCCAGACTGCCCTGGCGGCACGGCAAACGGCAGCCCTTGACGTGCTGTCAAACGGCCGCCTGCGGCTGGGTATCGGGGTTGGCGGCAGCGCTCCCGAATATGAGGCGATGGGGGTGGATTTCCACACCCGCGGTGCCCGCTGTGACGAGCAACTGGAACTGATGCATCAGCTTTGGTCGCAGCCGCAAGTGACCTTCCAGGGAGAGTACCATCAGGTCACCGCCAACGGCATTAATCCGCGGCCGCTGCAGGGTAAGATCCCGGTCTGGGTGGGCGCCCGCGGCGTGCCTGGAAACGCGGTGGTCAGACGCATCGGTAAATGGGCTGCCGGCTGGTTTGTGCTGGCTTCTCCCGAGGATTATCCCGGGGTTAAGGCCCGCATCGATGCCGCCGCCCAGGCCGCGGCGCGCAACCCCGCCGACATCGGCACCGAGGCGGGAGTTGCGGTGGTGGGCCCGCGCGAAGCGGAATGGCAGGATCGGGTGCGCAACTGGCATGCCACGGGGCTGACCCATTTGTGCCTGCGCACCCTCGGCGGCGGTCTGGCGGTCAGCGAGCATATTCCGAAGATGCGGGAAGCGGTGGACGCGCTGCCGGTAGAGAATACGCCAGGCAGCTCATGACACCGCAGCTTCGAACGGTCACCGTCAACAATGTCCAGTTGGCGTACTTTGAAAGAGGCACGCCGCGGGCGCAGCAGCCAACGTTGTACTTTGTTCACGCCACCGGATTCCACGGCCGTGTCTGGGACTACCTGGCTGAGCAGTTCCCGCAGCATCACATTATTGCGCTGGAACAACGCGGGCATGGGCGCAGCGAGAAGAAGTCGGTGCGCAACTGGCGCACCTTTGGCCTCGACCAGGCGGCATTTGTCCGCGCCCTGGGGTTGCAGCAGCTGATAGGGATCGGCCACTCCATGGGTGCCCATGGCCTGATCGACGCCGCGGCCGCAACAGGCGCGTTCAGTAGTTTGTTGCTTCTGGACCCGACGGTAGCGGCGCCCGGGGACTATGCTCCCGGCAATGAAGATCTGCCTGACGATATGGAGTTGCATCCGGCCGCCAAACGCCGCCGTTACTTTTCGTCAGCGGCTGAGATGCGGATGCAGATCCAGTCCAAAAGCGCCTTTCCGCTGTTTGTGCCGCGAATTCTCGACGATTACTGCGAGTATGGCCTGGTGCCTGCGGAAGGCGGCTTTGAGCTTGCGTGTCCGCCTGAGGTTGAAGCCTGGGTCTATATGTCATCCCGCTCCAACGGTGGTGTATACGACAGCGTCAGCCTTGTTGACGTGCCGGTAACGGTGATGCGCGCCAGAGCGCCGGCGGCAGACAACCCCATGGATTTTTCAGCCTCACCCACCTGGCCGGGCCTGGCGGCGGCTTTTGACCGGGGCCGGGAAATCTACATGCCGGATTGCACCCACTTTATCCCCATGCAGGCACCGGACCGGGTTGTTGCTGAAGTCCGCCGCTTGATCGGGGACTGGGGCCCTTAAGAAGCGGGAATCAGTCCGCTGAGGGTGCGCTTCAGCTGCTCAACGTTAACCGGCTTGCTCATATAGTCACGCATGCCTGCCGCCATACACTGTTCACGGTCGCCTTCCATAGCATTGGCCGTTAAGGCAATGATGTGCGGCGGCCGGGCCTGTTGCCGGCGGCAATTGGAGAGGATGTTGCGGGACGCCTGCAGGCCGTCCATCACCGGCATCTGCACGTCCATCAGCACAACGTCGTAAGATCCGCTGCGGCACCGCTCCACCGCTTCCCGGCCGTTGGCCGCCAGGTCCGCGTTAACGGCCAGCTTCTGCAGGATTTTTTTGATCACAAGCTGGTTAACGGGATTGTCCTCCGCTACAAGTACCTTCAGGCGGCCCAGATCAGCAGCGCCGGACTGTACCGCCGGCGGCTGGGCCGGGTTCAGCGGCTGCGCCGGGTCAAGAGGCTGCGCCTGGGCCAGCGGCTGCGCCGGGTCAAGAGGCTGCGTCGGGTCGAGAGCTTGCGCCGGGTTACGAGGCTGCGCCTGGTTTTGCGGGGTAAGCATATTTTTCAGGTTGGTAACCAGGACGCTGGGCCGCACCGGTTTGTTGATGCGTACCGCAAACAGGTTGTCATCAGCACGCAGGGCGTTGCTGGATAGCAGCATGATGGGCGGCACCGTATGGCATACCTGTTTCAGTTCCCGCGCCAGCGTGACCCCGTCCATGTGCGGCATGTTGTAGTCGAGAATCGCCACGTCCACGTTATGTTCACGGGCAAATTCCGCAGCCATCAGCGGCTGTTCGAACAAATGCAGATGCATGCCCTGGCGTTGCAGGATGCTTTTAATGACTTTCAGGTTGGTTTGATTGTCGTCCACCACCAGGGCGCTTTTACCGGACAGGGTTGCGGCCAGCACGGGTTTTTCATTCAACGTCTGGGTGGTGATATAGAAGTGGAAAGACGCGCCGTGGCCGGGCGTGCTGGTGACGTCAATACTGCCGCCCATCAATTCCACAAGCTGCCGGCAGATTGCCAGGCCCAGACCGGTGCCGCCGTACACCCGGGTGGTGGAGTTATCCGCCTGGGTAAAAGGCTGGAAGAGATTGGCCTGTTTGTCCGCGTCGATGCCGATGCCGGTATCCTGAACCGTGAAATGCAGCTGGCAGGTGTCAACCGGCCCGGGTTCTATCTGTTGGTGAACGGTGAGAATAATCTCTCCCTCGTCGGTGAACTTAATGGCGTTGCTGAGCAGGTTGAGCAGTACCTGGCGCAGGCGCGAACGGTCGCCGACACATAGCGTGGGTACCTCCGCGTCAATCTCGTACACCAGTTCGATGGATTTTTCATGTGCCAGCGCCGCCAGCAGTTCTGCAGCTTCCGCCACACATTGTTCCAGGTTGAAGGTCTGGGTTTCGAGTTCGAGCTCACCGGCGTCAATTTTGGAAAAGTCGAGAATGTCGTTGATGATGGCCAGAAGCGATTCGCCGCTGGTGCGGATGGTATTTACAAAATCGGCCTGGTCCGCGTCAAGGGGTGTTTCCGCCAGCAGGCTGGTCATGCCGATGACACCGTTCATGGGGGTGCGTATTTCGTGACTCATGTTAGCTAGAAAACGGCTGCGGGTTTCCAGCGCCGTTTCCGCAACAGCCTTGGCCTGTGCCATGGCGTCCTCAACCTGGCGGCGTTCGGAGATGTCGGAGATTCGCACCAGATGCAGACTCTGCTGGCCGGTATCCAGGCGGCGTATGCAGATGTCCGCCCACAGCCTGAACCCCGCCTGAGTTTGCAGCAGCCGCTCCAGATGCCATTGGTTGGGGGTGCTGCGGTGGGCATCAAGCTGCCCGCGGTTCAGTTCCGTTAACAGATCTTCAATAGCGTTGTGCAGCGCTTCACCCTGAGCATTGGTGACGTGGGCGCTGCCGTTGGCCGTGCCCAGCCACAGCGCGTCCGGAGATTCGTCAACAATGGTGGCCAGCACCGCCTGGCTGTGGTGCAGATCCTGCTGCTTGCCGATCATGATGCTGAGGGTCACATAACACAAGGCGCACAACGTGTAGAAGGCAATCATGTAGATCAGCATGAATGCCGGAGAAACGGCCGCGTTAAGCAGCGCGAAGGTGCTCGCGCCGGCCCCGATAAGCAGGTACAGGGCAACTTCCCGGCGCTCCCGCAACACCGCCGAGCAGCCCACGATTACGTTGAAGTGGGTCATGACGATGGGCAGGGAAAACGCTGACAGGTACAGGTTATAGCTCCACACGCCGGTATACAGCCCCATCACAACAAACAGATAGGTATAGTTGCGGGCCTGTACGTGACGGGAAAAGTAGCTGCTGACAAAAAATACCATGCCCGCTGCGGCACAGGTATATCGCAACGCGCTTAACCGGGGTTCGTCGGGGAACAGCCAGACCAGGGTGAGATCAAAAAACACCACCGCAATGCCACCAATCAGCACCAGGAAGCGGGCTTTGTTCAAATGGCTTTGGGCGGTTGCGTCGCTGTATGTTTGTGGGCCCAACGTCCTGTTCCGGGTGGGTCAACGTTAAGTCTAGGTGAGCCGGGCCGTGGCCACTGCACAAAAACGTGCGCCGCCGCACAGGCTGAAAATATTCACGGCAAGCGGGCAAAAACGCGCGCTGCGTGTTATTACTGGGTGTTCACCGGTAGCGGCGGCGGGCACAGCAACCGCGACAGCCCACCGCGGCAACAAAGCGCGCAACAACAGAGAGAGGCAAACAAATGGCACGACAGGGGGGAAAAGCGGTCAGGCCGCTGCCGCAACCGACACCGGAAACCCAGCACTTCTGGGATGGCTGCAGGGCCGGCG
>JANQOA010000331.1 GCA_028279305.1 Pseudomonadales bacterium
AACTGAAGAACCCGTTTACTCGGATTACCTGCAGTCAATTACCCTGCCGGACGGGTTCATGCACTCCATGCAAAGTGAGATGGCGCAGCCTCCGGTCAACTGACAACTGACAGGCGCGAAGCCGACCCGGCGGTCAGCCCACGGCTACACTGATCGAATCTTCAATGGTGCCGTTTTCCACGGCCCTGGCGAGGTGTTTGCGCACGGCTTCCGTGGCTTCCCAACCCCGGCACACCAACAGCACATTGTCCGTGGAGCGGACATCTTCCAGCAGGGTCATGCCGTCACGCAGCTCGGCAACTTTAAGCCGGCGCCCTTCCGACACTACATATTTCCTGCTTAACACGGTGGTGGCGGCGGTCAGCACTTCCGGGTCGAACAGCATCTGCTCACCTTCCAGATCAGCAATGACCGCATCACCCTGCCGTCCCGCCGCTTCACTGGCTTCCACCGCGTGACACAGCCTGAGAATACGTGCATACAGGGGCGCCTCCGGCGGCACTTCGTCCGCGTTGTCAACACCGCCGTCAGCGTTGAGCATCTGATGCTCGATGATGTCAGCCACCTGCTCCAGGCGCGGGATGGCGCGCAGCATGGCGGCACCGGCGGCCAGGTGTTGCTGGTACTCTCGGCTTTCCCCGGGTGCAAGCGCTTCGCCGGAGTTAACCCGGGACATGAGATCGCTATCTGCGCTGATGCAACCGATGCGGGACAACAAGGCAGCGGTATTCAGGGTCCAATCCGCTGCCTGGCCCATTTCCAGGGCAATTTCTTCCGCCAGGTTGGCCATGCGCTGACTGCGGCCGAAGGTCCTCGGGTTGGTCAGCGACAGCACCTGGGACAACAACCCGACGCTGCCCTTGAGGGTGTTTTCCAGCAGGTCGCGTTCGATCCTGGCGCTGCGGTAAGTGTCCAGCGCGGAATTCAACACATTCACCAGGTCGTCCCGCTCACAGGGCTTGTTAAGGAACTTGAACACCTCCACAGCATTAATGGCGGAAACCGCCGTTTGCTGATCGTTGTTGCCGGTCAACATGATGCGGATACTGTCCGGTGACAGGTCCCGCACCTTGCCGAGAAATTCCACCCCGTTCATTTCGGGCATCTGCATATCCGATACAACTACCGCAAACGGGCCATTTTCTTCAAGCTGTTTCAGACCGTTTGCGCCGCTGGGAGACAGAAACACTTCAAACTTCTTGTGCAGGCTCCTTTTGATGCCCTCCAGAACATTGGGCTCGTCATCTACAAACAGAACACGTTCGACACTCACGCTCAGCCTCCTTCAAAGTTCGTCGCACAAACAGCCGTTTTACGTTGCGCCTGTCATCTAATCTGAAATAAACAATAGTTCAGATTTCTTAACTGTGAACATGAATTTGCCAACTACGTTTCAATTCAACCGGACGATCAGCACATTTTTTCTGTCAGCGTGTCTGCTGACCGGATGTGCGGAGGAGCCGAGCGGTTTTCAGCGCATAGACCTGTCAGCAAGCGAGGGCAGCAGCACCAGCCAGGGCCTGGCAATCGAACCTATCGAAGCGCCGGCCAAGCCTTTCGGCGCGGATGTAGCGCTGGGCAAAACGCTGTTTCACGACCCGCGGCTGTCCGCTGACAACTCGATATCCTGCGCCAGCTGCCACGTGATCAAAGACGGCGGCGACGACGGCCGCCGGGTATCCATCGGCATCGAAGGCCGCACCGGCGAACACAACGCACCCACGGTATTAAATTCCGGCTACAACTTTGCCCAGTTCTGGGACGGCCGCGCCGCCACGCTGTTCGAGCAGGTGGATGGGCCGGTGCACAATCATCTTGAGATGGCGGCCAACTGGGACCTGATTGTGAAACGTCTGCAGACGGACAAAGTCATCGTGGAAGAGTTCAGCAACGCCGGCTTTAGCAAAATCAGCGAACGCTCCATCAAAGCCGCCATAGTGGCGTACGAACGGGCGCTGGTTACCCCCAATTCCAGGTTTGATCTGTTTCTCACCGGCAATACCGACGCCCTCACCGCGGAGGAACAGGAAGGTTACGCGGCATTCATGGACATGGGCTGCGTTTCCTGCCACCAGGGGAAAAATGTCGGCGGCAACCTGTTTCAGAAGTTCGGCATCTATGAAAACTACTATCTGACCGAAGGCACACCCACCCAGGCCACCTACGGCCGTTTTAATGTGACCGGGCTGGAAGAAGACAGATACGTCTTCAAGGTGCCGTCGCTGCGCAACGTGGCCCAAACTGCCCCCTATTTTCACGACGGCTCGGTGAAAACCCTTAAAGAAGCGGTACGCATCATGTCCGAGTACCAGCTTGGTACGCCGGTCAGTGATGACAAGCTGGACCGCCTGGTGGCGTTTCTGCATACCCTCACCGGGGAGCTGCCGGAGGAGTTGATATGAAACGGCATCTGCAGCTGTTTTTTGCTTTCACCTTCACCGTGGCCTTTGTAGTCATCAGCTATTTTCAATCCGGTCAGAACGGGCGCCAGGCTCACCGGCACAGTTTTTATGTCCTCGACCAGGCGGAGTCATTTAACGCGGCCCTGGACCGGGAAGCGCTGATGGTGGCCGGCGGCCAGCACATTTCCTACGACCAGTTGACCCGCATGGCCGCCCAATACACCGGCTACGTGGAGAAGGTGATTAACGATGCCGCGCTGCTGCAACTGGTCGGCGAGAAGCGCCAGCGCATCGAACGCCTGAAAACCCAATTGTCCGTCTACCGGAACGCCAGCCGCAACAGTGTCGGGCTGATCCACAAGCTGAAAGATCCGCGGCTGCTGCTGACCCTTTCAGACCCGGAACTTGCAGCGCTGGGGGCGCTTTCAAGAGCCGTCACCGTGCGGCTGACCGCGCGCGATGCGCATTCGCGCTCGGGTCTGCAGCAGGTGTTGCAGGAAACCAGTCTGCCCGACGCGGTGCAACCGGAGCTGAAGTCGCTGCAGTCCCACGCGGCGGTAATTGCCAGGTC
>JANQOA010000383.1 GCA_028279305.1 Pseudomonadales bacterium
TGGTTGCGGGCGCTTCAAAAAATCTGGTGCTTGGCTTTCTGGTTAACGCCTTACACCGCCTGTCTGAACATTCCGGCATCGAATACGACCTGCCGCACCGGCAGGCCAGCGCCCGGCAGGCGGACAGGATTCTGCAGGCCATTGAAGCCCGTGATGCGGAGCGCGCCCAGGCGCTGTCGGAGAAAATGCACGCGGCCGCCTGGCGCTACTGGGAGCAGAACGCGCCGGAGTTATTGAATGCGCCGGTTTCCTGGGTAACCCGCTGACGGCTTGCAGCAGACCGGATCAGGCCCACTTCCAGGAAGACGGCAACGCCGCGCCGGTGCCGTACACGTGCCTGATGATTTGCCCCTCATGCATGACTTCATGCTCGGCCAGGGCGGCCAGGAACTCTTCGCGCTGCTGTGTCCACTCGCTTACGGAATTGATTGCTGCCATGACCTCGTCAGCGGAAGCCTGCAGCGCAGCGCGGAAATGAGTCCGTGTGAACTGCTGCATCGAGCAGCTGAAACCGTCCCATTGACCGCTGCGCAGGGCTTTGCCGTAACTTTCGCGCGCGCCGACAATGCACCATAGGTGTTCCGCAAGGGATTTGTGTTTGTTGATATCCAGTCTGACCTGCAGCGCCGCATCATCGATCTGTTCGATCAGATCGCCGTAAGCGCTGAACCTGGCTGCCAGATTGTGGATGATCCTGTCCCGCATGCGCACAACTGTAGAACCTGCGGCGGCGCTGATCAATAGACGGCCGGGAGCAGATTAATGAGTGGGTCTATGCGTACAATAGACCTTCATGGCTTGGTCTCCGGGAGGGTGTATGCGCTGGTATGTCTGGGTTGGCATCATAGTGGTGGTGCTGGCGGGAGTCGTTTACTGGCAGGTTGACAAATTCCTCAACGCCCCTTTGCGGCCGTCGGGTGCGCAGGCGGAAGCCGCCCTGCGGGCGGAAGTTGCGGCGCAGAATGAAGCTGCTTTTTTTCAGCCGCCACAGCAGCCTTTGCAGCCGCGGGAGCCGAACCCCCTCAAGAACGTTTACTTCGGCGACCTGCACGTCCATACAAGCTTGTCGTTTGACGCCTACCTGTTCGGTACCCGTCTCGATCCCGATTCGGCCTACCGCATCGCCAAAGGGGAAAAGGCTGAGGTGATCACCGGCGAAGCCATTGAGCTGAACAGGCCATTGGACTTTGTCGCGCTCACTGATCATGCTGAGGGGTTTGGCCTGCATGAGGCATGCGCAGACGATGCCCTGACAGCGGCGGCGGAGGCTGTCTGCGCGGACTTCGACGAACCTTCCATTGCCTTTTTTCTGGAACTGCGGGGCAGCGGCGAGCAGCGCCCGCCGGTCAGGGATTTAACCATTTACCGGGACAGCGAGGAGGTTGCCCGGCAACTGGCCGCGGTCACCTGGCAGAAGGTAAAGGCTGCCGCGGACCGGCATTATGAACCCGGCCGCTTCACAACTTTTGCCGCTTATGAATACTCACCGGTGCTGGCGGATACCGGTAAACATCACCGCAATGTCATCTTCCGCTCTTCCGCCACGCCGCCGGTCGCTTTTTCTGCTTACGACGCTGTTTCGGAAATCGACCTTTGGCAACAGCTCGAGGCCAGCTGCCGCGGGGACTGTCAGTTTCTGACCATTCCCCACAATCCCAATAAAAGCTGGGGGTTGGCATTTGCCAGCGAGACCATAGACGGGGTGCCCTACACCGCGGAGGATTGGCATCTGCGGGCGCGTGCCGAACCGCTGGTGGAGATGTTTCAGGTTAAGGGTAATTCAGAATGTCTAAGCGCCTTTGGTGCCGGCGATGAGGAGTGCGGCTTCGAACAGTTTTTACCGGCCTGTGAACCGGGGCAGGAGACGTTGTGTATATTCCCCACCTCGATGGTCCGCGACGGTCTGAAAATTGGCCTGTCTCTGGAATCGGAGCTGGGGTTGAACCCCATGCAATTCGGCTTGATTGGCTCTACCGACACGCACAATGCCAATCCCGGGGACGCTGAAGAATGGGACTACCGCGGGGCCTCAGCGTATAACTCGTCACCGGCGCAGAAGCGTTTGGCAGGCGGCCGCGGCGGCGGCCGCCAGTCGCTGCAGCGCAACCCCGGCGGGCTGGCGGCGGTGTGGGCGGAAGAGAATACCCGCGAGGCGCTGTTTGACGCCATGCAACGCCGGGAAGTTTATGCCACCAGCGGTGCGCGTATCCGCTTGCGCGCTTTTGCCGGGTTTGAATTTGCTGACAGCGCTGATGCCAACGCAGCGGATTTGCAGCAGCTCTACGCCGGTGGAGTGCCCATGGGGGGTGTCCTGTCAGCCCGTGCCGACAAGCCGCTGAAGCTTTTTGTCTGGGCCATGCAGGATATGGCGCACGCGCCGCTGGCCAAGGTGCAGGTGATCAAAGGCTGGATCGATCCGCGCGGCGACATGCGGGAAGCCGTGTTTGATATTGCCTGCGCGGACGGCCTGCCCCCGGCGGCGGGGCAGACTTGTACGGCAAAAGCCGGGGTAAATCTCGAGGATTGTAGTTGGGACGCGGATGCCGGTGCAGCGGAAATCAAAACCTGGTGGCAGGACCGGGACTACAATCCGGATCTGAGCACCTTCTATTACATGCGTGTAGTGCAACAGCCGACCTGCCGCTGGTCTACCTACGACGCGCTCAGGCTGGGCCTGCAGCCGCCGGCGGACGTGCCGCCCACGGTACAGGAAATGGCCTGGGCTTCGCCGATCTGGATAAAGCCGGCCGCAAACTAGCGGTCGGAAGCCTGCATGCCGGGGTTTTGCCGGTGCCCGGCAAGCACCCACTGCAGCGCTTTTGCAGCGGCTCCGCGATTTGCCATCAGGCCAAAAGCGGTCAACGCGAGGATTTCCCTGATCTTGCCGTCAGCGGAGCCGGAGGTTGGAAAAATCAGCAGGTCGGTCAGGCTCATGCACATGTGCAACGCCGTGCGGACATCCACTTCGCGTAACTCCCGTTGCTGTATACCCTCTTCAAGCAGAACCGCCATGAGTTTCAGCACCCGGTCGTAAGATTTCCGCGGTTTGTTAAAGCGGTCATCTTCAGCCGGTGAGTTGGTCAGTAAAAAGGCAAATTCGTAGGGAGAGTCAGCGCAGGACCAGCAGATCCTGTTCAGCAGCCAGAGCAGTTTGCGCGCGGCGGTCGTTTCCAGGGTCTGCGCGTCTCTGGCGAAGGTTATCCATGGCTGCAGAATTTCATCCGCCAGCGCCAGGTAGATATCCGCTTTGGACGGGAAATGACGGTACAAACCGGGTTGCGTGATGCCCACCCGTTGCGCAATGTCGCGGGTGGAGGTGCCGGCGTAGCCGCGTTGGGTAAACAACCCGGCGGAAACCTGCAGAATCTTTTCACGCGTGCCGCTGATCGGTTGCGAATTCAAACTCACATAAGCCTTCGGGCTGCATTGCTGTTGACAATGTTATCGAATGATAACACACTTGCCAAGTTCAGTTATCAATCGATAACTGCCGGTGCCGGCTGTATTCACGGTGGCGGAAATTGCGAGTTTTGAGCGTATTAACGTTATAGATAGCCATGGAGGTGCAGATGGCCACTGATCTTTCCTATCCGGTGATTTCCGCTGACGGGCACGTTGATGAGCCCCGCGAGCTGTTTGCCCGGCTGCCGGCAGCCCTGCAGCAGCGGGTGCAGTTGAGCCGGCAGCCGGCAGACGGCGGCTCGGTGGTAAACCTGCTGGGCTGCGAGTTCTTTTTGCCGGACCTGCACCGGGACCTGACCGCGGAGGAGTTGATGCGGGAGTTCCGCGAAGATGACAGCGGCGGGCGCGACCTGGATAAACGGCTGGCTTTGCAGGCAGCGGACGGGGTGGCCGCGGAGGTGGTCTTTCCCAATCAGTTTCTTGCTCTGGGTGCCGGCGGGGACAGCGAGCTCAACTATGCCCTGGCCGCCCTTTATAACGACTTTGTCCACGAGACCTTTGCGCCGCGGCCGGACCGGTTTGTGGCGGCGCCCATTATATTGGTGGACGATATCAGCAAGGCGGTGGCCGAGGCTGAGCGGTGTCTGAAGATGGGCTTCCGTACCCTGCTGTTGCCTTGTTCACATCCCTGGCGGCCGTATGACAGGCCCGAATACGAGCCGTTGTGGAGTCTGGTTGAGGAGTCCGGGGTGCCCCTCAATTTTCATGTATTCACCGGCAATGTATTCCTGGGGACTGATTTTGCCAGCGTGGAATACATGCAGCCGGACGATTTTGAGCAGCGGGAAAAGTCAGCCGGCGGCATAGGCGAGCGGCGGGAAAGGTTGTCGACCACGGTTATCGGCATGGCGGCGGGTATGGGTCCCATTGTTCACCTGACCGGCGGCGGCGTGCTGGAACGTCATCCGCAGCTTAAATTTGTCGTCACTGAAGCTGAATGCGGCTGGCTGGCGTGGGCGCTGCAGGCCATGGACGCCATGCAGCAGCGGCGCCGGCTGGGTCTGGCGGAGTTGTCGTTAAAACCCAGTGAGTATTTTCTGCGGCAGGGTGCGGTGACTATTTCGGACGATCCGGTGGCCGTCAATAACCTGCGCTTCACCGGCGTCGACAACATCATGTGGGGCAACGACTATCCCCACGACGAAGGCACTTACCCGAACAGTCAACGCTATCGTCAGGACATTATCGATGCCGTGGACCCGGCACAGGCGCGCAAAATTTTTCTCCACAATGCGGCCAGAATATACGGCTTTGACGAGCACAAGCTGGCTGCTGCCGCGTAGCCGGCCGGGCTAGTCAATTTCCAGCGCCGTCAGTTGGCGCCGGAACCACCGGTGCGCCGGGTCGTTATGCTGATACGGCAGGCCAACAAAACCGGGACTTCAGGGCGGGCTTGGTGCCCCTCGCATGGGATGGTTTTGTTGTAAAACACTTGTTGTGAAAGAATAGCGGGCCGGAATACCGCGGAGCTCGTTATGCCTCTGGACACCGCCATGGTGGGCCAATCCACTGAACGTTTCTGTCATGAGGTCGACGCACGTTGGACCATGGCGTATGCCGCGGGTCTTGGCGACTTTAACCCCCGGTATCTGGATACCGATACACAGACGGTGGTTGCCCACCCGGTTTTCCCCGTCTGTCTGGAGTGGCCGGTGCTGCTGGCCATGGGCACTTTACCCGGTTACGAAAACTCCAACCGCGACGAAGCGGCGCGGGGTGTGCACGCCGCACACGACCTGCACATCTACCGGCCGCTGCAGGCAGGCGCAAAGCTGACAACACAGGCCACGGTAGTCAGCCTGGAACAGATAAAGCCCGGCGCCGCCCAGACCACACGTCTTGATACCGTGGATGAAAAGGGTGAACTGGTGTGCCGGACGTACCAGCTCGGCATCAGCCGCGGGGTCGCGGTAACCGGCCGCGCGGCTGCCGTTGAAGAGGCGCCGGCGTGGCCGCATTGCAGCCGGACTGAGACTCTGGATGGCTGGCCCATCGATGTGCCCGCCGGCGCTGCGCACGTCTACACCGAGTGCGCGCGGATTTATAACCCGATACACACCGACCGTGCCGTTGCGCTGGCGGCGGGTTTGCCGGATATCATTTTGCACGGCACCGCTACCCTGGCATTGGCGGTCTCCCGGCTGGTGGATAAATGCCTGGACGGCAACCCCCGCCGGGTGCGCCGGTTGGGCGGCCGTTTCAGCGCCATGGTGTTGATGCCGTCAAGCATAGAACTATGTCTGTTGGATGATGCGGACGGCACGCTGTTCTTCGAAGTCAGCACCGAGGACGGCCGGACTGCCTTCAGCAATGGCTTTTTGTGTTATGAATCTTAGTTATGTTTCTCAGCTTACCGCCCGGGCGCAGGCGCGTACCCAGTCCACAACCGTGCGGGTTGCTTTGTCATTGCGCAGATGAGTCTGCATAAGCAGCCAGGCGCCGCGGCGTTCCGGCAATTGGGTGAGCCGGTAGCGCTGGTCTGCAACCAGTCCCCCGCACATGTAACTTGGCAGGATGCCGGCCACCCGGCCTGATTCTATTAACGTTTTATTGAATGGCAGGTTCATGGACTGGCAGCGCACCCGGTGCTGCAGGCCCATTTTCTTGAGGAATCTGGATTCGGGTGAAAAGTCCAGTTCTTCCGGGTAGGCCACCAGCGGCGATTGATCCGCTTCGGGTGTATTGGGTTCCACCAGAAACAACTCAAAATCCATCAGTTTGGAGACAATAAAGTCGCCTTTTTCGGGGCGCCGCAGCCGTATCGCCAGGTCAGCCTGCCAGCGCGAAAAATCCACATTGCTGGTGGAAGCCTGAATGGTCACGGCCAGGTCGGGATGGGCGCTCAGCAGGGCCGGCAGCCTGGGCGCGAGAATATAGTTTGAAAACGAGTCGGTAGCTGCGATGCGGCGGGTTTGAACCTGCGGTAGCTGGGTGCTGACGAGTGCTGAGGCCTGTTCAACCTGTACGGCGATGGTTTCCGCAACCGTACACAACTGTCTGCAGGCCGGGGTGGCCTGGCGCTGGCCGTCCACGGCCTCGAACAACACCACCCCCAGATCCTTTTCCAGGCGGGCGAGCCGGCGCGGTACGGTAGTTTCGTTCACCCCCAGCTGGCGGGCTGCCGCGGCAAAACTCCCGGTCTTATAGACGGCGCTGACCACTCTCAGATCATCCCATTGCATGCCGGCGGTGTCCCTGACTTAAAAAATTAGCTTGAAGTGAGCCTGCAAAAACGCAACCCATGGTAACCAAAATACTGTGTGAATGCAGGCAGTCTGCCGGTTAAGTTCTGCTGACAATTTAATCAGGAGTGAATGATGCAGAAGCTCATCATCGCCTTATGCAGTGCCGTGGCGCCGTTGCTGACCGACGCTGCGGAGGCCCGCCCGGAAGCGGCGGGAGCAGCCGAGGTGGTCGACAGGGTGAACGAAGCGGTTGAGCTGCTTGCCGCCCGGGGCGAGCGGGCGCTGCCTGCGCTGGCAGCCGCCGACGGCCGGTTTGTGTGGAAAGATACTTATGTATTTGTGGTCGACTGTGAGCGGGACCGGGTGGTGGTCAACCCCGCTTTCCCCGAACGCGTCGGCGGTGACATTAAACAGCACGTTGACTACGCGGGGTATGCATACGGCAAAGAGCTATGCCGGATAGCGCAGAACCCTGCAGGCGGATGGCTGGACTATGTATGGCTCAGACCGGGTGAGGACAAGCCGCTGCGGAAGCGGAGTTACGTGCGGGCTGTCCCCGGCCAGCCTTACCAGGTGGGGGCCGGAATCTACATCGCCGGTGCAGCGGCTGATGAATAAGCACGCCTTGCTGAATTCCGCGGCGGATACCTACAACAGAGCTGCGGATAGTTTTGATGCGCCGCCGCTTGGATTCTGGAGCCGGCACGGCGCCGGAGCTGTTGAGCTTGCCGCCCTACAGCCCGGCGCAAGGGTATTGGATGTGGGCTGCGGGACGGGATCGTCGGCTCTGCCGGCGTCCGTGGCCGTCGGCCCCGGGGGCAGGGTTGTAGGTGTCGATATCGCGGCTTCCATGCTGGCCCGTGCGCGGCTGAAGGCAGCTGCCGCGGGATTGGAGAATCTCGACTTCCGCTGCGCGGACATGTTGGATGCGGACAAGTTCGGCGTGTTTGATTCCGTGCTGAGCGTGTTTTCGCTGTTTTTTGTCGAAGATATGGCGGGGCTGCTGCAGCGTCTGTGGCGGGCGGTTAAACCCCGCGGCAATCTGGTGGTCACGGTATGGGCGGCAAATGCGTTCCAACCCTGTGCTGACATCCTTGCTGATGAACTGGCCGCGGTCACCGGGGTGCGGGATCAACTTAAACGTCCGTGGGAACGCGTCAGTGAGCCTGCAGCGCTGCATGCCTTGATTGTCCGTGCGGGCCTGCCTGCCCCGGAGGTGGTTGTGCAACAGGATACGCAACCGCTGCAGCAAAGTGCGGACTGGTGGACTGTGGTGCAGGGGTCCGGGTTCCGCGCCGCTACCGACGACCTGCAGGACAGACAGCAGGCGGCTCTGAGGAGCAGGGTGCTGCGGCGCATCGACCAAGCCGGCATCCGCTCGATCGAAACCAGCGCGCTGCATGCTGTCGTAAGGTAATCGCAAAGTGCGGTAAAGTACCCGGCCTGATGTAACTTTACCGCCCGATAGATTACCCCATGCCAAGACCAGCACTCACCGAAGAGCAACGCCGCAACATCCGCCGCCGCATCCGTGAAGCGGCGTCGGAGCTATATGCCACCACCGGCCTGGGGGAAATTTCCGCCCGCGGTATTGCCAAAAAAGCCGGCGTGTCGGTGGGTACTATTTATTCCCATTTCAATAATCTGCCTGAGCTTATGCAGTCGCTGTGGCGGGAACCCGTGCGGCGCCTGATCAAGGATCTGCAGGAGGTGGCGGACACCCATAGTGATCCCGCTGCCAGACTGCATGCCCTGCTTACAACGTATGCTGAATTTGCTGCGCAACAGCGCGCTGTCTACCGGGGTGCATTCATGTTTGTGCGGCCGGATTCTCATAGCAGGCCCGAGGCGGTGCCTGTGGAGGAAGCGGCCATTCCCAAAATCTTCATCGCTGCCATCAGGGACGGGCAGGCGCGGGGCGTATTCCGCGCCGGGGACCCGGTGCAGATGGCGGAACTGCTGTGGGCAGCCATGCACGGGGCGCTGGCGCTGCCTGACAACCTGGATCGGGTAGCCTTCTCGTCCCCGGACCTGGCGCCGCTGATGATCGACTATCTGGTTGAATCCCTGGCGGTCCAGGCACACGGCACTTGACCTGAGCGCGCAGCCATTATAAATTGAACTAGGTTCAATAAATAAGGGTTATCGATGGCTATCATTTCCGCGGACTCACATGTTGTTGAGGGGCCGGGTGTATTTGCCGGTCTGGCTGAACGGTTTGGCGACGACGCGCCGCGGGTGGTCAGCGAATCCGGCAAAGGCGATCATATTGTAATCCCCGCGCATAAAGGGCGCGGCGCGGTCAACGTTGGCATCATGGCCCTGGCGGCGACGCGCCTTGATACGGACACCCCCATAGAACGCGAACACGGACAGAAACCCGGGGTGGGTACGGTTAACGATCCGGAGATTCAGGCGTATCTGACCGGTGGCTATGCAGCCATGCGCAAAGGCCTCACCGACGGCGCCCGGCGCGGTGACGACCAGGATGTGGACGGGGTGGCGCTGGAAATTCTCTACCCGGGGTTCTTTTCCATGTTCAGCATGCGCAACGTTGAGTTACTTGTTGCGCTGCAGAAAAACTACAATGATTGGCTGCACGATTTCTGTGCCGCATCCAACGGACGCCTGTACGGTCTGGCCGCACTGCCGGTGCAGGACCCGGCGGCCGCGCTGGAAGAGCTTCAGCGGGTGATCACCAAGGGTTATAAGGGGGTGATCATCCCCTGCAACGCCCCCAAGGGGCGCAGTTACACTGAAGAGGACTACGCGCCGATCTGGGCCTGTGCTGAAGAGGCGGGTATACCGGTGTCTTTTCATGTGGGTTGTTCATCCCACAACCCCAATTGGGTGAAAGAATTTAACAGCGCGGATTCCATTGCCATGTACGGCAACACGGCGGCGTTGATTCAGCCGACCCTGGTGGACTTCATGTGCCGGGGCATCTGTGAGAAGCACCCCGAGCTGAAAATCGTTGTTGCGGAGTTTAATGCCGGTTGGATTGCTTACTGGCTGGAGCGCATTGATCAGGCCTGGAAGCGTGAGTACGGGCGTAACCCGGACATGGCAAAACCCCGGCCTGTGGGTGAAATCTGGCAGCGCCAGTTTTACGCCACCATCGAAAACGATCAGGCGGCGCTGCGCACCCGGGACATGATTGGTGAAGATACCCTCATGTGGGGCTCGGATTACCCCCATACGGATTCAACCTGGCCCTGCTCCGCGGCTGTGTTGGACGAGATGTTTGAGGATTTCTCCGCGCAGGCGAAAAACAAGATCGTTCACGATAACGTGAAAGCCCTGTACCAGCTCTGAACCGGCGGTATACCGCACCCGCCATTGGGGTGCGGTACCCCCGCCGCTGAGTTATTCCGCCGGCTGGTGGATGATGCGGCCGGTAAAAATCCCGGCTTCGCAGTTCATGATGCGGTTAAACTCCGCCAGGTTGGCCTGTCCGGTTTCTGAGAACTGCCATCTGGTGTTGAAGTCGGTAAAGCTGGTGAGGTCTTCATGCGCCATCAGGTAGATGAGGTCCAGCGGGGTGTTGGCCAGAAACGGCACCCAGCGCTCCAGCGCTACCGGGGCGTTGCCGTTGGCTTTAACAAAACCCGCTTCCGCGGCTTCCACGGCCGCCATGTCAGTGCCTTCGTTGAATGTGCAGAAGTACATTTCCACCGCATCCGCCTCGGGAGTTGCATTGTCATCCGGGAAGTTCTCGATCAGCGGAAAGCGCAGCCAGGTGTTTGCGCGGCACCGGGATACGTCCGCCATTCGCGCATCAGCGGCCTGGCCCG